>NZ_JBQKHK010000017.1:0-33868 GCF_052118305.1 Collinsella sp. LCP21S3_D3
TCGAAGAGCCCGATCGCCGCCTTCCTGGCCTCGATGTCGTGCTTCACCCTCAAGTCGACACGCATAAAAAGCCTCCCATTTCTCATGTCCAAGAAATGGGAGGCAGTTCATTCTGGGACGGGGCTTTTTTAGCTACCCAATCTGGGGCCTTTAAAGCTTGAGCCACGCATTGAGATAGGGCAGCTAAAAAAGCCCCGTCCCAAAAAGACTACCCGTGCCTTAACTGCCGGCCCTTGTTACATGAAAGCGCCCTCAAGCGGATGTGCTTGAGGGCGCTTCTTGCATAACTAGCTTTCGATATAGTCTTTGAGCTTGCTGGAGCGGCTGGGGTGGCGGAGCTTGGCCAGGGTCTTGGACTCGATCTGGCGGATGCGCTCGCGCGTGACACCAAACTCGCGGCCGACTTCCTCGAGCGTGCGGGGATGTCCGTCGACAAGTCCAAAGCGCAGCTCAATAACCTTGCGCTCACGATCGGCAAGCGAGTCGAGCACCTGGGTGAGCTGCTCCTGCAGCATGGAGAAGCTGGCGGCATCGGGCGGAACGATGGCCTGGGAGTCCTCGATAAAGTCGCCCAGCTGGGAATCCTCTTCCTCGCCGATAGGAGTCTCGAGCGACACGGGCTCCTGCGAGATCTTCTGAATCTCGCGGACGCGGTCGGCACTCATGTCCATCTCGGCACCGATCTCCTCGGGGGTCGGGTCGCGACCAAGATCTTGGAGGAGCTGGCGCTGCACGCGGACAAGCTTGTTGATGGTCTCGACCATGTGCACGGGAATACGGATGGTACGGGCCTGGTCGGCGATAGCGCGCGTGATGGCCTGACGGATCCACCACGTGGCGTACGTGGAGAACTTGAAGCCCTTCTGGTAGTCGAACTTCTCGACGGCGCGGATCAGACCGAGGTTGCCCTCCTGGATCAGATCCAGGAACAGCATGCCGCGACCGACGTAGCGCTTGGCGATGGAGACGACCAGACGGAGGTTGGCGCTGATGAGCGCCTGCTTGGCCTCGAGGCCCACGTTCTCGATACGAGTCAGACGACGCATCTCGGCGCGAGTGAGCTCGATCTCGCCCGCCTCGGCGGCCTCGAGCTTCTCGGTGGCCTCAAGACCGGCCTCGATCTTCATGGCCAGATCGACCTCTTCGGAGGCGGTCAGCAGGTCGACCTTGCCGATCTCCTTAAGGTACATACGAACCGGGTCACCGGTCAGCATCACCGTGGAGGCATCGATGCCACGCACGCGAGAACGCGAACGGGACGTGCGGACGGTGCGCTTCTTTTTGCTCTTGCAAGAACCCATCTCGGCATCGGCCTGACGGGCCATCTTAAGCTCATGATCGTCGAGCGAGCCGGAATCGTGCTCCTCGTCGTCATCGAAATCGTCGGTATCGTTATCGTCATCGTCGACGTCCATGGGGGCGTCGTCGTTTCCGCTCGCGGAGATAATCTGGATGCCGCTGTTGCGCAGCGCGGAATAGACCGCGTTGAGCTGCTCGTCAGAAACATCGATGTCCTTCAGGACGACCTGGATCTCGTCCTCGGTTACCGAAGTCCTGTTTGAGCCGTTGCCCATGAGCTTAGCAACGTAGGATTCCAGCCCAGTACCCGTGCTCTCAGTCTTATTTGGCACAGATTCTCCCTTCGTAGTCCACAGGACACATTACTTTAGCACACACTTACACGTCTATACCCAAAATTCAGACTGGATATAGCAGATAACATGCCGATTGACCACAACATCTAGGCCTGATCGGGACCCGCGGCCTCCAAACCAATCAACCGAAACGGATCGGCCACGCCGCCAATCGACTTCTGGAGCTCGCGCTGGCGCAAAGAATCCTGCGCGGCCTGCATGGTCAATGCACGGCGCGCGTCATCGTCGAGCGACCGGTCCTGGCGCAGCTTGGCCTGGGCAGCCCGCATACGGCGCTTGATGGTGTAAAGCTCAAGCGTATCGAGCATAAAGACGATGTTCGTCTCGGTGGGATGTTTGCTCGTCGCCGAGATGCGCCCGGCGCTGACAAGCGAAGCCGCCTCGGGACACACCGCGCGCGCGGCGTCCATGCACGCCGCGGGATCGGTGCCCGGCGGTGTCGCGAGCACGGCCCACGCGATGGACTCGTGACGGGGGTCTACCCACTCGATCGAGCAGATGCGATCGGCGTACGTGCGGAATAGATCGGGGTAGCTGGTGAGCATCGTCAACAGCTCGCGCTCCCCCGCCAGAGACTTCCGCTCCAGATCGGTCAGCACGATCGGCGTCGCCGGAACGGAAGCGCTCGAAGCAGACCCCGCGGGCGCCGCGTCCATGCCAGCAGGCACATCGATCGGCGGCATATCGTCGACGACCTCGACCGGCGCGGCCCCGTAGGCCTCGAGCGGCACATAGTCGTACGGTTCCTCCTCGACCGGTGCGGATACCGGCGGCGTCGTCCCCGACGCCCAGGCGCCGCGAGATGCCCCCTGCGGACCGGACACCCGACCGCCCGCGCTGCCTGCGCGCTCGGCCTGTGCCCGCTGGCGCTCGTAGTTCTGCTCGCGACGACGCTCGGCGTCCTCGCGTTTGGCGACATCGCGAAACACACGGCCCGAGCTCGAGCGTACCGTCTCCAAATCCAGGCCCAGAAGGTCGGCTATCTGGATAAAGTACGTATCGATCATGTAGCTATCGCGCAGCGGATAGATGAGCGTCAGCGCATCCTCGAGCGCCTTGGCGCGACCGCCCGGCGTGGTAATGTCGCTCGACTCCTGCAGTGAGCGGTACACAAAGTCCATGAGGGGCTCGGCGGCGGCGATACGCGCCTGCAGTGCCTCGCCACCATGCGCGGAGATGAACTCCATAGGGTCGTTGCCGTCAGGAAGCACCACGCAGCGCAGGTCCATCGAGTCCTGCTCGATAAACTGAATCGCGCGGCGCGCGGCCTTTTGACCGGCGGCGTCACCATCGAACATATACACGATGCGCTTGGCAAAACGGGTGAGCGTCTTTACGTGATGTTCCGTCAGCGCCGTACCCAGCGTGGCGACGACGTTTTTGATCCCCGCCTCCCAGCAGGCGATGCAGTCGGTATATCCCTCCACCACGATGGCGGTATCCTGCGCGACGATAAACTCCTTGGCCCAGTTAAAGCCGTAGAGGTTTCTCTTTTTATGAAACACGCTCGTCTCGGCGGTGTTGAGATACTTGGGTTGGCCGTCGCCCATAATACGACCGCCAAAGGCGATGTTATGACCCTGTTCGTCAAAGATGGGAAACATCACACGGTCGTAAAAACGATCGGCAAGCTGTCCGCGCCCGCGGCTCACGGCCACGTTGGCGTCGATCATCTCCTGCGGGGTAAAGCCCTTCTGCGACAGATGGGCCACCAACATATTGCGACCCGGCGCAAAGCCCAGGCAGTAGCGACGGCAGACGTCGCCACCCATACCGCGGCTGGCAAAGTACTCGCGCGGACGGCTGTCCTTACCGCGCATGAGCATGGTGTGATAGAACCGGGCCGTCTCGGCGCACAGGTCATAGATGCGGGCGCGCTTGGTGCCGCGATCGCGCTGCGCGCCGGTATCGTGCAGCTCAATGCCGGCACGATCGGCCAGGTAGCGAATCGACTCGGGAAAGCTCAGGTTCTCGCGCCTCATGATGTAGGTGAAGACGTCGCCGCCCTCGCCGCAGCCAAAGCAGTGCCACACCTGCGTAGCGGGGATAATGTGAAACGATGGGGTCTTTTCGCCATGGAAGGGGCAGCAACCCCAAAACTCATGGCCGCGGGGCTTGAGCTCAACCGTTTCCTGCACGATGGCAACCAGGTCGGACGCAGCGCGCACCTGGTCTTTCTCCTCATCGCTAATCACGGATGCCCACCCCCTGCTCACCCAAATTATGACGGATATCGTCAATATTACCCTCAACGGTCGCGATAAGCTCGTCCAGCGAATCGAACACGCGCGAAGGACGCAGCCAACGCGTAAACGCCAACGAAACCGAACGTCCATACAGGTAGCCCGCATACCCGATCAAGTTGGCCTCGAGATGCGCCGAAGCGGCATCGTCGGCATACGTCGGCGGCAGGCCCACGTTGACGGCAGCGGGCCACACGGTATCGTCGACCAGCACAAGGCCCTCGTAGACGCCATCGGCAGGCAGCTGGATTCCGTTTGGCACCAGCAGGTTTGCCGTAGGAAATCCCATATCGGAGCCCTCGTGACGGCCGCGGATCACGCCGCCGCGCACCATATAGGGACGGCCGAGTAGATCGGCTGCCAGCTCAACGTGGCCCAAGCTCAGCTCACGTCGAATGCGGGTGGCGCAGACAGCCTCGCCGCCCTCGCACAGCAAATTGTGCCCATACACGTCAACACCGCGCTCGACACCCCATGCCTGCATCTCGGCAACGCCCGAGGCACCGCCGCGGCCCAGCCTAAAATCGCTGCCAACGCGAATGGAGCGAATGTCGACAACATGCGCCAACAGCTCAAGGAAGCCCACGTGGTCGAGCGACGCTACCGAGGGAGTAAAGGGAACAGCCACCACGGCATCGACCCCAGTCTGAGCCAGGGCATGCAGACGGTCGGCCGTCGTCATCAATTTTTGAGCGGGCGCAGGGCTCACCACAACATCTGGATCAGGGTCAAACGTTACGACAACCGCTTTGCAGCCGTGGACGCGCGCATCGCGAATGACCGCGTCGATCAGCTCACGATGTCCCCTATGCACGCCATCGAACACGCCGATGGCAATCGAGGCGGCACCCATAGACTCGCAGTCATCAAAAGCATCAGCCAGAACGATGCGGGCCTCCGCCGCCGCGCCCACAAAAAATGAGCGCGCGAGCTCGCGAGGGTCCAGCATCATCGAACACCGCCGATCGCCTGCGGAAAGACGTGCTCCATCACAAAGCGACCATCCTCGATACGAGCCAAAGCCTTGAGCCCGCCATCGAGCACCAGCGCAAACGGTGCCTTCGACGCATCGAAGCCGGCGAGCGCGCGATCAATAGGAATACGACGTCCGCACAGCAGATCGTCGGCAAGATTGCCCGGCAAGTCGACACGCGTGGCGCCGAGGGCCGCAATGGGGTCCAAGGCAAAGCCGGCAGCGGACTCGGCAGAAAGCTCCTCGACCGCATGGCAGGCACCGATGGAGACAATGCCAGAAGCGGTACGGCGCAGCGCGGAAATATGCGCGGCACTATCGCAGGCGCGACCCAGGTCGCGAGCGAGCGCACGGATATAGGTGCCCTTGCTCACCGAGAAGGCAACGGTCCAAATGCAGGAATCGCCCTCGCCACTCACGGCGATCAGGTCGGCAGAATATACCTCGACCGGGCGCGCAGGCAACTCAACGGCATTGCCCTCACGTGCAGACTTATAGGCGCGCACGCCGTTGACCGAAATAGCCGAAAACGCCGGCGGGATCTGCATCTGAGGGCCCAGCATGGCGCTCAAGCGCTCACGGGCATAGGCCGGATCGCGCAGTTCGGGTGCAATGGCAACCGTACGGACGGCCTCGCCTTCCGCATCGTCGGTATTGGTCTCGGCGCCAAACGAGATATCGGCGACGTAACTTTTGGTATCGAGGGTAAGCATGCCCAGCAGACGCGTAGCCTGGCCCACGCCCACCACCATGACACCCGACGCCATGGGGTCGAGCGTGCCGGCATGACCGACGCGCCGCTCATGGAGGGCGCGCCGGCACCGCGAAACCACGTCGTGGGACGTGCAGCCCACCGGTTTATCGACGGCGAGCAACATATTCAATTGAGAAGGCGTACGACGAGCCATGTACCATCCAAAAAGTTAAAGCTCGACGGTCACCGAAGCGGGATCCTCCCCCACCAGCTCGGCCAGCATGGGAAGTGCCGCGGTGAGCGTCTCGAAAATCGTTCCGTTATTGGTAAAGCCGGCGGCAGCGTGATGTCCGCCTCCGCCAAAGTTGGCCGCAATCTCGGAGACATCCATGTCGCCCTTGGAGCGCAGGTTTCCGCGCACCTTGGTATCGCCCTCGATGCCCTTAAGGAACAGGCAGACCTCGACACCCATCACCGAGCGCACCACATCGACCAAGCCGTCGCACTCATCCGAGGTGACGCCACATTCCTTAAGGTCGCTTTCGTACGCGTAGCTATACGCCACGCGCCCGTGCGCGACCGTCTTGATGCGGCCCATGACGATGGACTTGAGGTGCAAGAACTCGACGCGCATGCTCTGATAGACCTCGAGCGCGACACGCGCCGGGTCGGCACCGTGCGCCACCAGGCGCGAAGCCGCATGGAACGCAGCGGCATCGGCATTCTGATACTGAAAACGACCGGTATCGGTAACCAGGCCGCAGAGCAGACAGGTGGCGATGCGATCGCGAACGACAATGCCGCAATCATCCAGAAAGCGGTCGATGATCATGGCGCACGCCGCAGCATCGACACGCCTCAGGCTTACCTCGGCAAACTCCTCGCGCGCCGGATGGTGGTCAAAGCACACCACATGTTTGGAGCGGCGGAGCACGTCGGCCGAGTTGTTCAGACGCTCGACAACCGGCACATCCACCGAGATAAACAGGTCGGGATCGCCCGTATACGCAGATGCCGGCACCAGACGATCGGCGCCTTCCATAAAGCGGTAAATACGCGGAACGGGATCGTCGTCTGCGAGCAGCAGCGCGATGTCCTTGTCGGGGAACGCCTTCATGAGCGAGAGGCCCAGGCCCAACACGGAGCCCAGGGCATCGCCGTCGGGAGAGGTATGACCCGAGATCGCAATGGAGGACGCATCCTCGATAAGCTCGAGGATGCGTCGTTTAATATCTGCAGACTCGCACGAGACGAGGTCGGCGGAATTAGTCATCTAAAGCTGCCTCCTGGGCGGCATCCGCTATGGGATAGCCGTCCTCGTCCTTTTCGATCGCCAGCGTGGCCGGGACATTCTCCAGCGCACGCGTAATGCGCTCGGCCTCATCGGTCGAGCGATCGATGCGAAAATCGAGCTCGGGCGTGACGCGCCAGTCGAGCGAGCGAGCCAACAGGCTGCGAATGCGACCCTTGGCGCTGGCGAGCGCCTCCATGACCTCATCGTAGCGGCTCGCATCGCACGACACGTACACGCGCGCGAACGAACGGTCCACCGCGACCTCGACCGCGGTCAGGGTGACCAGGTCGAGACGCGGATCGGAAACCTCAAAGAGAAGGATATAACCGAGCTTCTCGCGAAGCTGCTCGCCCAGACGGCGGGTTGCCTGCGTTTGCTTCATAGCGCTACCCCCTACTCGGTACGGGCAACCTGGTCGATACGGTAACCCTCGATCTGGTCGCCGGGCTTGATGTCCTGGAAGTTCTCCAGGCCAATGCCGCCCTCGGAACCGCTCTTGAGGCTCTTGGCCTCGTCCTTGTAGTGGCGCATCGAGGCGATCTTACCGTTAAAGACAACGATGCCGTCGCGCACCAGGCGCACGGAATCGGTCGCGGCGATCTCGCCCTCCTCGACGCGGACACCGGCGGCGATACCGACTTTGGGCACCTTAAAGGTGTCCAGGACGGTCGCGGTACCCGTGGAGACCTCGACCTCGGTGGGCTTGAGCATGCCGATACGGGCAGCGTCGAGCTCCTCGAGGCACTTGTAGATAACGTCGTAGCAACGAATCTCGACGCCCTCGCGCTCGGCAGCGGAGCGGGCCTTACCGTCGGGACGCACGCCAAAGCCAATGATGATGGCGTTGGAGGCGTCGGCCAGGACGACGTCGGTCTCGTTGATGGCACCGACCGCGGAGTGGATCGTGTTGATGCGGACCTCGGACTGATCCATCTTGTCGAGCGAGTCCTGAAGGGCCTCGATGGAGCCCTGGACGTCGGCCTTGATGATCAGGTTGAGCTCCTTGACCTCGGCGTCGGCGATGGTCTCGAAGAGGTTCTCGAGCGTGACGTGCTTCACGCGGCTCTGCTCCTCGATACGGGCCTTGAGCGAGCGCTCATCGGCCAGGGCGCGCGCCTCGCGCTCGTCCTCGAACACGCGGAACTCGTCACCGGCGTTGGGAACGGACTGCAGGCCCAGGATCTCGACGGCGTCGGAGGGACCGGCCTCGGTGACGGCGCGGCCCTTGGGGTCGAGCATGGCGCGGACGCGGCCATAGGTAAGGCCGGCGACCAGCGTATCGCCCACGTGCAGGGTACCGCGGGTCACGAGCACGGTAGCGACCGAGCCGCGGCCCTTGTCGAGCTTGGCCTCGAGGACGTTGCCCGAAGCGAAGGTATCGGGATTGGCCTTGAGCTCGAGCACGTCGGCCTGGAGCAGCACGGTCTCCAGAAGGTCGTCGATACCGATCTTCTGCTTGGCCGAGATGTTGACGAACATGTTCTGTCCGCCCCACTCCTCGGGAATGACGCCGTACTCGGTGAGTTCCTGGCGCACGCGGTCGGGGTTGGCGCCGGGCTTATCGATCTTGTTGACGGCGACGACGATGGGAACGCCGGCGGCCTTGGCGTGGTTGATCGACTCGACCGTCTGGGGCATGACGCCGTCGTCGGCGGCGACGATCAGGATGACGATGTCGGTCACCTTGGCGCCACGAGCACGCATAGCCGTAAAGGTAGCGTGGCCCGGGGTATCGATGAAGGTGATCTTGCGGTCGTTGATCATGACCTGCGATGCGCCGATGGCCTGGGTAATGCCGCCAGCCTCGCCGGCAGCGACGCCGGTGTGGCGGATGGCGTCGAGCAAGCTCGTCTTGCCGTGGTCGACGTGACCCATGACGGTGACGACCGGGGCGCGGGGCTTAAGGTCGGCGGGATCGTCGTAGAACGAGAAGGTGTTCTCCTCCTCGGGGGTGATGATCCTGATCTGACGGCCCAAGTCGTCGGCAACGAGCTCGACAAGGTCGTCGGACATGGACTGCGTCATGGTGAGCGGCGTGCCCAGCAGGAACAGGCGCTTGATGATGTCGTTGGCCGGAACGTCGAGCGCCTCGGCAAGCTCCTGGACGGTAACGCCCTGGGAGACCTTGATGGCGTCGAGCTCCTCGGGGTTCACGCCCTGGGCCAGCGCCTCCTCAATCTTGCGCTCCTCCTGAGCCCTAGCGGCCTCGCGCTCGCGCTTCTCCTTGCGCTTCTTGCGGCGACCGGTGGACTCGCGAGAGGCCTCCTCGACGGCGGCACGGGCCTCCTCGAGAACCTTCTCGCGGCTGTACTCCTCGGCCTCGCGCGCCATGCGGCTGTAGTGGTCCTCTTCGCTGTTGTGACCACCCTTGCGCTTCTTGCCCTTGCCCTGCTTATCGGGGTTGGGGAAATCCATGCCGGCAGCGACATTGTTGCTGGCGTTGGTGCGATGGCTGTGCGGGCGGTTCTCGGAGGCGTTGCGGTCGTTGCGACGGCCGCCACGACGATCGTTGTTGCCGCCGCGACGGTTGCCGCGCTCGGCCTTGGCCTTGTCCTCGGCGTCCTTCTTCTCCTTGAGCACGGTCTCCTGTGCGGCGATCTGATCGAGCAGCGAACGGAAGCGCGAACCGGAGTCGGAAGCGGGAACGGCGCGGCGCTGGGCCTCGCGAGCAGCCTCCTCCTTCTCGCGGGCAAGGCGCTCCTGCTCGGCCTTCTTCTTGGCCTCGGCCTCGGCACGGGCTGCCTCTTCGGCGGCCTGGGCGGCAGCAAACTGGCGGCGCTCCTCCTCGCGTGCCTTCTCGGCGGCGATGCGCTCGCGCTCGGCCTCGGCGGCACGCGCCGCCTCCTCGGCGGCGGCAGCCTCCTCCTCGGCCTGCTTGGCGGCCTCGACTTCCTGGGCGCGGGCCTCGATCACCGAGGCAAGCTGCTTGCGGACCATGGCAACATAAGCGTCCTCCAGGGCGGAGGAAGCAGACTTAGCGGGAATCTTCATTTCGGCCAGGTGACCCATCAGTTCCTTGGAGGTCATGCCGAACTCTTTGGCCAGGGTGGACACACGGACTTTTGCCATATGACTTCACCTACCCTTTCTGGCACCTTGGGTGCCTAGAGACTGAACGAGCGTGGGATGTGCGCCGGAACCTGTCCAGCGCAACCGCGCGCTAGATCAGGTCCTCCGCATCATCGAAGGCGTCGGTGTCGTGGACACCGCAGAAACGGGAACCGGGACGGGCCTGGTTGCGGCACTGGATGCCGTCCTCGGACACGTACTCGCAGCGACGGGCGTCGTCATCCTCCTCGTCACCGATCAGGTCGGCGGCGGGCTCCTCGTGAACGGGAACGTTCTTGAGGATGTCGGCGGCAAGGGTCTCGGACTTAATGTCGATGTGCCAGCCGGTCAGGCGTGCGGCCAGGCGGGCGTTCTGGCCCTCCTTGCCAATGGCGAGCGAAAGCTGGTCGTCGGGCACGATGACGCCGGCATAGGCCTTCTCCTCGTCGATAAGGACGCGAGTGACCTTGGCGGGCGACAGGGCGTTGGCGACGTAGACGGCCGGATCGGCATCCCACAGGATGACGTCGACGCGCTCACCGCGCAGCTCACCCACGACGGCGCGCACACGGCTGCCCTTGGGGCCGACGCAGGCGCCCACGGGATCCAGGCGGTCGTCGAGCGAGTGGACGGCGACCTTGGAGCGCTGGCCGGGCTCGCGGGCGATCGACTTGATCTGAACGGTGCCCTCATAGATCTCGGGCACCTCCTGCTCAAACAGACGACGCATGAGCTCGGGGTGGGTACGCGAGATAACGATCGGCGGACGGCTGTGCTCGCCGCGAACCGGCGGAAGCGTGGAGTTGGGGTCGCGAACGTCAATGATCACGGCCTTGATGTGCTGGTTGTGCAGATAGCGCTCGCCCATGGGGCGCTCGTTGCGCTCGTTCTCGTAGCGGCGCTGATCAAAGTGCGGAAGCTCGGCCTCGACGCCTTCGCGGATCTTGACGATCGTAAAGTCGGGTGTGGACTGCAGTACGGTACCGCTGATGAGGTCGCCGATACGGCCGGAGAACTCCTCGTAGATCTGCTCGCGGGCGGAGTTGCGCACGATGGCGTTGATCTCGGCCTTGGCGTGCTGGGCGGCGATGCGGCTGGTGTTCTTGGGGGTGACGTCGATCTCCTCGAACTCGGTGAAGTTGCCCTCCTCGTCCATGGAATCGTCGATCGGCTCCAGGCGGTAGACATAGATCTTGCCGGTGGTGCGGTCGATGGTCACCTTGGCGCCCCACTCAAGATGCAGGATCTCGGCATAGCTCTTGGCGAGCGACTGCTCCAGGCGGTCGATCAGGTAGAGCTGGTCGATGTGCTTCTCCTGGCAAAGCTCCATCAGGGCGGACATCATGTCGGATGCTGCCATGTTAGTTTCCTTCCTTCGCGGGCTTGAAGTCATAGACGGGCTTCAACTTACACTTTTTAACATCGGAATAATCGAGGGTGACAGACTCGCCGTCCTCGAGCTCGAGGGTTACGTTGGTCTCGGTCGCGGCGGCAATCTTGCCGGAGTACTTGCGACGGCCCTCGGTGGCGGTGGAGGAAAGCTCGCAGTCCTCGCCCACAAAGCGGGCAAAGTCACGCGGACGGCGCAGCGGGCGCGCCATACCCGGGCTCGACACCTCGAGCGTATAGCTCGAAGAGATGGGGTCGAGCTCCTCAATCACGTCGCCGACCCACTTGGTGTTGGCCGTGACGTCGTTGAGCGACAGGCTCTGACCCTCGGCACCCTCGATACGCACACGCACGCAGGGGGCCTTGGTGGCACCCACGAGCTCAACGTCGACAATATCGACATCGTGCTGGGGGGCGACGGCCTCGAGCGCGTCGATGATCGCCTGCTCGATCTTGGTCTTGACCATTGCGGCACCTCCATCCATACAAAAAAGAAGCGGGGCCGAAACCCCACTTCTTTCAATTACAACTTCATTTGCAAGCAAACTATACCAATACCTGCGAAAACGTGCAACCATAGCACAAACCCGCAGGTCAGCGTGAGCACAGGTTCTCCACAAGAAATAGATAATTGGATGTAGTCGCAAGTATCCATATCCAAAAAGAGGGACGACCCAGCCGGATCGTCCCTCGTCTATTGTGCATCAACTATATGCGCAAGGTTTACTTAACCACCAGGTTGACCAGCTTGCCGGGCACGCAGATGGCCTTGACGACCGTCTTGCCCTCGAGCCACTTGGCAACAGCGGCCTCGGCGGCAGCCTGCATCTCCTCGTTGGAGGCATCGCGGGCCACATCGATGCGGCCGCGGACCTTACCGAGCACCTGGACCACGATCTGCACCGTGTCCTCGATAGACTCGGCCAGGTCAAACTCGGGCCAGGAGGCGGTGTAGGCGTTGCCCTCACAGCCGAGCGCCTCGTGCCACAGCTCGTCGGCCCAGAACGGGCAGATGGGGGCAAGTACGCTCACGATGTCCTTGGCCACGCCGTAGCACAGTGCCTTGTCGCGCGATGCGCCCTCGGTAGCGTTGAGGTAGGCGCTCGCTGCGTTGACGAGCTCCATGACGGCCGAGATCGCGGTGTTAAACTGGCCGCGATCGAAGTCCTCGGTGCACTTGGCGATGGTGCGGTGACGCTCGCGATAGAGCTTCATCGCGGTCTCGTCGAGGACGGACTTGTCGAAGGCAACGTTGGCGTCACCCGACTGGACAAGCTGCCACACGATACGCCAGGCGCGCTTGATAAAGCGGTTGGCACCCTCGACGGCCTTGGGATCCCAGTCAAAGTCCTTCTCGGGCGGGGCGATAAACAGGATCGCCAGACGCATGGTGTCGGCGCCGTAGGGCTCGATAACCGAGCTCGGGGGTACGACGTTGCCCTTGGACTTGGACATGGTGTCGCCGTTCTCGTCCTTGACCATGCCCTGGCACAGCAGGTTGGTAAAGGGCTCGTCCACGCTGAGCAGACCCAGGTCGCGCAGCGCCTTGGTAAAGAAGCGGCTGTAGAGCAGGTGCAAAATGGCGTGCTCGATGCCGCCGATGTAGTTATCGACGGGCATCCAACGGTCTGCCGCCTCGCGGGAGAAGGGCAGCTCGGTGTTGTGCGGGTCGGTATAACGCAGGTAATACCAGCTGGAGCAGGTGAAAGTGTCCATGGTATCGGTCTCGCGCCTGGCCGGGCGGCCGCAGACCGGGCAGGTAGTCTCGTAGAAGTCCTTGCACTCGGCGAGGGTCTCGCCGGCGCCCAGGTCCAGGTTCTCGGGCAGCGTCACCGGCAGCTGGTCCTCGGGCACGGGCACAATGCCGCAGTGCTCGCAATGGATGGCCGGGATGGGGTTGCCCCAATAGCGCTGACGGCTGATGAGCCAGTCGCGCAGGCGGAACTCGACCTTGCGACGACCGCAGCCCATGGCCTCGAGGTCGGCCACGATGGCAGCCTCGCCCTCGGAGTGCTTACCGCCGCGCATGCCGGTGTACTTGCCGGACTGGACGAGCGTGCCCTCGGCAGCGTGGGCGCAATCCCAGTCGACGGTCTCGGCATGGAAGGTATCGATGGTCTCGCCACTGGCCTCGACGGCAGCGCGGTCGTCATCGTCCAGGATGATCGGGACGATCGGGAGGTCGTACTTGCGGGCAAACTCAAAGTCGCGCTGGTCGCCGCAGGGAACGGCCATGACGGCGCCGGTGCCGTAATCGGCAACGACATAGTCGGCAACCCACACGGGAACCTTCTCGCCGTTGACGGGGTTAACCACGTAGCGGCCCGTAAAGGCACCGTGCTTCTCGAGGGTGCCCTGGGCACGCTCGACGGCAGAGATATGCTTGGAGTCCTCGACGATCTTGGTCACGGCCTCCTCGTACTCCGTGCCCTCGACGAGCTCGTGCAGACGAGCGTACTCGGGAGCCAGGACAAAGAAGGAGACGCCAAAGAGCGTGTCGGCACGCGTGGTGAAGACGGTGATCTTGCCCTCGTCGCCCTCGATGGGATCGCCGTTGGCATCACACAGGGTAAAGTCGACCTCGGCGCCCTCGGAGCGGCCGATCCAGTTGGCCTGCATCTGCTTAACGCGCTCGGGCCAGCCGGGGAGCTTCTCCAGATCGTCGAGCAGCTCCTGGGAGTACTCGGTAATCTTGTAGTACCACTGCTCAAGGTCGCGCTTCTCGGGCTCGGTGCCGCAGCGCCAGCACTTGCCCTCGGTAACCTGCTCGTTGGCCAGAACGGTCTTGCAGTTGGGGCACCAGTTGACCGGGTTCTTCTTGCGGTAGACCAGGCCCTTTTCCCACATCTTCTCAAAGATCCACTGACCCCAGCGGTAGTAGTCGGGGCTGCAGGTCTTGACCATGCGATCCAGATCGTAGGAGAAGCCCATGCGCTTCATCGTGGCGAGCGCCTGGTCCATGTTCTTATACGTCCAGGCAGCAGCCTGCGTGTTGTGCTTGATGGCGGCGTTCTCGGCGGGCAGGCCAAAGGCGTCAAAGCCAATGGGATGCAGCACGTCAAAGCCGCGCATACGGGCCTGACGGGCCATGGCATCGCCGATGGTATAGTTGCGCGCGTGGCCCATGTGCAGGTCGCCCGAAGGATACGGGAACATCTCGAGCACGTACTTCTTGGGCTTGCTGGCGTCGGTGTCGACGGCAAAGAGGTTGGAGTCCTCCCAGGCCTTCATCCACTTGGACTCAATGGCCTGCGCGTCGTAGGCAGGGATCTCGTCCTTATGATCTGTGCAATCGCACATATCAGCTCCTTTAATCTTAGCTGGGGTCGGTCGGCTTGGCTTTATTCGCTACTGCGGACAGTCCTGCGCAAGACGAAGAGCACATTAAGTGCTCTTCTTTGCGTGCGGAACTTGTAGCGAACAAAGCCAAGCCGACCGACCCTAAGGTTAACTTGACTGATGATAGCAAATACGACAAGCGAGATGCCTGCGACTTGCAGGCATCTCGCTTTATCTTAATAACGTGGTTGGAACACAACCTTTATGTGCGGCTCTTATCCTATCGATAAGACACAGACTGCTGCGAATCCTTGACGACTACGTCGTGGGCGCCGCCTTCGACGATCGAGGTCGAGCTCACCAGGGTCAGGCGTGCCTTTTTCTGGAGCTCGGGGATCGAGAGGGCGCCGCAGTTGCACATCGTGGACTTGATCTTGTAGAGCGTGCCGCCCACGCCGTCCTTAAGGGAGCCGGCGTAGGGAACGTAGGAGTCGACGCCCTCGACGAAGCTGAGCTTTGCGGCGCCGCCCAGGTCGTAGCGCTGCCAGTTGCGGGCACGCGCAGAACCCTCGCCCCAGTACTCCTTCATGTACTGACCGTTGACGTTGACGCGCTCGGTCGGGCTCTCGTCAAAGCGGGCAAAGTAGCGACCCAGCATCATAAAGTCGGCACCCATGGCAAGGGCGAGCGTCATGTGGTAGTCGTAGACGATACCGCCGTCGGAGCACACGGGCACGTAGACGCCGGTCTCCTCGTAGTACTCGTCGCGAGCGCGGCAGACGTCGATCAGCGCGGTGGCCTGGCCACGGCCGATACCCTTGGTCTCGCGGGTAATGCAGATGGAGCCACCGCCGATACCGACCTTGATAAAGTCGGCACCGCAGTCGGCCAAAAAGCGGAAGCCCTCGGCGTCAACGACGTTGCCGGCACCGACCTTAACATCCTCGCCGTAGTTGGCGCGGATCCACTCGATGGTGCGCTTCTGCCACTCGCTGAAGCCCTCGGAAGAGTCGATGCACAGGACATCGGCGCCGGCCTCGATGAGCAGCGGCACGCGCTCGGCATAGTCGCGGGTGTTGATGCCGGCGCCGACCATGTAGCGCTTATCGCCGTCGAGCAGCTCGTTGGGGTTGGTCTTGTGGCTGTCGTAGTCCTTGCGGAAGACGATGCCCATGAGGTGATCGTTGTCGTCGACGATGGGCAGGGCGTTGAGCTTGTTGTCCCAGATGACGTCGTTGGCAACCTTGAGGCTGATGTTCTTGTCGCCCACGATGAGCTGCTCACGCGGGGTCATGAACTCGGAGACCTTCTTTTGGTGGTCATCGCGGCTGGGGCGATAGTCACGGCTGGTAACGATACCCAAGAGTTTGCCCTTGGGAGTGCCGTCGTCGGTGACCGGCATGGTGGAGTGACCGGTCTTCTCCTTGAGCTCGATGACCTGCTCCATGGTCATGTCGGGGGTCAGCGTGGAATCGGACTGGACAAAGCCGGCCTTGTGATCCTTGACGGCCTTGACCATGGCGGCCTCGGACTCGGGAGTCTGGGAACCGTAAATGAAGGACAGGCCACCCTCGGTAGCGAGCGCGACACCCATGTCGACGCCCGAGACGGACTGCATGATGGCGGAAACCATGGGGATGTTCAGGGTGATTGCCGGCTTCTCGCCGCGCTTAAAGCGGGTCAGCGGCGTCTTAAGAGAGACGTTGTTAGGGATGCACTGCGAGGACGAATAACCAGGGACCAGCAGATACTCCGAAAACGTGTGGGACTCACCGGGAAAGAACGTAGCCATGTTTCTCCTTTTTCCATGCGACCGGTCGGCTGCAGGCCTCGTAGGACCCAGCCCAACCTTGGGCGCCCAATACTGGGAAAGTATCTTAACGCACTTTGACTGCTACAATGCATGATTTAAGAAGAGCACACGAGGGTTTGACGCAGGCTTTGCGTTTGCCCAGCAAACACTTTAGCGGAGAGACGTGGAGCGTATGGAGTACAAGACGACGGCAAAACTGGTCATTCAGTCGTGCGACAAAGATCTGCCGGGCGTGTTCGGCCACGGCTGCGTCTTGCTGCTGCAGGGTATCGCCCGCGAACACTCAATCAACCGCGCCGCCAAGAGCATGGGCATGGCCTATTCCAAGGCATGGCGCATTGTGAACGAGGCCGAGGGGCAGCTGGGGTGCAAGCTCATCGAGCGCGACGGCGCCCGCGGGAGCTCGCTCACCCCCGCCGGCGAGCGAGCCATAGCGGCCTACGAGGAGCTGCAGGCAGAGATCAACGAAGTCATAGCCGCAAGGGCCAACGACCTGATCGACACCATCAAAGAGTAGCTAATTTGGGACGGGGCTTTTTTAGCTACCCATCCAGAGCATTCTTAACTCATAGCCAAAAATTGACATTGGGTAGCTAAAAAAGCCCCGTCCCAAATTAGCTACTGTCGGAGGGCGTTATCGAGGGCGGCGGCCACCGTCAGGGGATCGTCGGTGCCGGCGAAGAGGCGGATGGTGTCCCCCTGCTTGCCACGTGACGCCGAAAGACGCGTCGTTGCGCCGCCGGCAGGCGATGTGCGAAACTCCCCCGGCAAAGCGTCGAACAGCTCTCCCGCGCTACGCTCGATAAGGTCAAACTCAACTGCCGGGCCAAAGCCATGCTCGAGGATTCCCGTTGCAACCGCATGGTCAGGATGCGAGCTCAGCCCGGGATAGCGCACGTTGCGCACCATCTCGTTCGCGGCCAGATACTCGGCCAGCGCACGGGCGCGGTCGAAATGAGCCTGCATGCGAGCGTTAAGCGAGGAAAGCCCGCGCTCCAGTACGTCGGCCTCCTCAGCAGAAAGATCGAGCGCCGACGCACCGCAGCCCGCAAACAACGCATGCGCGCACTCAGCCGCGGCATCCACGCGATGGCGCTTGAGCTGCGATCGCGCCACCGAAGCGGCAACGAGCTTACGCGGGGCCTTACCGGCACACACGCGGTCGAGTGCCTCGAGCGACAGCACGGCGCCCAAGCGCAGCGGATTGCAGCCAAAGACGTCAGCCACGGTGTTGTCAACAACCAGCAGCGCATGGGCCTCACGCGCGGCGCGGCCTAACGCGCGCAAATCGGGCACACGCAGACCGAGCGCGCCAATGGAGTTGGCGAACCACCACAGGTGCGGCCCCTCGGCATCAAGCGAAGCATCAAAGCCCTCGGACGCAACAGCAAACGCCTCGGCGGACGGCGAGCCCACCAGCACGACATCGCAGCCCTCAAAGCCGCAAGCAAACGCTTCGGCAAAGTCATCCGCAAAGGCCACCAGGCGATCGCCGGGGCGCACAATCCCCAGAAGCGAAAGCGCCGCCGGCACATGCGAGGCTGCAACCAGTCGCGCCTCGCGCGCGCCAGCCCTTGCAGCCCAGGCCTCTTCTAGCTGTTGTGCGTCCACGTGACACCGTCCCATCAAAACAAAAGCCCACGATGCGGATGTTTCCCCAATCTACTCGCTAGGGTTCTAGCCGTGGTATTCGCCGTTGTATTGGATGAGCGTTAGGTCCTCCACGCCATCGAGGGCACGGATGGCGTCGGCATAGGGCATATCCACACCGTCAGAGAACACCTCGACGGCCATCTCGACCTTGTCGCCGCGCATAGTCTTGGACTTAACGGTGAACTTGGTGCGCCCAAACGCGCGCACGATATCGTCACCAGCGGTCTGGCCCGTATAGTGAATGACCATCATGTACACGCGCGACTTGTCCTGGCGGCTCGCAAAGCCGGCGATCATCAGCACGATCACTGCTGCCGTGAGCCCCACGAGTGCATACATGCCGGCTCCCGCCGTAATGCCCGTGGTAATGGACCAAAACAGATACAGCAGGTCGAGCGGGTCCTTGACCGCCGTACGGTAGCGGACGATGGACAGAGCACCGACCATACCAAGCGAGATGACAACGTTTGTCGAGATCGCGAGCGTGACCATGCAGGTGAGCACGCACATGCCCACGAGCGTCACGGCAAAGCTACGCGAATACACCACGCCGGTAAAAAAGCGCTTGTACACGTAATAGATCAGGATGCCCATGGCGAGCGCCACGAGCAGCGACAGGCCGATCTTGGCAGGGTCGACCTGACCAAACGCCTCCAAGACGGAGTTCTTAAAAAAGTCCCTGGTGCTCATGGTCTAAATATCCCCTCGGTTCTCAGAATCCGATTCCCAGTAGTCAAAACCGCGCAGGTAGGCGGTCTTTTCGTAACACAGGCAGTACTTGGAGACCGCCGTAAGCTCGGCCGCGCCCGGCGGCACCATATCGCGCACCAGCTGCGGACAAAACTCGGTAAACTTGACCTCCATCACCAGCTTGCCGGGCTCCAGCACGGGCAGCGCGGGCAAGGTCGCGTCAAAGATATCAAAGCTACCCACCGCGGCACGCACGTTCATGTCAAACGTAATGCGCACGGTGCCCTCATCCATCACCCACGGCTCGCGCTCGTAGTCCACGATGGTCCGCGGGCGCATCATGTTGCAGATACACTCGATGTAGAACTCGCGGCAGAGTTGGTGCGGGCTCCGCAGCAAAAAGCCGTAGTCGCCAGCCAGGATCTGCTCAAACTCGCCGCGCGTGAGCGGCGCGTCCTCCTTGTAGATCCAGCTGCCGTACTTCTTTTTGCGCTCGAGCTTAATCACCCTGTCGCTGCCGTTATAGATGCGCACGCGATACTTTTTGCGCATGAGAATACCGGCGTCTTTTTCCTCGTAGGCCGAGTTGCAGTAGTCGTCAAAGTACAGGCTGCGAATGGTGTAACCACCCGAGCGCGCATGCTTGTCCAGTTTAAAAACCGGCGCCATGCGACAGGCAAGCGCGGAGTGCTCGCCCTCGTTAATGAGATATTTGAGCTCGTGGCGATAACGCTCCTGCGTGGCACGCGCAGGAGGTGCCGCCAGGCGCTCAAGCAACGCGCTAGCCCTCCTCATACGTGTCCTCCACGACCTTACCGCCGTCTTGCACGTAAAAGCACTTCATGCCGTACTGCTTTCCATCGTCGGTCACATAGTAGTCAAACGCATCTTGCGTATAGCCATCGGAGTTGGTGGCACGCACGCGCACAAAGTACTGGCCGGTATCGGGCGCATCGCACGTTACCTCCGGCAGCAGCACGTCCTCGGCCTTAAAAAGCACGTCATTGATGGCGTAGTCGCGCGCAAGCTCGACGGTATAGCGAATATCGCGCGCCTCAAAGTCGTACGCGGCATCCCAGCTCATGCGCAGCTTGCCGTTATCGATCTGCGGCACGCCAATGTAGAACGGCATGGGCTTTTTAAAGCTTTCGCAGTAGCTCTTGTAGTTCTCCTCGATCTCGGAGGGAATCGCCGCGGCAATCTGCTCGTATTCGTCTTTGGTAACGGGCAGGTTATCGAGGTCGGGCGCGGAAAAGACAAGCGACTCGGTCACTTCGCGGTAATGTTTAATCATCTTGGCCAGACGCGCCTCGGTCAGATACGAGCGCAAGTCCTTGACGGCACGGTCGAGTTCGCTGCGGAACGACTTACTGCGCAACGCGCGGTTAAACAGCAAGTTGCACCAGTAGTTGCTCGCGCCGCGCTCCCAGCTCGCATAGTCCGAGAACCCCTTCAGGCTATGCTCAAGCTTAAGCAGCATGCCGTCGTTATCCCAATCCAAAAAGTACCAGGTATTTGAGTTGAGCGGGCTGTACAGATAGCAGTTACGGTTCTGTGTATCGCAGTTGCCCGTCAGGATCTGAAACGCCAGCCAATAGACCAGGTTCTCGGTATCAAAGTAGGTGTCGAGCACGTCATCGATCTTTTGCGATTCGTCGTTGAGCGCATCGAGCATCTCGATGAGCTTGGTGTGGTCCGAGTCGCCCTTAATCTCGAGCATGCTCTCAAAAGCCGCCTGGTTGTAGTCGGGTTCGTCGGCGAGTTTAATGGTGTCCTCGTAGCGATAGAACTCAAAGTTGTTCACCTTGTACAGGTGTCCATTCTTATCTAGGCCATGTGCCTTAAGCGCCGTCTTATTAAGCTGCTCTACCTGTGTAAACAGGCCGTAGTCCTCAAAGGTGTCGTTGGACTTTTCGGTCTGGTCGCACACCCACAGATGCACAAACTGTGTGCGCAGGCCCATCATCTGGGGAATCCCGCGAATCAAATCGTAGGCCATCTTATTTCGAAAGCGCAAACCCTCACCCATATGCTTGTTGAGCGCAATGGAACGCTGCTCACGCCAGGTACCCTTGCCCTTTTTGAGCTCCACCTTGTAATTCTTTTGCGTGTTTTTACTCGATGATTGGCCGCGCACTTGCACAGTGGCGTTGGGAGCCTCTTCACCATAACCGACCTCACCGGCAACGGGTCCTTTTTCGTCACCTGGCTGCAGCAACCCCAAGACTTGATAGCGCTTAGCACCCATTGCCTCATAGTCATACACCGAGTACGTATTGATCTCGGCCCAGCTATGATCAGTGTTCTCGGAGCTGTTGCCGCGCGAGACCGTCAGGTACATGGTCACAATGCCCGAGTCGTCGTAGACCTCGTACAGCTCGTCCTTGTCGCGCAGGTGCTTGACCTCATTCGAGGCCTCGGCCTTGTTAATCTTGCCCTGCTTTTTGACCTTTTTGGTCGAGGATTCGTCCTGAGACGAGCAGCCCGAAAGCAGCAGCGCACCGGCAGCCGCCTCAAACAGGCGACGGCGAGACATCATCCTATCGGTCATCAGAACCTCCCCAATGGTTGCGATACACACGGACCACCGTGCGTTCAAACGCGCCATGCGGCTCCCGCTCCATGCGCTGTTCCTCATAGCGCCCCTCAACATGCTCGAGCATGCGGCCCAACTCGGTAAACCAGCCTTCTTTGTCGGTCGCCACCATGGGCTGCTGGCTCAGGATACGATACGGCAAGTTGGCAGTATAGGTGTCGAGTCGCAGCAGCGCCACGATAAAAAACACCGCCGCACCCAACAAAAAGCCAAAGCCGTAAAACTGCTGCGGCAAAAGCAGCGACACGGCAGTCGCCAGCCCCGCCACACCGGCAAACAGGCCCGAGGCCAGCACGGCCCCCTTGCAGTCGGTAAAGTACAGCAAGATGAGCATCACCGTATTGCCCACGGCATACAGGCCATAGCCCACGCACAGCGTGCGAAAATACCCGTGCATAAGACTGTTAAAGCCCAGCGGCAGGGCCGAGAGTACCGTGGTCTCGAGCGAAATGACCGCCGCGGTCACAAACAGCTGCTTGAGCGCGCAAAAGCGCAGTTCGCTGTTGAGCGTGGCAAGCATCTCCTCCTCGGCCACCACAATATCGCCCACTACGCCGCCGTCGTTGAACAGGCTGTAGTAGTCGCGGTAGCGCGGATAAAAGTTGACCTCGACCGAGACCACAAAGTTTACGGTCGTGACCAGGACCGTCAAAAACGCGATGAGCGCCGGAACATCGTGGTAGGGCGCGCCATAAAACAGGCCCTTGACCTGCACGCCAATGGGACCGGCCCAAATAATCACCAGGTGCGCAAAGAGCCCCAGGCTGGTAAACAGACCCGTGAGCGCCAGCGGCATAAACTGATCGAGCCACTGCAAAAAGAGCCAGGGGCTGCGGTCGCTCTGCGGAAAATACCGGTACAGCAGCACCACGTCCCAGGCGAGCATGACGCCGTAGCCCAGGGCGATTGACGCCAGTAGGCCCTCGACCGGCGGCAGCCCCAGCGCCAGCGCAGCCAGGGCGCACAGGCACGCCACGCCAATGGCAGCCACAAAGCTGCACAGAATGCCACGGTAGTCCTTGATGGCCGTGAGGTAATTCATGCCGTTCCAGTTGACGATCATAATGTTGAACAGCCACAGGCACAGCAACCCCTGCAGCAGTGTGGCGCCCGAGAACAGCAAAAAGACGCCGTAGAGTACCGTGCCCGCAACGAGCATGATGGCGTTGGAACCCCAAAACGAGGGCAAGACCTCTTCTTCGCGCTCGGCAAAGAGCATGTCCGCCAAAAAGCGCGTGACCGGCATGGAGAAAAAGCTTGTAAGCGTGAGCGACGCCAGCAGCGTATAGGTCACCATGCACACCAGCAGATCCTGGTTGGCTCGGCCCACATCCCACAGACCGCACAGCACCAAGATACCCACCTGGAGCAACACGCCCAGCAGCATGGGGCCCGTGCACACAATGCCGGCGTAGCCATAGGCGCGCATCGTGGCAAACAGACCCTTGCGCCTAAACAGGCGTTTGAGCTCAAAACCGATTCCGGCCACCGGCTACTCCCCCTCTCTGGGCAAATCATACGCACGCGCCGTCTCGTCGTACAGCGCGCGATAGTTGGCGAGCATCTGCTCGTGCAAAAAGTACGTGGCAACGCGACGCTGGCCGCGCTCCCCCATCTCGATACGGCGGGCACGGCTTGCGCACATGCGCTCCATGGCATCGGCCAAGCCCTTGCGATACATAGGCGGCGTCACAAATCCCGCCACGCCAAAGTCGTCGCCCGGGGCGCCTTCGAGCAGCTCACGGCAGCAGCCCACCTCGGTCGTCACGCAGGGACGACGCGCGGCAAGCGACTCCAGCACGCTGAGCGGCTGGCCCTCGGAGATGCTCGTCAAAATGGTAAAGTCCAGCTTTTCCATGTACTCGACCACGTTGACGCGGCCGGTAAAGATCAGGTCGCGCACGCCCAGGGTATCGACCAGCGCGTGGCACTCGGCGCCGTACTCCTCGTCGTCCACGCCGCCCATGATATGCAGGCGCACCTTAGGGACGCGCTCGTGCAGCTCAAAGAAGGCATAGATCATGGTCTTGACGTCCTTGATGGGCGCCAGGCGCACCACCGCTCCAATGTCAACCCAGCCGTCATCAGGCTTTAAGGGAATGTCCTTAAAGCGGTCGAACTGAATGCCATTGGGGATGACCAGGCATTTGTCCGCATCGCAGCCCATATCGATCTGCGTCTTGCGGGCATTGTGAAACAGGCTCGTCACGCGAAAAGCGCGACGGTAGATCTCCTCCGAAAGCAGGTAGAAAAAGCGAATCCAGCGGTCCTTAAACGACGGCACCACCCAGTCGGCGCGAATAATCTCTTCCTCGCGCTCGCGCGTGTAGATGCCGTGCTCGGTGAGCAGCACCGGCGCATGGTGAACGCTTGAACCCAAGCAGGCGAGCAGGCCGCCGTAGCCGGTCGAGATGGCGTGGTACACATCGGCCACCGGCACCTCGCTGCCCAGCAGGTAGAGCACGGGCAGCAGCATGGAGCGCATGGTATGGAATGCGTCGGCAAAAGGCGTGTAGGGGTACTCGGCCAGGCACACATCGCGAAAGATATCCATAAACGTGCGGCTCTGCAAAAACGAGAGCGGATGCACGCGACGACGCTGGAAGATATCGAACAGCACGTCCCAATCCGGATTGGAAAGCGACACCAGGCGGCGCAGCGCCTCGCGCTCGCGGTCGTTAAAGTCCGCCTCTTCCTGCTCGCCCGAAAGGCGCAGGGCGTCGTCCAGAAACGCCTCGTGCACCTCGACAACGTTTTTGGGCAGCTCGTAGACAAACTTGCCGCGGTCGGCCGCATGCGCGCCGATCACCCACAGCACAAACTCGTGCTCGGGCATGGCCTGTATATAGCCATGCATCCAGGTGGACACGCCACCGTGCACATAGGGGTAGCAACCTTCGAGTACCAAGCAGATTCTCATTTGTCGCTACCCTCCTTGCGCGCAATGGTCACCGTCTTGTCCGTGGCTTTGATCAGGTATAGGTCGCCCGTCAGATGCGTAATCTCGCCACCCGTGACTGCTCCCGGCTCGCCGTTATTGGCACGGAACATGAGCCACGCCTCGTCGTGGAAATTGCCCAGGTTAAGCGTCCAGGCATCCGCGCCTGTATCCACGCTCACCGTCACGGACGAAAAGCGCTGGATGGCGCCCGAGCATTCCGAGCCGGTCTGGCGGCGCAGGTCGGGCGCCGACTTGGTAAGCCAGTCCAGGTAGTCGGTCAGGCCGCCCTTATAGATCTCCCAGCCTTGCCTGGCGCCGCGATCGGGATCGAGCAGGTCGTCCGGGTGCATAAAGTGCGTACTCACATAGTGCATGTTGAGCTCGGACACGGCAGCCAGGCGCATATAGGAATCGTCGACCATGCCGCCCGAGACAATACGCGGCTGCTCCACGATGCCATCGCTCGCCACGCTAAACTCCTGCACGTACGGCAGGTCGGTGCCATCCTCAAAATACGTACTGGCGATGGTCTTAATGCGCGGCACGTCCTCGCCAATAATCTTGCGAGCGCGGGCCGAAAGGATATTTGACGGCGGCACGTAGACCGAACCGTGCGCGTTGGGTAGCACCTCGTCCTGAAAGGCGATAAGCTCGTTGAGCGATGCAACAAGCGTCTCCTTGTTCTTCCACGTCTTGTAGTCGTACAGCGCGCCATAGTCGGTGTCCCAGAGTGCCAGCGGCTGATGGTTGTAGCCGTGAAAGCCCAGCTCTCCGCCCATCTGCAGCAGCATGCCGCCAAAGTAGCGAAACTGCGTGGTATCGGCCTGGCGCGCGGGCTCGGCCTGATTGACCGCGTCCTCATAGTTTTCGATCATCACGCCGGTATAGCGAATGCCGTATTTTTGCGCGAGCTTTTGCAGATCGGGCCACCAGACCTTGGCATAAAAGTCGGCGATGGAAAGCCCGTAGTCGCGCTTGATGTAGGTGCCGTCGCCCGAGGGCACGGGGCTGGGAAAGTCGTCCAGATAGAAGACGGCACTGTTGATGACCGGGTAGGCCGTGGCATCGCCGAGCAGGCTGATCGCCGCGGCGTAAAACCCGCGCATGACCTTGTCGTAGACACCGATATTGCACACCACGGTGCGTCCGCTACCGCAGTCATTGGACCAAATGAGCGGGGCGCCTGCATCGCCGGTCTTAGCCCACACACGCGCCGTCTCGCGCAGCGAAACCGAAAGCGACGAATCAAAGGGGTCCGAGAGCCCGTAGCGCTCTCCCCCGCCCAGCATAAAGTCCTCGCTCGGCACAATGCTTTCGGCTATTACATAGTCGTATCCGGCCGATTCAATACCAAGCTTGGGAGCAATCACCTGCAGATAGCTCGAATTATCCGGCGGCATGGCGAGCATAAGCGAACCGCCGGCACTCACCCAACTCATAATATCGGTCAGGTGCGTACCGAGCCCATCGAGCGACGGCATGAGCAAAATCACGCGATCGAAGGACGTCAGCGAGGGAATCGCATCCGCGCCATCGGTGGCAATATCAACGTCGCGGTGCGCGATCTTCATGTCGAGCAGGATCTGGTCAAACTGCTCCTTTATGTCCTCGACGCCGTCTTGATCGGTATCGGTAATGACCAGGCACGTCGGCTTTTGGCCAAACATCGCCGAGGAGGCAGGCACCGCGTCATTGGCGGCAAGCATCCCCAGTTTATGCTGGCCCGCACTGTACTGCACGCCGGCACGCTCCACCAGCAGCACGGCGGCCATGGCGATAAAGACCGCCCACACCACAAGCAGGCCCATCCAGCGAAAATGGCCCGCACGGTCGCGGATACGCTGCACCACGCTCATCGGGCCTCCTCCCCGTCGCGCCAAAAAGCCAGCTCCTCGCGGTTGGCGGCGCTCAAGTACACATGCTGTTTGTCGATCGCATCGATCACGCGGTGGACCTCGTCACCGTCGCGGCGCATCACGGCCAGGCGCAGGCAAAGTATCCAAACCTCCTGCTCCTCGGGCGCGTCGAGCACGAGCTGGTCGGTCACGGCCTGCGCCTCGTCGATCTGGTCGACATCGGCCAGCGCCGTCGCATACCGAATACGCAGCTCAAAGGTGTCCTCGCGCTCGCAGCGGCGCGCAAGCAGACGTGCGTACTGTTGACGCTGAATCTGAGCCACGCGCCCCTCAGCCAAACCCGAGTCCAAATACTCACCAAGAAAATCGCAGTATTCGTTGAGGTTTTGCGCGCTCGGGTCGGTCTTAAAGGCGCGCTCCAGCTGCTGCAGTTTAAGGTCGGACTCCTTGGAGATCTGCGCCACCGCCGTCGCGGCATAGTGCGCCACCTCAACGTCGTCGTTCAGCTTAGCCGCCTGCAGCTGCGCCAGGTACGCATCGGGCTCCTCGGTAAGCATGGAGAGCATGAGGCGGCGCCGGTCTGCCGGGTCGTTGACGATGAGCGCCTCCTCGAGCGGGATCACGCCCGCATCGGCTTCACGGTCGTGCACCAAGATGCTGCGATGCAGCTCGTCGTTAATGCGCAGCGACTCTAGCGTGTCGTCCTTAAGGTCCGTGCCAAACACGGCGCTACGCGTGATAAGCAGCACCACCAGCAGCGGTCCCCACAACGGCACGAGTACCATCACGGCCAGCATATGCCCGCGCACCGGCAGCAGGCCCAACTTCATAAGCGTCCACAACACCAGGCAAACCAGCGCATGAATCAGCAGCAAGACGGCAGCAACGACAAGCGAGATCAAGCGACATCCCCCTCACCGTCACCGGTGTCAGCGATGTGCTGCAGAAGCGCCACGATGTCCTCGCCGTCGACGGGCTCCACCGCAATCCGCTTCGCGCTCAGGCGCTCGCGGATAATGGGCAGGTCGCACGGCTTTGCCTGGCGCATAAGCAGGTAAAGCACGTCACCGTCGACCAGGCCCGCTGCATCGCTCTCGCGGATTGCCGACCCAATTGCGCCCACCAGCTCGCCGACAGGCTCCATGCCCGGCACCACGCGCAGGAGCAAAAAGCTGCCCATCTTGCCATCCGACAGCGCCTGCTCGGCCGCGAGCTCTTGACCAAAGGCCGCCTGTTTGAGCACGCACGTGCCATCGACGCAGCGTTTATCCTGAGCCACCGCCTCATAGTCAAAGGCACGGCCCAGCGCGCTTTCGACCAGGCCGCACAAGATGCGGAACAGGTTTTGGTAATAGAGCGTCATTTGGTTCTCGGCCGCACGACGCAAAAAAATCAACACGGCGGGCGCCCCGTCGCGCTCGATCGTATATCCAAACATGGGAAGCCCCGGCGTCAGCTCGCGATTGACCCACAGGTTCGAACGACCCCCGCCGCCCAAAAGGGGTGCAAGTTGCTCAAGCGTGAGCGAGCGCGTGGCGTCTTCGGCAATCACGGGACTCGCCGCCACCAGACGTGCAAACGCCCCGCCCGAAACGTGGTAGATCGTCACCGAATTGTTTTCGAGAATCTCACCCATGAGCTCACAGCACTTGCGGTAGATGTCGCGCGGGTTGAGCACGTCGAGCTCTTGCGTCACGGCAAAGATCTTGCCAAAGCTATCGTGACGCCCCACAATCTGGCGCTTGTAGGTGCGCTTGTCCTCGATAGCATCGTGATAGAGCTGCGTGAGGAACGTATTGCGATTACGCACGAGCTCGTTTTGGTCGCGCTCCACCTTAATGGCCTCGTTGTTGCGCAGCTGCACGTAGCCGCATACGGCACCCACCACAAAGTACGCGATAAACGGCAGCCAGTTGGACGGCTCGTAAAAGAGGCCCTGGAAGGTATAGCCATACTGGGTAAAGTAGCTCACAGCCAAACCAACCGATGCCAGCAGTGCCGCAGCCAGACCAAAGTCCAGGCCATACAGCGTGCCGATGAGCACGACGTAGAGCAGGCGATAATCGAGCACGTTGAGCTGGGCAGATTGCGAGAACAAATACTCCAGCACCTCGAACAGGACCCAGGCAACGCCCGTCTCCAGGCATTTAATAGGCAGCGTGTGCATCTGGATGCGGTCGATAGCGGCGCGCAAGGGGTTGACCTTCCCTGCGCGGCCAGCATCCCAGCGAGCATGAATGGTCGAAAGATCACGAAACGGGTCGTAGCGCTGAAACCAGCCATAGCGAACGCGAACGATGTCGCTGACGGGCAGGGCATAGCCGGCAGAATCGCCATAGGCAACTGAGAGCCCTGGGAACAGCGCCTTGAGGGCCTCGCCCACCTCACCTGACGTGTGATGGAAGGTATCGGCAACATCGAGCGTCTCAAAGGAGGCGTCCCAGCTGTCAAAGATGCGATGCACCAGCACCGCGAGTTCCTCGGCACACAGCAGCGGAAACGGCGCGTCCTCCGCGCCCTGCAAAGCGACCGATCCGGTTGAGCACGCGTCAAATAGCGGCACCAAAAACGGGTCCTCCAGTGCGGCAGACGCGGTATACAGGAACGGCACGCGCAGGATCTTGGTTTGAACGCCCTCGCGAGCAGCGTAGTAGCGGCACAGGTCGTTGGCTGCGCGCGCGATAATGCCCTTGCCCGTTCGCCCCGTGGCATCGGCGGCACCCGCGGCACCCACGGGCCCCGCTACATACAGCAGCTGGACCCGGCGACCCGCGCACGCACGAAAGACCGAGCGCAGCAGCTCGATATCGCCCACGATATCGGTATGCGGGGTAAGGTAATTGGATAGGTAGACCACGCGGTCGAACTCGTAGGCCTGCTCCAAGTGCTGGAGGAGCTCATTCCACGAGGCATGGGGCGATGACTCGTCGCGGCGCGCTTCCGCGGCAGCGACGACCTTAACATGGTCCCCGGGGAACGCCTTGGCACAAAAGTCATCGTCAACATATGCGGTGTTGCCAACAACCAGCACCTCCATGGCGCACCCCTCCCCTTAATTCCACATTTGCCATAGTCAAACATGCGTATTGTACGCCGTCAACGCGAGCCGGGACGCCTTTAAGGCAGTTTTAAGAACATCTTCAGAGGATGTGGGGGGCGACGAGGGTGCTGAATGAGCGCCCAATCCGGAAGTATGCGGCAAATTCTTGACATGCCGGCTACGCCGGATAGAGACAACGCATCTATCTGCGGTTTCGTTTCATGAAAAGGACGGTGCGCTCGAGAGTTCCGATTTTCCCCGCACTTCCGAAATAACGGCTCCGCATCGAGGGCTCTAGCAACAAAGGCGGCATTCGCGACAACATCCAGTTGCCGCGAATACGTCAAAGGGCCGTTGCCGGAAACCGAACAACGACCCTTCTTTGTCTCCGCCTCACGTAGAGTCCACGGCGACTGCATCACTGAGAACATCTTACCGTAACGCCTATCAATCCAACAGAGCGATACTCAGGAACGATCAGGAATGCAGATGTTCGTCTCCCCAATCTCCATTTAAATAAAACTAGGGGATGCCCTCCGTTAGGAAGGAACCCCCTTGCAAAACAATGGCCCATAGCAGGTCTTCGTTTTTTATTTAGGGCATCATACCGTCGCATCACTTTTTCGAAGAGCGGTTGGAAACAAATAGATTGAGAACATTAATCGCCGCAAGCCCGCCTACAAGAGAACAGGCAACGGTTGTTCTGTCCAAACAGCCCAATATGATGGCACCGACTATCAACGCAAGATTAAGAAATATCGTTCCATATTGCGCTCGCGGAATCTGTTCGGCATCAACCTTATTCATGGCGTCAAGTCGAGCTGACTCTGCCCTATCCAACGCGGCGGCAGTTTCAATTAGCCTAGATTGACTCTCAACAGAAACAGATGCCCATCGCACAATTTCATGCTGAACCTCAACAGGATACTTGGAGAATTCATCCGGTGGGGGAAGAATGCCACTCCATAGACTCGATGCAATGATCTCAGCCTGCTTCTCTGGAGTTGCAGTCGCAAACTCCCCCTCTACTTCGAGGTCTTTACCTTTAAAGACTTCTCCGAGATGATTCTGGCCGCCATCACGGTGACCATCTTGTTCGAGCTCCTCGTCGAGCGAGCCCTCGCCTCGGAAACCTTCTTGCTCATATCCAGACCCGGCCATGTCGGAAACGTTTTCACCATTGAATTCATCGTGCATGACCTCCTCTCCTTTCATCTGGTACGCATTAGTATAAACGGAATTGTTTATAGAAAACTTCGCCTTTACTACTTCTATAAGCTGAGCATTTAATGACGAATTTCTTCTAGCCCATAATCTTCAACCAGACCAAAAAACGAAGTTCGTGCTTTGAGCTAACTGATAGGGACTTCAATTCTAGATCGTGCTATACAAACGCCGCTCCTAACCGCATAGCACTCGACATAATGTGGGCCAACAAAATCAGTCTTCTCATCATGGAAGCCATCTTTATTGCCACGTTGAATTTCGCCTCGGATGCAGTTTCTCTGAAATGCAGCTTCACCGCAGTTGCGAACTTTCCAGTAAAAAACGCAATCTCTAAAAGAAGCAGCATTGACAACAAAGAAGTGAAGCGAACGCCTTCGTAGTAAAGGACAATGCCTAGACAACATATCCCTAAGTAATGAGGGTCTAAATCCATGCTGTATAACTTCGCAATTGATATCCATCGTACGACGAATATCAACCTTAAATATATCCTCGACGAATCGCTCCTCAATGGCCACGCCATACTTGGAAGCAAATTGTGCTTCTTCACTATCGGAAGAACCATCGACAACAGCGTCGGAGAATGACTTTCCAAATAAATCAATGAGAGCTTGCTCTTTTTCATCAGAGCTAGTGGCATCGGTTAGTTTTCTATGAGCTTTCTTGGCTTTTGGCACAAACGCCCCGCCATCATCATTTGTAACCTGCTGGTTACTACCCAAGGCATGCCAAAATGATTGCTCGCGATCTTGCTCGGACAGAAATTCAAAGAGATCAGCCAAAAGATCATATGGTTCGCCTGAGCGGTCATCCTGGTTGTAAAAATTATTAACAAGAGTATCGATAAGCAGTCCCTTGAAATGGAATCCGAGAGTATTTTTCCAAACCCTTAGAGCATTGCAGAGCCTTTTGCCATCTCCATCGGTCTTTTCAAATAGAGTAGAACAGGCATCTTGCTCAGGAATAGGGTCCGTCTTTTTCCAAGACCCACCATCATTTGAATCGGGATATTTAAACGATCCGTCGTCCTGCTCAAAAGCAGGAACCAAATCAATCGAATAAAACCTATCTGTGAAATTAATCACCACAGCTTGTCCGTCACCTTTTATGTCAGTCTTGGGGTAACGGTTTTTAATCGTATTTTTGACTTCTTGGAGAAGCGCTGACTGCCCATTAGAGTCATAGGCATTGAATCTCGTATAGACTTCCTGTGGCAATACAAACAAAAGGTCAAGATCACTAGTTTCGGAAACAGCAGTTTGCCGACCAACTGACCCAACCACGAGACAATGGTCATCAACAGAATCCGAACCGTAGTATTTTTTGTTCAATAATTTCGTCAGTGATTCAATCGACGATTGATACTCGCTCAATGAATCCAACGAAATTGAATCGAAGAAATTCTCAAAAGATTGTTTTTCATCCATGCTGGTTCCCTTAAGTTATCTAACCAAATCCCTCAATCCGACAGGGAGTATCTGTTCTATCTCCACCGGAGAAAACCCACAGTTACCCGCCTTAATGCTTTCACGGGCCTTTGAATAGGCTTTGGGATTTGTCATAGGGCCTTTTGCGTAAATTGAAGCAACATCCTTTTGAAGAGAATCGCGACGAGACCTGATTTCCGCCAAATCAAATGAGCGGCTGTCGGCAAGAAGTGATAGATACCCCTGAAGAATCACCCAAATTGCATCTGCGGTGGCGCCATGACAATTCGCCCTCTCGCTCAAGTTTGCCCCTTTAAGATAAATTGTTATTGCTAGACTGATCACAGATAGGCCGGCGGCAGCCAGCGCCGCAATTTCCATTCCAGATAGCCAGATACCTACAAAGCCACAAGCGGAAACCGATGTCAAAACAGTCTGTATTACGGACAAACGGTTGTTGAGTCCGTTGGCGTTGTCTGCCGCAACGAGCTGCGTCTTATACGTATACAAAAGATTTGCATAAGCCTCAGCTATTTGCAGTAAGAGCCGGCGCCTTTCTTCAAACTCTTCAGCGGTCGTTTCCATTGCTATCCTCCAAACAGTCAGTGTTTTTCTAAAAGGATAGGACGCCGCGAGGACAAAAGAATATCGCACAATAAGGCAGGCATTAACCCCAAGATTCGAGTACCAGAAGTGAGCCATATGCATAGCCCCATTGATAGCGAAAGCAACATCAAGCCCATTCTTGGCAGGACCAAGATCGATATCTGGGAGTGTTATGCGAGACATGTTCTGCAATTTATCGATAGTGACAAATACGGAAATTTGGCTTACAGCGACAAACCGGATTTGATCGATCGTGCACGGTCTCTGGGCATCGAGGTAACAGCTTCCCAATCACAAGACAGCAGAAAGGCGGAATCCCTCTATTCCAAACTCCTATACGAGAATGATTCTTCTCAGGAAAAACGCCGAATCGAACTTATTGAGCAATGTGGAGCGCATTTCGAAAAAGGAGTCCTGTTTGGTCCAAATGGTACGGATTCATTCGAGCCGATTATTAAAGCTCTTCGCAAAAAGCTAGACAGACTTGACTCTGGCGACTACGAACTCTTTAGGAGAAACGACTTGTTTGTCAGATCCAATATTCTTGCTGACGAGGAAATGCTTCGCGAAGCGCTCTCCAACATGAAAAAAGAATCCCGAGATCACTCATGGCACTTCGCTTCTGTTATCGTCTCGGTCCCTGGATACAATTACTTTTTCGATCTCGATGCATCGACATGCATATCCCTTGAATTCGGATACGAAGACCAGCATCGTATTGCTCTTGAAGCAAACAAAGAAGTGAACATGGCAGAGTCAAGCTGAGCTGAGTTACTATAACCAATCAACTAGCAGACCATTTCGCAGCAGGTCGGAATAAAGCCCCCAGAGTTCTTTGCTGCACAAGCCTCAGAGCCCCAATGAGCCATCACCTCAAGCGACGCTGACCCACGCCAATCTGGCGAGAAGGTTCTGAGAATTTGAAGCTACCGCATCGCGTATAGTCAGCCCAGCACGGGCCAGAGCGCCGCCGGGGACTAAAGCGGGCCTACCACCGCTCTCTCCCCTCCCCAACATTCCCCAGAAAGTTCGCTGATGTTGACTGGGGTCCCCGTACAATAAACCGCAACAAAATATGTGCGGAGTGCTGGCCTGGAGCTACCTTCGGACCCTATTGGCTGCTCACCGAGAGGCTCCGCTATGAAACGACCCCTTTGCTACCTGCTCTGCGCGATCGCGTGCACGTCCATGGTCGGCGCGACGATGCTATGGCAGCCATCGCAGAAGCCGTACAGCCTCAGGCAACAGCCGAGCAGCAGGCGCAGGCCGACGCCACGAACAGCGACATAGGCAAGGCTGAAGACGGCGCCAGCACAAATGCGACAGCAGATACCTGTTGATGTTCACTAAGAAGTGGTCCGAGTGATCACTGGGAAATGAGCACCGTGAGCACGAAAAATTGAGCAGTTTAAGCAAGAGGGCCGCGCCCCGGGGACCGGGGGCG
>NZ_JBQKHK010000018.1:0-32907 GCF_052118305.1 Collinsella sp. LCP21S3_D3
CGAGCTTGCGGACAGGGTCGAGGCGGCATAGGATATCAACCGTATTCCAGATTCTGGGACGCCGGGCCGACTCGCTTCGGATCGGGCACTACACCAACTTTCTCGACACTATCAATTTGGCTTAGCAATCATAGGCGGATGACGCGGAAACGGCCCCTCCCGGGGCCGTTTCAGTTCCAGATCGTTGTTTTCGCCCGCTGAGCTGGGCCTATGCCGGAATCTCTCCCACAGAAACCACCGAAGAGCCAAGTTTTTTGTGGACGACGGATTTTCCGGCGTGAGTTTTGAGCGCGAGGGGCTGCAAGCGATGTTGCAGGAAGTGGAAGCCGGACGAGTGGCGACGGTCATTACCAAAGACCTTTCCCGTCTTGGCAGAAACTATCTGAAAACGGGCGAACTCATAGAGATTGTATTTCCCGAAAACGGAGTACGCTATATCGCGATCAACGACGGAGTTGACACAGCGCGGGAGGATAACGAGTTTACCCCCTTGCGGAACTGGTTTAACGAGTTTTACGCCCGCGACACAAGCAAGAAAATCCGCGCAGTTAAACAGGCACAGGCGCAAAAAGGCGAGCGCGTCAACGGGGAATATCCATACGGCTATATCCCAGACCCGAACAACCGCCACCACCTTATACCCGACCCGGAAACCGCGCCGATTGTCAAACAGGTTTTCGCTATGTTTGTTAGCGGCGTGCGTATGTGCGAAATCCAAAAATGGCTTGCGGAAAACAAAGTCTTGACGATTGGAGCGTTGCGCTATCAGCGTACAGGACAGGCGCGGTATCAGCGGGCAATTAGATGTAAAAAGTATCGCTATCTAACCCCAGCAAAAGAGCCATCAGTCACTTTGTCCCGTCCGCGTTTTAGCTTGGTTGAGCTTTATTGGCCCGAAGCCATGCCCATGCCGTAGCCGATGATGAGACCATGCATCTCGGCGTAATAGGAATCAAGGCCGTTGCAGGGCATGATGATAGTCTTGGAGCCTGGCCAGTGCTCCACAATGCGGTCGGCAAGCGCTTGGGCTCCAGCTTCGTTCTCAACGTGATCGATGATGACCTCGCCGCCCGTGAAACCCTCGGCCTCCATGGTGTCGACAATCTTGGTGAGCATCTTCTTTTCGCCACGCGTATGCCCAACGAGTTCAATTTCGCCCGCTTCGCTCGCCGTGCCCAAAATGCGGATGTTGAGCTTGTTGGCAATAACACCGGCCGCCTTGGGGATACGTCCGGCCTTCGCAAGGTTTTCGTAATTGCATAAACTAAAGAGGATCTTGCTGTTCCGCTCCAAGCTATCGAAGTAGGCGCAGGCTTCCTCAAAGGAGGCATCCGGTTTACTTGCTAGATAACGGTCAAACAGTAAGAAGATCAGGTCCATCTTTCCGCCTGCTGCGCGCGAATTAACCAGGTAAATCTTACGATTGGGCTCTTCGGCAAGCACCATGTCACGCGCGGTGGCCGCGGCATTGTAGCTTCCCGAGACGCCCTCGGAGATGGGCATGCATATCGTCTTGTCGGCGAGCTTAAAGAGCTCAGCCCACTCCCCTACGCTTGGGCAGGAGCTCGATGATGCGCTGGATTCCGATTGAATGGCAACATTAAGCTCGTGAACATCGAGCGAGAGATCGTCGACAAATTCACGCTCCCCCACTCGGATCTTAAGGGGTGCAAATGCAAAGGTGGTATGAGGTGCGGTTGGTTGCCAATCGCGAAGATTGCAGCTCGAATCTGAGATGAGTGCCCAGCTCATTGAGGGTCCTTTCTAGTTGTTCCTCAACAATTATAGCTATCTTTTGGACAGATGCTGCACATATCTAGTATTCAAAACTAGATTGTAGTTTACACACAAAATGGGCGGTCGAGATAAAACAATGGACCTCGCTCCCAAAGGATACGAGGTCCACTTTCGTTAGCTGAGTTAAAACACTTAATAGCGAACGAAAATATAATTGTTGTTCATGCCAGCGGCAACGGAGCTGATGATAACGCCCGTGCTGTAGTCGGAAGCATGGATCATCTGGCCGTTACCAATGTAGATGCCGGTGTGGTAAGAGTTAACCACGACGTCGCCCGGCTGAGGATCAGAAACACGGGGCCAACCCATGAAGGTGCCGGTAGTGCCCAGGCGGCAGTAGCGGCCGGTGAGGCAGTAGCTTACAAAGCCGGAGCAGTCAAAGCTGTTCGGGCCAATGCCGCCCCAGGAATAAGCGCAACCAAGCTTGCTATAAGCGCGAGAGACAACGCTGCCGCCGTCAACGGACTGGCTCGGCGCGGAAGGGGCCGGTGCCGGGGCGGGCGTCGAGGGTTGCGGCGTGGGAGCAGGAGCGGGCGCGGGCGCAGGCGTGTTGCCGCCGCCGTTGTTGGTCGTACCGCCACCATTGTTGGTGTTCTCGGTCGTACCGGCGGTGTCGTTGCTCACCGTGGCCTTTTCGGCAGTGCTGGCATTTATGCCAGCCTGCAGCGCGGCGTTCGCCTCGGCCTCGGCAGCAAGCTCGGCCTGCAGCTGTGAATCAAGGGAGTTCACGACACTCTGGGCCTCAGCCTGCTGGGCGTTGAGTTCGTCGACCTTCTTCTGCGTCGCGGCGACGTTCTTCTCCTGCTCGGCCTGCTTATCGGTGAGCTGCTGCTTAAGGTCCTTGACCTCCTGAATGGTCTGGGCCTGCTTGTCGGAAACCTTGCCGTAGTAGAACAAACGGTTGAGTATATCGCCCAGATCGTCGACGCCCGTCAGAACCTGAAGGAGACTCAGACCGCCGGTCTTGTACTCACCGGCAACGTAGCTCGAAAGCTTTGCCTGACCCTCGGCAATCTCTTGCTGCTTTTGCGTGATCTCGCCTGCAGTCTGATCAAGCTCCTGCGTCTGAGCGGAGAGTTCTTCATGAATTTGCTGGGTTTGCGTACCGATCTGCTCGAGTTTGGTACGAGCGGCGGCAAGATCGGACGCGGTATCGGCATAGGCAGGAGCCGCGAGGCCCAAGCCCAAAACACAAGCGAGGGTTGCCGTAGCAGCGCAGCGTGCCATGTTTTTGTGCGTGTTTGCTGTGCGCATGTAGCTTCCTTTCCGGTATCTAAGGGTAGCGGCTAGTCCACCGTTACCAGGCTAAAGAGCTCAACGTCCTCGTTAGAAGGCGTGAGCTTCTTGCGCGGATTAAGAAACGCAAGCTCAAGGATACAACCATAACCTACGAGCTTTGCGCCCATATCTCGCACCAGTTTACCTGTTGCCTCGACGGTTCCACCCGTCGCGACCAAGTCGTCCAGAATCAACACGGTATCTTTAGAGCTGATGGCATCGACGTGAATCTCAATCGAATCGGTTCCATATTCGAGCTCGTATTCCTGGCTAACGGTCTTACGTGGCAGTTTTCCCGGTTTACGTGCAGGAACAAAGCCGGCGCCGAGTGCCACGGCAACAGGCACGCCTACCATAAAGCCGCGAGCCTCGGGTCCTACAACCTTAGTGATGCCCATGCCGGAGAAATGCTCCGCTAGCGCGTCGACCATGGCTTTAAGCGCTTCGGGATTGCTAAAGAGCGGCGTGATGTCCTTAAAGACGACTCCGGGCTCGGGATAGTCGGGGATGTCGACGATGTGAGATTCGAAGTCGTACATGGCGTGACCTTTCATGGGAGGCTGGTTTGTAGAAGCGTTTATTTGTCCGCGCTGGCGGTGCCGGTGTGCGAGGGGGCGACAACCTTAAGCGGCTGCACGAGGGATTCCTCGCGCACGGGGACCGCGGAGGCAGATGCCTCTTCGCTTTTGGCCTTGGTTGATTCGGAGCGTGCGATCTCCTCATCGAGAGCATCGATGTCGGCGTCCTCGACTACGGCGTTGAGTGACTCAAATACGCGGTTCTTGAGCAGCGCAGTATGCACGCCCTCGGTGAGGTCATGTAACTTCTTAAACGCGCGTTCGAGCTTGGCATCGCGTTCGTCATCGGAGGTGTCCATGCCAAGCATACTCACGAGCACTTGCTCGAACATCGAAGACTCGCGGTTGGCGGATGATACGTACTGACGAAGGTTTCGCGGCTCGATATGAAAGCGTGACAGCTCGGAACAGTAGCGGATAATCGGAAAATCGCGCCCGTCGACGAGCTCGCGGTTCTGCGGACTCTTGATAATGCGAATAAGGTCGTTTTCGGCCAAGGAGCGAATAAACGAGATCTCGACGCCCAACATATCCGGAATGGTCTCGATGGGGTGCAGTTTCTGCTTGGTTTCCTTTGGTTCCGTCTTGAGCGGAACATCGGACAGCAGACCCACCTCGTAGGCAAGCGTGGAGAGATCTGTAGCGTTTTCCAGGCGTTGCTTGATCACGTTGAGCGGCATGTAGCGAGTCTTCTGCAGGTGCAGAATGACCTCTAGACGGTCAACGTCCTCCTTGGAGTATTGGCGATACCCCTTTGGCGTACGATGAGGGGTGATGAGCCCCTCATCTTCTAGAAATCTAATTTTTGAGTTCGAAAGATCGGGGTATGCGCCTCGAAGTAAATTGACGACTTGGCCGATACTCAGATAGTTGCGTTCGGCCATGCCCTACTCACCGGTTTCGATGCGCTCCGGCGTGCTCTCGTGGTAGATGAGCGTGAACGTACCGATCTGGACGGAAGATCCGTCGTGCAGCGGGGCGGCATTGACGATAGCGCCGTCAACCCACGTGCCGTTGAGCGAGCCTAAGTCCTCGATGCGAGCAGCCAGACCCTCGCGAATAATGCGTGCGTGGCTACGCGATACGGTCATGTCATTGAGGAAAATGCCGTTTGCCGGATCGCGGCCAATGGTGGTCACATCATCCTCGAGTTCAAAGGCAGCACCGGTCTGCGGCCCCTTGACAATAGACAGAACGGGGGCAGTGATGCGAACGTTCGCCATAAGATCGGGAACGGTAACGTCGCTCGAAGGCACACGGAAGACGCAGGTTGCGTCGGCAGTCTTATCGTTTTGAGGCATATTGTTAACCATGTTGTCCATGACAACCCCTAACTTAACGCGGACATGCCGCAAAGAATGAACTGTACGTAATAATACCCCAATGGCTTAGTCTTCGATTTCGGGGTTAAGAAAGTCGACGTCTTCGTCCTCTGGATGCGCAACAGCCTGTTTAATGGCCGCTCCACCCTTAATGGAGTAGATGACAGCGGTGAGCATGGAGAAGATGACGCCGCCATACACAAAGAAGATGCCGAGCGGTACCGAGCTGCCGTTGAGGCCCGGGAAGGCCGTGAACGTGGCGGGCAGCAGATGCCAGCCGTCCACGACGGGAAAGCCCAGCAGCATGAGCGAGAAGCCGGTCATGAGCAGCGCCGTGGCAATCTTGCCGGGAAATACTACGTCGATGGGGCGGCGGTGGTAGTGGCGCACGATGAGCGTGCCGATGCCCAGGTAGATATCGCGCCCAATGATGAGCACGCAGACCCAGATGGGAAGCTCGCCGCGAACCACGAGACCTAAAACGCCTGTAAATAGCAGTGCACGGTCGCAGATGGGATCCATAACCTTGCCAAGCCACGAGACCGTTTTAGTCATGCGGGCAATCTGACCGTCCATCCAGTCGGTGGAGGCCGCGATGGCATAGATGACAATGGCGACGACACGGTTGTTGTCCGTCACAAACAGGTACAGGAAGACCAGCGTGAGGACCAGGCGCGTGAAGGTAATGAAATTGGAGATCGTGAAAATCTTATTCGACGGGTAATCGGAGGTGCCGATAAGCTCCTTTTTGATCTTCTTTTTGATGCCCACAGGACTCCCCCGCTGGTAAACGACAAAACTCTCGATACTATACCCGTTCTGGCGATGTCTATCCAGCGCGAGCATAGAGAGTCCAGACATGTGGAGGACGCTGCTGGGTGCCACGAGGACTCTCGCGCCGTTGCTTTAACAAAAAACTCTCACAGGAAGTAGCCGCGAGGGCTATGTTGGTAGTTGCAGCTACAGTTATTGTTGAGGGTGAGCAGCGCGTCGCGCACGCCGTAGAGGTAGCCGCTGATGAGCGCCCAGCGCACGCGCTCGTCGAGCACCGGCGCAGAATAGCGATGCATCCCTTTGTACATGGGCACACAAGGGGATACAGCAAAGGCGACCGGAGGTCGCAATGCCCTCCTGGTGAATAGCTACCAAGGTGGGTAAAACCACATCGAACGCCGCTCACGCCAGGGCGGCGTTCACCTTTTGGTTCCACCCGCCAGCACCTCCCCTCTTGATACTGCAAGGGTTTCATTGTGGTGATAGACCGACACCGTTCATCGTTGTTTCGGGTTCGTTCGCAAAGTCGTGAACGCACTCCCCTCTTGTTCAGCGCATAATGGCGTACCGTATGCGGCTGAGCGGCCGCACGCTAAAGGAGAGGTGCCCGCATGGGCATCGAGAGAGAGGATGCAGTATGAACCTGAGGGAAAAGTACGGTGAGTGGGGCCTGATCCTGGGCGCGACCGAGGGCGTCGGCAAGGCGTTCTGCGAGAAGATCGCCGCCGGCGGCATGAATGTCGTCATGGTCGGCCGTCGCGAGGAGAAGCTGAACGTGCTCGCCGGCGAGATCCGTGAGACCTACGGCGTGGAGACCAAGGTCGTGCGCGCCGACTTTAGCCAGCCCGATGCTGCCGAGACCGTCTTCGCCGCGACCGAGGGCCTGGACATGGGCTTCATGAGCTACGTGGCCTGCCTGCACAGCTTCGGCAAGATCCAGGACACTCCCTGGGAGAAGCACGAGGCCATGATCAACGTCAACGTCGTGACCTTCCTCAAGTGCTTCCACCACTACATGCGGATCTTTGCCGCCCAGGACCGCGGCGCCGTGATCAACGTCTCGTCGATGACCGGCATCAGCTCCAGCCCCTGGAACGGCCAGTACGGCGCGGGCAAGGCCTTCATCCTCAAGATGACCGAGGCCGTGGCCTGCGAGTGCGAGGGCACCGGTGTCGACGTCGAGGTCATCACCCTCGGCACCACCCTAACCCCCAGCCTGCTGTCCAACCTCCCCGGCGGCCCGCAGGGCGAGGCCGTCATGAAGATCGCCCTCACCCCCGAGGAGTGCGTCGACGAGGCCTTTGAGAAGCTGGGTAAGGAGCTCTCCGTCATCGCCGGCCAGCGCAACAAGGACTCCGTCCACGACTGGAAGGCCAACCACACCGAGGACGAGTACATCCGCTACATGGGCTCGTTCTACCGCGACTAGCAGCTGCCGCGGCGCGTGCGCGAGGGCGCGTGCGGGTTCGCAGGTAGAGATGCGAGTGCGAGGGTTTCTTTGCGGGGGCGTGCGGATGCGGCGCCCGCAAAGAAACCCTCTTTTCATGGGTGGGCGCGACGGCACCTCGGCGCTCACCGTCTAGGGCGACCTGCCCGGCTCCCCCGCGATCTCCCTGCACGGGACCCTGCGCTCCGGCATCCTCTGGACCGTGTCCCGCTCGTGCCTAGTGGGCCGGCCGATCCGGCCCTCAGGGTATCGGATTCCCGCATTCATCCGTACATGTTCGTGTGAATGCGGGAGGTGTTCGGATGAGGTTGATATTCAAGGTGTAGACCGTTTTCTTGGTACTCCTCAAATGCGGCAGGGTTTTTCGAGTTTGTAGATGCTAATATAACCCTGCTCTCGAAAGAGGGCTCAGTCCCGGCTGGTAAACCTGACGTTTGGCATGGTGTGCGTGACACGCATAGCGGGCATGGCCGCGATAGAATTTTCCATGCGGAGGGGTTCGACCCCACAGCGCCCCGAGGGTTTCGGGGGGCGAACTGGCAGGCAGGAAACCGGGGTGCAGGCTGTCCAGAAGGAGGGGTGTAATGCCTCTTCTTCTTTTTTGCCACATCAATCTTCTGGCTTGATAGGTTTTTCGTGCGTGTGATTGGGTTGCGAAAGGGATTGGCATGAGAGTTGCGGAAATTGCGGAAAGGGTCGGTTGCGATCCTGAGTCTGCGTATTCGAAATTCGCCGACACACGTGAAGGCACACGCTTTCACAACATGCAGTGGCCCACTTTCGTCACTGACGAAAACTATCGCTTGTTTTGCAAGGCGCTGGCAGATTATGCCAACTCAGAGGAAGGCCCCCAAAGCAACGGCCGCCATGAATTGTTCCTGAGCGTGCACGAGCTGTTCGAAAAGGGCAACGAGATTGGCGGCGCCCCAAAAAAGCGCCACTACAACCTGGACAAGTCGTTCATAGGCACGGACGAGGCAAATCTCATGCTGCTCAAAGCGGCGCATAAGGGAATGACCCAGCAAGCGATCGCCGCGTACCTGGGCTGCTCGCGCACGGCGGTGCAAAAGCGCCTGAGCGCCCTGGCAGACGGCGTGCGTTTTGGCGACTCCTACATCAAGGCCGAGCCGACAAGCCGCGGCGGCCTGAAGTCGACGGCCCACCCGATCTTTCTGCCGCTGCGATTGCATGAGGTGTACCTGATGCTGTCGGCATTAGGCGAGTTTCGAGCGGAACGGTCAGGCGGGGACCCAGAGCGCGTCGTGGCAGATGATCTCGCGCGCAGAATCTATTACCAGCTGAGCGACTACGCCAAGGGCGGAATCGACAAAGCGTTGGATAAGCGAGGGGTTCGCCTCGCTGGGCTAAGGCCCGACTTCGACTCAAGCAAGGGCGTGGACGATTCGGATCGTATCGTTATGTATGAGAAGATGGGTCTCAATCTTAAAGTCGGGCTTGTAAATGGAGATGAGCTCGAAGGCCGCTACGCGCGCCACGCCGATCTTCAGAAATGCGTAAACGCCGCCGAAATAGGCAAAGATGACCGCTGTTTCGTGTTGCGACTCTTGGATGGAACATACCGGGCGGTCTACGATTCTCAAGTAGTGAGCGTAGCAGCCGCACCCGGGGATTAGGTTGCGGCCAAGTCCCTCGTCCGCCCTCCCAGGCGGTACCGCTGCGGCCGATTTCATGTTTGCTTACAGGCGAAACAGCCGCCCTTGCGTTTTTCTAAACGCAACCTCTTCGTGCGCTCGTAAAAAATCGAATCGATAAAAACTGGCAACAACCCTTCTGAACGGGTATCCTTTCGCAGGATGCGCCTCGAACAGCGCTTTCTGCCTGCGCGATTTCGTGCATGGCCGTCCTTTTCGTTCTATTTCTTAAAATGACAATCTCAGGTTTTCACGCCTTTTCGGCTTCAGACTGTATGCTGCAATCAGCTCGAGCGACCGAAGCCCATCACAACACCGAAAGGCGTGAACCATGAAGTACAACGAGAAGCGCAACAACGCCTCAGCCCGTCACCCCGAGACTGCACCCTCGATCATCAACTTCGCGTACGGTAGCAACCTTGATATCCATCAAGTTGAAACCCGCTGCCCCGGCGCGGTGCTGCTGGGCAAAGCGACCCTGAACGGCTATGAACTGGCGTTCGACACCGCCGGATACCTCACCATCACCAAGCGCGAGGGGTCGCATGTGCAAGGCGCGCTGTGGGCGCTCGATAGCTCTCACGTGGCGTCTCTCGACCGCTACGAAGGCATTGCATCTGGTTGTTACCGCAAGGAAACGGTGACCGTTGGGCGCGAAGGCGATGTGGTTCCCGCAACCCTTGAGGCGATGGTCTACATCTCTGAGCGCACCCCGCTGCGCAGGTACACCGAAAAGTACGATTACATCGACCGCGTGGTCGAAGCCGGCCGCGTGATGCAGCTTGATGAGGCAACCTTGGCGCAGATGTCCGACATGCGCGCCGACAGCCTGGACCGCTTGCGCGCGCAAGAAGAGTCGGCGGCGTATGGCGCAGCCAAGATCGACCTCCCCGCTGCACGCGAATACGCCGACTTCGTGTGCGGTGAAGGTCACCAGATCGCCGATTGCACATGCCGTTACACCGGTTACTACGCACGCCGTTTCCCCCGTGGCCTTCAGCAGCATGGACGCATCCTGCGCTCTAAGCGCTACCAGGTGATGGAAGCGAGTGAGGCCACCTTCTGCGGGTCTCACCGCATCTACTTGGCAATCAAGACCCCAGGCGAGTTCGGTTACAAGATTGACGTCCCCGAAGGGTTCCGCGCAGTGCGCAGCAGCGACCCTGCGCTGCAGGCAGACCTTAGTTACTCCCTTACGCTGGATGAGTTCGAAAAGCAGCGCAAGGCCCTGCTGCGCACCCTGCTCGGCTGGTGCAACAGCCTGCCTGAGTTTGACGCGCACAACTTTAATCGTCCCTCTGTCCCGGTGTTCAGCGCGCGCGAACACTCCGCCGACACCCGCGAGTATGCGGAAACCCCGTACTTCGCATATGGCTTTGACATCAGCCATGACCGCATTGCCAAAAAGCTCGAGGGCGGTCACCATGTTTATGCAACCAAGGCGAAGCTCTATGGCTACACGCTGGCGTGCGACGCGAAGGGCCGTCCCACCATCATGCGCATGGAAGGATCGTTTGTGGAAGGCGTGCTGTGGCATGGTCTCACGCGGGGCGAGGTCCAGACGCTGGACAAAGCGAATGGCGTGCAGTACGGCACCTATGCAAAAGCCGGCGTCACGGTGAAGATTGAGGGCGAACCCGCTGCGAGGGAAAAGAACGCATTCGTGTACATCTCTCGGCGAACCCCGCTTTCTGCAGTTACGAAAGACATCGAAGCGTTTGGCGCGATGCGCGACGAAGCCATCGCCCTGAAAATGGAGCGCACCACCGTGGCTCGCATCGACGCAATTCTGCGCGCAAGCGGCTGCCCCTGCGTGCAGCCCGAAGCCCCTGCGGCAGAAATCGCAGCCCTGGGAATCAGGGAGCTCACGCCCGAGCAAACCATGAAGTGCATGCTGTTCGTGTGCCCGAAGTGCTTTAAGCCCTTGAGCGAATGTGAATGCGGCAAGCGCCCTGATCACCTGGTAGCAATCGACCACGAGCTGCAGCCCCATGTGCGCATACTGAACGATAAGGGTTATAAAACGCAGTTCTGCTGTGCCGGGCATGCAGACAGCGGTTGCCACGGTTACCTGAGCTTCGGACGCCGCTTCCGCGCACTAGAAGAGATATGCGGCGGTCAGCTGCCCAACGAGTCTCTTACGGAGGCGCCGCAACGCATTCGCAGCACGCGCCATGTAGCGCTGAACCTGCCCGGCGCCCCCGAAAGCTATGACGTGTACCTGGACAACAGGGGTTACGTCATTCGCTTTGAGCCGCGCCGTGGTGTGAGGCGTGAACAGTTCGTGCAAGACAAGCCCGCTATGTTGAGCGCATTGCTGCAGTGGTGCGAGTCTCTCCCGCAGCGCGAATAGCCTGCAAGCCGTCTGAACTGGTAAGAATCGCCAAGCGCGTGGGTCGATGTTCGAATCCTGACCCGCGACTTCCGAGCCCCCTTCTAGTCCCAAGCCCCGATCCTCAAGCCCTCAGCCCTGCCCCTCAATGCGCCCTTGAGCGTGCGCATGCGGCGTCTATGAAGTTCCTCCAGCGCTTCGGGGCGTTCTCGACGATGAAGTCGATGACGGTGGCGAGCTCGCCCTAGTCGAGCCCGCGCCGACGCACTCTCTTGAGGTCGCACGAGAATGACGGCGCGAACGCCGCCCTGAGCCGCACGCTCACGCCGTCGCCTAGGACTTCGCCGGCATGGCGGCCCAGATGGCGGACTCTGGGGCGATTACGCCGCAGGTGCCCGCAGCGATGGCCGGTGGCACCGTAGCGGTGTCGGCTTAATACCCGCGGCGTTAGCTTTTTGGTGCGCAGTGCCTTGTTTCGGCAGGCACGGAAGCCTTCCTCTCGCTGCCGAAAGAAATCGTAAAAGTATCGCGGCCCTTGGGCGGTGTCGGGGTTCCGTGCGAACGTGCGGGGAATTAGTGAAGCAGGGCGGGACAGTTGGCTTGGATGTCGTAGCCGCAGTAGCTAGGCACAGGTAGGTGATTTTCGCGTATGTAGAAAAATTTAGGCTAGATAGACTACAAATGTGGAATCAAAACGAATCAGTGAATTCAACAAATATGGAAAGAAAGTGAAGGGGGGATCCATTAAAACCGAGATTCTACAAAAGTGCAGGTAGAAGGGCGTGTCTTTATTGGCTAAAAAACAGCCGGTGATTCTCCGGTGATTCCCTGATGATTCCTGATAAAAAAAGGTCAGGCACTAGGTGCCTGACCTGCAAACTTCTGGTCGGGACGACTGGATTCGAACCAGCGACCCCTTGACCCCCAGTCAAGTGCGCTACCAAGCTGCGCCACGTCCCGAAGCTTATGTTTGTTGCTCTGCTCTCGCTCGCAACAGGGAGTATAGTAACCCGAAACTTTGTCCTTGTGCAAGAACTTTTTTACAAATTTTGAAGCAAGTCTAAAATTGTATCTGCGAGCTGGGGTTTTGTTAGTACGGGAAGTTCTTGCGTGCCCGCTGTGCTCACTATCCAGGCCTTGTTGGTATCGGTCCCAAAGCCCGAATCGGCGCGCGAGACATCGTTGGCGATAATGGCATCGCAACCCTTGCGCACGAGTTTGCGCTGCGCGTACTCCACGACGTTATCGGTCTCGGCCGCAAAGCCGATTACACGGCGATCGCCCTTTTGGCGTGAGAGCTCGGCCAGGATGTCAACGGTCTCGACGAGCTCAATTCGATCCAGGCGCTCGTTGGCCTTTTTGAGTTTATGGTCCGCCGGGGCCGCAGGCGTGTAGTCGGCGACGGCGGCGGCACAAATGGCCGCGTCGGCCGTCTGGAAGGCGCTCAGCGCAGCCTGGAGCATCTCTGCGGCGGTCTGCACGCGCACGCACTCCACGCCGCGGGGAACGTCGAGCGATGTCGGCCCCAGCACAAGCGTGACGGCGGCACCGCGGCGAGCGGCCTCCCCCGCCAGGGCGATGCCCATCTTGCCCGATGAACGGTTGCCAATGAAGCGCACGGGGTCGATCGGCTCGTGCGTGGGGCCGGCGGTGATCACGATGCGCTTGTCCACAAGGTCCTGAGGAGCGGGGTCGAGCAGCTTGCAGACGGCCTCGACGATGTCCTCGGGCTCGCTCATGCGTCCCGTGTCCACATCGCCGCAGGCAAGGTAGCCGCTGCCCGGACCCACAACGTGGACACCGCGCTCGCGCAGCGTGGTCATGTTGGCCTGCGTGGCCGGCGCCTTCCACATGCCATTGTTCATGGCCGGCGCGACCACGATAGGACGCGGCGTGGCAAGCAGCGTGGTGGAGATGAGGTCATCGGCGATGCCGTTGGCCATCTTGGCGATGATATTGGCCGTCGCGGGCGCCACGACCACCAAGTCGGGCTCCTGCGCCAGCGAGATATGGTGGATGGGGTCGGAGGGGTCGTCGAACAGACCCACGGCGACCGGCTCGCCCGTGAGCGCGCGAAAGGTGAGCGGACCCACAAACTCGGTGGCATGCTCGCTCATAACGACCTTGACGCGGGCGCCGCGCTTTTGCAGCAGGCGCACGATATTGCACGACTTATAGGCGGCGATCCCGCCGGTAATGCCCAGCAGGATCGTTTTTCCCTCAAGTTGCATTGAATTGTCGGGTGCCGTCGTCATTGTTAGGCTTCCTTGTTGGGGAGCACGAGCAGGCGGTGGCAGTACGGGCAGTGCGTAATCTCACTACCGTCGTGGTTGAGGTCGCTCATGGACGACGCCTGCAGCGCGGTGTGGCAGACCGTGGGGATGTTGCCCTTGATGGTCTCGACGGCCAGGCCACGGAACTGCTTGAGCAAACGCTCGTAGTCGGTGAGCACGTCGGTCGGCAGCGTAGCGGCAAGCGCGGTGCGCTCCTTGGTGGCGGCATCAATCTGGGCCTGGAGGTCGGCGGCCTTGGCACGGGCGGCCTTGGTGTCGGCCTTTACGCCCTCCTCGAATTTGGCGATGATGGCCTGCGCGCGAGCCTCACGGTCGAGCGCCTCCTTGTGGGCGACAACGACATCCTTGCGGGTGTGCTCAATCTTGTCCAGTCGCTTGGCCAGGGTGGCGAGCTCGTTTTCCAGATCCTGGACCTCGCGGTAGTCAGAGCCGTCGACGTGGCGTTTCTTGGCGGCCTCGATGGCGTTGTTGGTCTGGATCTCGGTGGTGTTGAGATCGTCCAGCTCAATGTCCAGATCCTTGCGCTGAGCATAGAGCTTGGTCATTTCGGACTTAAGCTTTACATAGGTTTTGCGCTTTGAGGCGAGCTCCTTGAGCTCCGGCATATTGGCAAGTTCGCTCTTGTTGCGGGCGAGCTCCAAATCGATCTGTTGCAGCTTGAGTAGCGTAGCGCCGGCGCTCATAAGTTCTCTCCTTTTGTCACAGTCCACCATTGGCAGGGGTTCAGTATTTTAATCGCATGACGGGGGTCGACCCCGGCGTCAACCGCAGAGTTCATCAAGATATCCACGAACGGCTCCTCGGAGCGGTCGTGGCCGAGCAAGATCACGCTCAGCCCGCGCAAAGCAAGGTCTTGTGCCACGTGATAGCCAGCCTCGCCCGTCACGATGACATCCGCACCGGCGGCGATGGCAAGCTCGCCAAAGTCGCCGAGGGAGCCGCCCAGAATGGCGACGGTGCGGCACGGGCGCTCGGCATCGCCCCATACGCGTGGGTCGCTGCCAAAGGCCGTGGCAGCACGGGCGGCAAGATCGCGCAGCGTGCACGGGTCGTTGAGTGTTGCAAGCGCGCCCAGGCCGCAGGCCTCGGGGTCGTCCACGTGCTCCAACGAGCTTGCAGGCGCCGCGTCCAACAGCTTACTTAGGCAGATACGTGCCTCGTGCGAGCGGTCCAGGTTGGTGTGGAGCGAGATAATGCTCACCCCGCAGCGGGCCGCCTCGTAGAGCGCCGCGCTGCATTGGGGGCGCGTTGCGCTGGGCGGGCAAAACGACTCGGGCGCCTTGATGTAGACGGGATGATGCGTGAGCAACACGTTGGCTCCGGCTTCCAAGGCGCGCTGCACGTTGTCCCTGGTAGCGTCAAGCGCGCAGGCAACGCCGCGGATCTCGTCGTCGGGGTCGCCAACGGATAAGCCTACGTGGTCCCAGGGCTCGGCGTCCGTCTTGGGATAGCGTGTCAGCAGGGCGCGCTCGAGCTCGGCGACGATCATGCGGCACCTACAATCGAGAGCAGCGTCTGGGCAAAGTCGTCCAGATCGGCCGGATTCACGCGGTCATCGAAGGAGATGCGCAGTGCGCCCAGCGCCTGCTCGCGACCAATGCCCATGGCGCTGAGCACGTGGCTCGGGTCCATGCTGCCGCTCGAGCAAGCCGATCCGGCCGACACCTCAAAACCGGCGGCATCGAGCTTGATGATGAGCTCCTCGGAGTCCATGCCGTCAATATAGATCGAAACCATGCCGGGCAGACGGTCGGCCTGCGTGTAGTCGCCCATGGTGGCGTGAATGCGCGGATGGGCCGTGAGCGTGGCGTAGAGATTGTCGGAAAGGGCTTGCAGCTTCTCGCGCTCCTGAGCCACATGGGGCGCCAGAGACGAGGCGGCAGCGGCAAAGGCCAGCTGCGTGCGCAGGTCCTGCGTGCCGGCACGACGTCCGGCTTCCTGTCCTCCACCAAAGATGCGGGGGCGCAGCGGCGTGCGGCTTTTTAGGTATAACGCGCCGGAGGCTACGGGGCCGCCAATCTTGTGTGCTGCAACGGTCATGGCATCGACGCCCAGCTCGGTCACATCGAGCGGAATATGCAGATAGCCCTGGATGGCATCGGTGTGGAACAGGGCACCCGCGGTGTGCGCAGCCGCGGCAAGCTCGCGAATAGGCTGTACCACACCGGTCTCGTTGTTGGCGGCCATGATGCTCACGAGCGCGACGTCGTCGCCCAACAAGTCGCTCAGCTCGGCAGGCTCGATGTAGCCCGCACGGCAGGGCTGCACCAGGTCGACGGTAAAGCCGGCGGCTCGCAGCAGCGATAGGTTGTCCAGAATCGAATCGTGCTCGATCGCAGACACGATCACGCGCTCGCGCTGACGATCGCGCTGACGAGCACCCTCGGCAAGTCCGAGGAGCGCCAGCTGGTTGGCCTCGGTACCGCCGTTGGTTAGGACAATCTCGGACGGGCGAACGCGCGCGCCAAAGCTGCGGGCGATCTCGCGGCGTGCAACCTCCAGACGTGCGGCAGCCTTGCGGCCGAGCGAGTGCAGCGAGTTGGGGTTGACGCCGGCGAGCTCGCTGTCGTCGTACTCGCGCTGCGCAAGGAGCGCCTCGGCGCGCATGGGCGTCGAGGCGGCATAGTCAAGATTCACGGGTATGCGGTTTTGACCTGCGGTCATAAGGGTTTATGCCTCCTGTGCGGCCTCGTTGCCCAGCTTCTGCAGCAGCGCAACCTCGGCGGCGGGATCTTCGGACTTAAATACGGCGGAGCCGGCCACCAGGACATCGGCACCGGCCTTGACGACCTCGGCGATGTTTTTGGAAGAGATGCCGCCGTCGACCTCGATCATGGGCGACACACCGTGGCGCTCGCACATGGCCTTGAGCTCGTGGAGCTTATGCAGCGTGCCCGGGATAAAGCTCTGGCCGCCAAAGCCGGGGTTAACGCTCATGAGCAGCACCATGTCGACGACCTCGATGATGCTCTCGAGCACGCAGACGGGCGTGGCGGGGTTGAGCACCACGCCGGCCTTGACGCCGCGCTGCTGCAGATGCGTGAGCGTGCGGTGCAGGTGCGTGGAGGCCTCGTAGTGCACGGTGATCATATCGGCGCCGGCGTCGGCATACCAATCGACGGTCTCGTCGGGGTTCGACACCATCAGGTGTGCGTCGACCGGCACCTTGGTGGAGCGCTTGACGGCCTTGAGGATTTCGACGCCAAAGGTGAGGTTGCCGGTAAAGTGACCGTCCATGACGTCGAAGTGCACATAGTCGGCGCCGGCGATCTTGTCGAGCTCGCCCTTGAGGTTGGCCATGTCAGCCGAAAGGACGGACGGAGCGATTTTGATGGAACCCATGGTAGTAGCCTTTCTGCGCTAGTCGGTGAGTCCGTAGAACTCTTGAGAGGGGACGCGGTCGGTAAGGATCTCGAGCGCCCTATCCAAAGTAACACCGTTGTAGAGCGTTTGCTCCACGGCAAAGGTGAGCGGAATGTCTACGCCCAGCGAACGGGCGAGCTCGCTCACGCTGCGGGCGGCGACGGCGCCCTCGACCACCATATGCGTGCGCGCCTGGTACTCGTCGAGCGATACGCCGTGGGCAAACTCGTAGCCGAATGTGCGGTTGCGCGAATGCTCGGAGGTGCAGGTGGCGATGAGGTCGCCCATGCCGGCAAGACCCATGCACGTCATGGCCTGGCCGCCGCGGGCGTGCACCAGTCGGCTGATCTCGGCCAGGCCGCGCGTCATGATAAGTGCGAGCGTGTTGTCGCCTGCGCCGGTACCGGCGGAGATGCCGCACACGATGGCGATGACGTTTTTCATGGCGCCGCAAACCTCAACGCCGGTCATGTCCTGCGACAGATAGATGCGGAAGGCCGTGGATAGGAGCAGGTCCTTAAAGGTCTCCCCTACCTGCGAGTCTTTGCTGGCGATGACGGCGGCGGAAAGTCCGCCGCGGCATATCTCCTCGGCATGGTTGGGGCCCGAGAGCGCCGCCACACGCGCCTCGTTGCCGATCTCGCTGGCGATGACCTCGCTCATGAGCATGCCGGATTCGGGCTCGATGCCCTTGGTAAGGCACAGGACCGGCGTCTCGTCCGCGATAAACGGCGCTGCCCGATGGCACACGTCGCGCAGGTGCATGGAGGGCACGGCAAAGATGATCGCATCGGCACCGTCGAGCGCCCGCGACAGGTCCGTGGCGGCGACGACGTTGCCGGGCAGCACGTAGTCCACCAGATAGCGCGGGTTGCGGTGCTCGCCGTTAATGCCGGCGGCCGTCTGCTCGCTATGGGCCCACATGGTCACGCGCTCGGCTCGCGCGGCGGCAAGGCCGGCGACGGCGGTTCCCCAGGAGCCGGAGCCAATCAGCGCAACATTCATGACTCTCTCCTACTTATCGTCGGGCTCGGTGACGCGCTTGGTAAACGAGAGCTTGGATTCCTTACCCGTCATGAGCTTTTTGATGTTCGCGCGATGGGCCCACACCACGGTGATGCCGATCATCGCCATGCAAAACTTGAGGCCCAGGCTGCTGTACGGAAAGACCGCGCAGGCGGCGATGGGAAGACCGATGGCCGCGGCAAGCGAGCCCACCGACACATACTTGGTGATGGCGACGGCCACGATAAACATGCCCAGTAGCGAAAGTCCGATGGGCCAGTACCAGGCCAGTATGACGCCCAGCCCCACAGCGATGCCCTTACCGCCGCGGAAGTTGAGGTAGGGCGAGAAGATGTGTCCCCACACGGCAGCCAGGCAAATGACGCCGAGCATCCAGTCGCCGGCGGCACCGGGAGCCATGATGCTCACCGTGAATCCATAGCCCACGCTCGCGATGAGCGGACGCGCGATAAGGACGCAGATGGCGCCCTTCAAGCAGTCGAGCAGCAGCGTGAGCGCGGCGACCTTGGGGCCGGCTACGCGCAGGGCGTTGGTGGTGCCGATGTTGCCGGAGCCCGCCTTGCGAATATCCGTGTGGTTGAACACGCGGCCCAGGATCAGGCCAAACGGAATCGCTCCGATAAAGAACGAGACCACGGCGCAGATGGCGGTCAGCAGAATCGGATTATGCATCCTTTTGCTCCTTCTTCCTAAAGAAGAGTCGAATGGGCGTGCCGGAAAAATCGAAGGTAGAGCGCATACGGTTCTCCACATAGCGCTGGTAGGTGTCGTTGACCAGGTCGCTGTGGTTGACGAAGAACGTAAACGTCGGAGGGTTAACGCCCGTCTGGGTCACGTAGTGCATGCGCAGGCGGCGCTTGCCGTCCACCACGGTGTGGCCAAACTCGCGCAGGTCGGTAAGGAAGGTGTTGAGGCGCGAGGTGGTGATCTTTTGCGAGCGCGTCTTCTCGGCGGCGTCGACCATTGCCCAGATCTTCTCGACGCCACGGCCGGTCAGGGCCGAGATGCGCAGGTACTGGGCCCAGGGAGCCATGACGCCCAGACGGCGGTCGACGGTCTCCATGCAGGCCTCGCGCTTGCGGTCGTCGTCGAGCAGGTCCCACTTGTTGAGCAGAACGACGATGGCGCAGCCGCGTTCGATGGCCAAGCCCATGACCTTCTGGTCCTGCTCGGTAACGCCCACGGAGGCGTCGACGACGAGCAGTGCCACGTCAGCACGGTCGATGGCGCGCAGGCCGCGGACCATGGAGTAGTACTCGATGTTCTCGTACACGGTGCTCTTCTTGCGAATACCCGCGGTGTCGACCATGCGGTAGTGCTTGCCGTTGCGCTCCACGACGGTGTCGATGGCGTCGCGCGTCGTGCCGGCAATGTTTGACACGATAGAGCGGTCGGCGCCCAGGATGCGGTTGAACAGCGAGGACTTACCGGCATTGGGGCGGCCGATGATGGCGACGTTCAGCGCGTCGGGGAACTCGTCGGCGACCTCGTCCTCCTCCTCGGGCAACAGGGCAACGATGTCGTCGAGCAGGTCGCCCGTGCCGTGGCCGTGCAGGGCCGAGAGCGGCGTTGGCTCGCCGATGCCGAGCGAATAAAACTCCCAGATGCTGTCGTTTTCGCGATCGGGGTTGTCGAGCTTGTTCACCAGCAGAAAGACCGGCTTGTCGCAGCGCTTGAGCATGCGGGCGACCGACTCGTCCTCCTCGGTGACGCCGGTGCGACCGTCGACCACAAACAGGATGACGGCGGCTTCCTCGGCGGCGGCGAGGGCCTGGTCGCGGATGGACGTGGCAAAGACGTCATCGCTCTTGAGCGGCTCGATGCCACCCGTGTCGACGATGGTGAACTCGCGGCCGTTCCAATCGGCCGTGTGGTAGGAGCGGTCGCGTGTTACGCCGCGGGACTCATGGACGATGGCGTCCGAGGTCTGGGCCAAGCGGTTAACGAGCGTGGACTTGCCCACGTTGGGGCGTCCGACGACGGCGACGATAGGTTTCATCTGCACTCCTTTAATGGGTAGGGTCAGCGGAATTAGTAGAGTCTGCGGGCACAATGCCAAGGATATGCTCCAGGGTATCGAGCAGCTCATGCGGCATGGTCGATACCACATGAACCTCGGCGCCGCGAGCTTTAAGGCTTGCGAGTAAATCGTCACGATGATACTCGTCAAGCGTCATGCCGTCAGCGTTGAACATGAGCTTAGGCACAAAGAGCATAACCCCCGAGAGGTCCTGCGGCAGCTGCTCCAGAATGTCGCAGGCGACGATGAGGCCGGTCACGTCCACGTTGCCGCCAAAGTAACGGTTTTCGATAGCGGTGACGGTGCCGGCAAGGCCCCGTGGCGACTCCACAAAGCGCGCCACGGTGTCGCGCGCACTGGTGCCGCAGAGGCACAGGAGGCGCTGGTTGCGCCCGGCGATTGCCTCGCGGACGCAGGCCAGACGCTCGGCGTCGGCGGCAAGCACGTCGTCGGTCTCGTCCAGATACGAGCGGATCATACCGATGCCGTCGTAATACTGCGGGTAGCCGTCGTAAAAATCGGCCTGGGGTGGCTCGATGCCGGCGTCCAGATAGAACTCGTCGCTCATCTGGAAGGTGTGGCGGCCAAAGCGCTTGTAGGCACGATCCTGGAAGGGACGGATCATGGCAATGGTTTCGCGCGCGAGCTCAGGTTTGTCGCTGTATGACCAGGTAAAGCGCCTCTGGTGCTTGGTAAAACCGAGCGGCACAATGCCCAGGCTCGTGATCTGCTCGTGTTCCTCGCAAAAGCGTAGGGTCTTTTGCAGCTCCTCGCCGTCGTTCATGCCGGGACACAGCACAATCTGCGCGTGGATCTCGATGCCGGCGGCCATGATGGCCTCGAGCACGTCCATGCCGCGCTGGGCGTTGCGGCCCATCATGCGGCGGCGGACGTCGGGGCTTACGGCATGGACCGACACGTTCATGGGGCTCATGTTGCGGTCGATAACGTTTTGCACGTCCTCGTCGGAAAGGTTCGTGAGCGTGACAAAGTTGCCCTGCAAAAAGCTCAGGCGGTAGTCGTCATCGCGAATATACAGCGTGGAGCGGCCGCCCTTGGGCAGCATGGTCATAAAGCAGAACACGCAGGCGTTCACACAGGTACGCATGCCGTCAAAGATAGGGCCGTCGAACTCAAGGCCCCAGTCCTCGCCGGGAAAGCGATCGAGCTCGACGGGGGTGACGGTGCCGTCGCGCGGGTCGAATACCTCAAGTTCGACGGTGTCCTCGTCGGCCTCCCAGAGCCACACAATCATATCGGTGAGTGCCTCACCGTTGACCGTGAGCACGCGCATGCCCGGCTCGATACCCACATCCCATGCGGGCGATTCGGGACGCACGTTCTTTACGAGCGCGCCCTCACCCGGCTCGGGGTCGCGGCTGCGCCCGTAATCGGCCACCTCGGCGGCGTATGCGGGTACGGTCTGGTCCATGATTAGCGACAAAGCTCCTTGATGCGCGCAACGGCGCGTTCGATGTGTTCTTGCGGAGTTGAGGCTCCGGCGGTGATGCCGATGTGGCGCGCGTTGGCAAACCATGCGGCCTCAAGCTCGGATGCTTCCTCGATGTGATGGGTGTGCTCGCAGACATCGGCACAAATCTGTGCCAAGCGGCGCGTATTGCCCGAATTTTTGCCGCCCACGACGACCATGCAGTCGCAGCGGTTGGCAAGTGCAGCCGCCGCCTGCTGGCGCTCGCTCGTGGCAGCGCAGATCGTGTTGATCACACGCAGCTCCTGCACGCGCGGGGTGATGGAGGCCACTACCTCGGCCAGGTTCTGCGCGGTTTGGGTGGTCTGCACAACCAGGCCCACCTTGCCCTTGAGCGGCAGCGCGTCCGCATCGGCAGCGCAACTCACGACCTGCGCGTCATCGCCGGCGTGGCCCAGGATGCCCTCAACCTCGGGGTGGCCCGGCTCGCCCACGACAATCACACGGTAGCCCTCGCGCACCAGGCGCTCGGCCGCCACATGGACCTTCTTGACGTAGGGGCAGGTGGCATCGACCACGGTAAGGCCGCGCTCGCGAGCAGCCTCGATTACCTGCGGCACCACGCCGTGCGCGCGGATAATCACGGTGCCCGACGCGGCGTCATCCAAGGTGTCGGCCAGATCAACGCCTGCCTCGGCGAGCTCGAGCACCACGATGGGGTTATGGATGAGCGGACCCAGCGTGTGGACCTGAGCGCTCTCCCCTGCCTGCGGCGCGGCGGCCAGCGCCATGTCGAGCGCGCGCTGTACGCCGTAGCAGGTACCGGCATGCGCTGCGATTTCGATGGTGGGGACGTCTGCCTTGCCGGGCGCAGCCTCGACGGTGTTCATGACGTTCTCGCCCATGGCTAGAACCTGCCGGGGTGCTCGGCGCACAGGTCGTCGCGCATGGCGTAGACGCGGCTCATGGCCTCGGACTCAAACCATGCCAGGCGCTCCTTGCGCTTGAGCTCGGCCGGTGCATCGGATAGCGAGATGGCCTTGCCGGCACGAATCCAGCACTTTTTGGGGCGCATGAGCTTTTTGCCCGCAGGCGTGATATCGGACCAGCCGCAGATGGCGAGCGGGTTGACGGGTGCCTTGCCCATCTGGGCAATGAGCGCAAAGCCGCCGTGGACCTCGGGCTTGATCTCGCGCGAGCGGATGCGCGTGCCCTCGGGGAAGATCAGGACGTCCTCGCCGCGCTGCAGCGCATGCTGGGCGGCGCGCAGACACTTCATGTCGGCGGTGCCGCGCTCGACGGGAATGCCGCCCACGCGGCTAAAGGCCCAGCGCACGATCTTGCTCTTGGCAAACTCGGACTTAAAGATGGGGCGAACGCGGCGGCCGCCAAAAAACAGCGCCGTCTCTACAGCCAGGAGCTCGGCCATCGAGGTGTGGTTGCAGATGACCACGCTGCCGCGGCCTTCCTGGCGCTCAAACAGCAGGACGCTGTCCTCGACCTTCCAACGCCACATGAGCTTGGAGAAGACCCACAGGATGCCCATGACCACGGCGACGGTGCCGCGGATGAGCGCCGGGAACTCGGCATAAGGCGCGTTGTAGTAATCCTCGGGCGTCTGCTTAAACAGGCGCATGAGCTACCTCCTTTGGTTGATGAGGTCCTCGATTATCGAGACGACCTCGTCGATGGTATGTGCGGTGGAGTCGACGTGCACCGCGTCCTCGGCGGGCACAAGCGGCGCGACCTCGCGGCTGCTGTCGAGCTTGTCGCGCTGCTTGAGGGCGTCGAGGGTCTCGTCGACCTCCGCCTCGAGCTGCTCTTCGGTGGGCGGCTGGGCGTCGTTTTGGTGGCGCTGCAGCACGCGGCGACGGGCGCGTTCGCGCGGATCGGCGGTCAGGAACACCTTGACCTGCGCGTTGGGGAACACGACGGTGCCGATGTCGCGACCCTCGGCCACGATGTCGCGGTCCTCGGCGGCGCGACGCTGATGGATGAGCATGGCCGCGCGTACGCCCGGGTAGGCCGAGACCTTGGAGACGTTAGCGTCCACCTGCGGGGTGCGAATGGCAGCCGAGGCGTCCGCGCCGTCGATGGTCAGGCGCGTGTCCTCGCCGGCGCCGTTGGTAAAGCGGATCTCGATCTGCTCGGCGAGGGCATCGATGGCTGCCTCGTCGTCCAGATCGATACCTCGGTCGAGCGCGGCGAAGGTGACGGCGCGATACATGGCGCCCGTGTCGAGCTTGTTAAAGCCCAGCTGGCGGGCGATCTCCTTGGCGATGGTGGACTTGCCGGATCCGGCGGGGCCGTCGATGGCGACGATCATGCAATGCTTCCTTTCGGTGGTTGACGTGCTGGTATGGGACGCGGGCGCTGCGGCTTGGCGGACTGGCTAGCCCGTGTAGCGCTCGCGGTAGGTGTTGCGCTTGGGCGCGGAGCCGTGGCTGCCGTGGTGACGCGTGCGGCTCGCGGTGTTGGTCGCCGGCGCAGCGCCGCGCTTGGCGCCGGCCTGCTTAGGCGGGATGCCGCCGGCCTTGAGGATCTGCACCTCGCGGTCGGTGAGCTCGCGCCACGAGCCCTTGGCCACGTCCTTGAGCTCCAGGCCGGCAAAGTTGCAGCGGTGCAGGCGGATCACCGGGTGGTGGATCTTGCTCAGCATGCGCTTGACCTGGTTCTTGCGCCCCTCGCGGATAATGACCTCCACGGCGGTTGTGCCGGGCGTCACACCCTGCGGAGCCACCGCCTCGGCCTCGCGCGCGCTGATGACACGGCAGATTGCCGGCTGGCAGAGGCCGTCGTCGAGCTCGATGCCGCGGCGCAGCGGTTCCAAGTCGCGATCGGTCAGGTGGCCGTCCACCAGCGCCTGGTAGGTCTTGTAGACGTGCTTGCTGGGGTGCAGCAGGTCCTGCGACAGGTCGCCGTCGGTGGTAAAGAGCAAAAGGCCCGTAGTGTCGCGGTCCAGGCGACCCACCGGGAAGAGCCCCGGAAAGCGGTCGCGCGGGACCAGGTCGGCCACGCAGGGGCGCTCCTGCGGATCGCTCATGGTGGTGAGGTAGCCGGTCGGCTTGTAGAGCATCAGGTACACGGCGCCCTGGTTGAGCTTGACGGGCATGCCGTCAACCTCGATATGGTCGCGGTCCACATCGACCTTGGTGCCCAGTTCGGTCGCGACCTGACCGTTGACAGTCACGCGGCCGGCGGTCATCAGGTCCTCCGAGCCGCGGCGGCTCGCCACGCCCGCGCGCGCCAAAAAGCGCTGCAGGCGCATGGTGTGCGGGTAGACGGGCTGGGCGTCGGTCGCGGGTGCGCCCGTGGCACCGGCGGCGCGCGTCTCCCCTGCTTCGCTAGTCCTCGTCATGCGTATCCTCCGCAGCGTCGTCGACGGCAAGTGTTCCCTCGCCACCGACTGCCTCGACATCCTCAACATCGGTATCCAGCAGCTCGCGCTCTTCGTCCAGGTCCTCGACCTGCTCCTCGAGCGTAGACTGAATGCTGCGGCCGCTCAGGCGCTCGCGGATAAATTGACGCGACTGCTCGTCGGGGGCAAACTGCTCCAGATCGGGCAGGTCGCGGGTGGAGCGCAGACCGAACTTCTCCAAAAAGGCGTTGGTCGTGCCGTAAATGATGGCCTGACCGCGCTGGGGGTCGCGACCGAGCTCGCGCACCAGACCCTTGTCAACGAGCGACGCGATGACGCCGTCGGAGTTGACGCCGCGGATGCCCTTGACCACCTCGCGCGTGACGGGCTGGTGGTAGGCGATCACAGCAAGAGTCTCGAGCGCCGCCTGCGACAGTTTTTGCGTGTCCCAGCTCAGCACATAAGCTTCGACCACGTCATGGTAGGCGGGATGCGTAAACAGGCGCCAGCCGCCGGCGACCTCGCGCAGCTGAAAGCCGCGATTGGCCTCCTCGTACTCAACTTTGAGCTCGGCCAAAAGCGACGCACACTCGCCCGGGGCGATATCCAGCGCATCTGCCAGCGCGGGCGCGCTCACCGGATCGCTCGAAACCAGCAGGAGCGCCTCGAGGGCGCCTTTGAGGCTGTTTGCCTCTAGCGTAGAAAGGGTTGACATGGTTGCCGCTCCTATTCGGTGAGCTCGGGGCCCTCGCCGGGCACGTATGCCTCGGCGCCCTCGACGCGGTTGATGCGGATGGTTCCAAAGATCTCGTCCTGGCTCAGGGTGAGCGAGCCTCGCTTGGCGAGCTCCAGCATGGCCAGGAAGGTGACGACGAGTTGCTCGGTGGTGGCGTCGCCGTCTAACAGCTCGCGGAAGGTGCAGGTTTGGTGCGCCATGGTAAAGCGGTCGACCGAGGCCACCGTCAGGTCGAGCGGCACGCGATGCGGCGCCACGTGCTCGGCCTCCAGCAGGAAGGTCTGGCGCTTGCCGTCAAGGTCGGCGCAGATGACGGCGAGGCCGCGCAGCGTGATACCGGCCAGGTAGTCGGGCATAAGGCCCAAAAACTCGGGGTCGGGACCGGCCACGCGCGGATGCATGCGGCTTTCGGCCTGCATGCGCGCGCCAAGAGCCGCCGCCGCACCCTTAAACTGCTTGTAGGCGATCAGGCGCTGGATCAGGACCTCGCGCAGGGCGTCGCCGTCGAGCGCGCTGAGCTCTTCGAGGTCTTCGTCAATCTCGTCATCGTCGTCGGCTTTGCGCGGGGCCTCCTGCGGCACCAGCGAGGCGGCCTTGATGTCCAAAAGGGTTGCCGCGACCAGTAAAAAGTCGCTCGCCACGTCCAGGTCCAGCGCCTCAATACGCTCGACCTCGGCCAGGTACTGCTCGGCCACCTCGCTGATAGAGATGGCGCCGATATCAACTTTTTGGCGGGTTACCAACTGCAGCAGCAGGTCGAACGGTCCGCTGTAGACCTGCGTCGACACGCGATACGACATCTTCGACCTCCTTTGACGGCGCCTTCGCGGCGCGGTTTGGGTGCATGTTGCGACCGTTTTGCACGGTCGACCTGTAAGTTTACCTTAGATGCCGGCGATTGCGAAGTTAAGCAGCTGCCCAGCGAGCGGATACACGGTAACGTCGAAATATCGTCCGATCACGTCGATGCCGGTCCACATGGGCAGCAGATACAGCACAATGATGAGTATGGGCATGGCGTATTGCTGCAGTTGGTAGTAATTGGTGAGCGCCTTGCCTTTGAGAAACGGCACGATGATAGACGAGCCGTCGAGCGGCGGAATCGGGATGAGGTTAAAGAACGCAAGCGACAGGTTGACCACGATAAAGGTGGCGCCGAAGTTCATGATTTGGGACGCTACGGCAAAGGACATACTGGTGTAGAGGTTGCCGTATGCTGCGTGCATGATGGCGGCCGCAAGGCACGCCAGTGCGATGTTCGATGCGGGGCCTGCCGCGCTCACCAAGACCTCGTCGCGCTTAGGGTGCTTGAGGTTGTTGAGGTAGACCGGCACGGGCTTGGCGAAGGCGAACACCGGGCCGCCGGCGGCGAGCATGAGCAGCGGTAGGATGATGGTGCCAAACGGGTCGATATGGTTGAGCGGGTTGAGCGAGACGCGGCCGCGCGAACGGGCCGTTTTGTCGCCGAGCGCCCAGGCCGCGGCGGCGTGCGCGCTCTCGTGGATCACGATGCCCACGATGACGGCGACGGCGCTGGCAAGCAGGTTCATGAGGTAGCTGCTGGACATGGCACTCCCCTAGCGGACGCGGCGCGAGGCGCGCGTGAGCAGGTAGTCGGCCACAAACAGGATGACGGCCACGATGGCGTAATCCAGGCGGAACACACCGCCAAAGGGCGATGTGATGACGCCGTAGCCGGCGATGGCGCTTGGCAGCGCGCGCGAAAGCTCTACGACAAAGCCCACAATCTGCAGCTTGGCGGAGAGGCCGCTAAAGCACAGCAGCACGGTCATCGCGCTCATAAAGATGCCGCAGATGCGACAGGCGATGGCGATGATGCTCATCGCCACGGCAGCGGCCTTACGAGAGTTCACGCGCGGTCTCCTCTTCGATTTGGGTGGAAAGCTCCAGCCATTCGTCCTCGAGCTTGGGCAGCCCTTGCTTAAGGCCGTTATATTCCCCCAGGGCGGCGTTGAACTTATCCTGATCGGCATAAAGCTCTTCGCTCGCCATCAATTCCATAAGCTCGTCATAGCGGGCGCGCTTCTTGTCCAGCTCGGCCTCGATCTTCTTGAGCTGGTTGCGCACGCCTTTGAGCTTTTTGTTGAGCGCAGCGCGGGCCTGGGCCTCGGCGCGCTTTTGCTCCTTGGTCTTTTTGCCCTCGGCTGGCTTGGGGGCCGCAGCGGGGGTATCGGCCTGGGCGGCGCTGGCTTTGGTGGGCTTGGCCGCGGAAGGTGTGCTCTCCCCTGCCGCCTCGGCGGCGGCGCGGGCCGCGAGGTCCTCGCGCTTGTAGAGGTAGTAGTCGTAGTCGCCGTCATAGACCGTGACCTTGCCATCGCGGATATCGATCACGCGGTTGGCCACGGCTCGCACCAGGTGCTCGTCGTGGCTAATCAGCACGATGGTGCCGGGGAAGTTTTGCAGGGCGTTCTCGAGCATGTCCACCGAGTCGATGTCCAGGTGGTTAGTGGGCTCGTCCAGGCACAGAAGTGCCTCGGGGGCCACGAGCATCTTAGCCAGGGCCAGACGCGCCTTTTCGCCGCCGGAAAGAACGCGAACCTGCTTTTCGATGGAATCGTTGTCGCTAAACAGGAAGGCGCCCAGTAGGCTGCGCTGCTGCGGCACGGTCCACTTGGGCGTGACGGTGTCGATTTCTTGCAGGACGGTGTTGGACTCGGTCATGCCTTCGAGCGCGTGCTGGGCGTAATAGGCCACGCCCACGTTGGTACCCAGGTCGCGCGTGCCGGTAGTGGGCGGCTCCAGGCCGGCGATGATCTTCATGAGGGTGGACTTGCCGGCGCCGTTGGGGCCGACGAGCGCCACGTGCTCGCCGCGATAGAGCTTGAGGTCGATATCGCTATAGATGTGCTTGTTGCCGTAGGACTTGGACACGCCCTCTAGGCCCACGACCATGTCGCCCGAGCGCGGCGGGTCGGGGAACTTAAAGTCGATGTGCTTGTGGCCTTCGGGCAGGATGACGAGCTCCTTTTTGATTTGCTCGATCTTGCGGATGCGCTCCTGCGCCTGGGCGGCTTTGGTGGGCTTGTAGCGGAACTTGTCGACGAAAACCTGCATGTGGGCGATGTCGCGCTCCTGGGCGGCACGCTTGGCGCGCATCTGCTCCAAGTTGTCCTCGCGCTGCTTGAGGTAGCTGCTGTAATTGCCGGTGTAGGTGGTCACGCGGCGGTTCTCGAGCGCGGCGACGTGGTCGACGCAGGCGTCCATAAAGGCGCGGTCGTGGCTGACGATGAGCACGGCGCCGTCGTAGTTGGCGATAAAGCCGCGCAACCACTGGACGCTTTCGAGGTCCAGGTGGTTGGTGGGCTCGTCCAGAAGTAGCAGGTCGGGATGGCGCAGGAAGAGCTTGGCCAGCGCGATGCGCATCTGCCAGCCGCCCGAGAACTCGGAACACGGGCGCTCAAAGTCGGTGACCTTAAAGCCCAGACCGGACAGGATCTTGCGGGCATTGCTTTCGAGCTCGTAGCCGCCCAAGTGCTCAAAGCGGTCCTGGACCTGGCCGTACTCGTTAAGGAGCGCGTCGACGTCCTTGCCCTGCTCAGAGAGCTCGGTGATCTGGGCCTGCAGCTCGTTGGCGCGCTCACCCATGCGGCGGATTTCCTTGGCGGCGGCCATGACCTCGGCGAGGACGGTCGTATCCTTGTGCTCCAGGTTGGTTTCCTGCTCGAGGTAGCCCACCTGACAGTCCTTGGAGTACTGGACCTGGCCGGCGTCGGGGCTGTCGATACCCATGATGATTTTGAGCATGGTGGTTTTGCCGGCGCCGTTGGGTCCCACGAGCGCAAAGCGTTCGCCGGGGTTGATCTGAAAGGACGCGCCGCTAAAGAGGACGCGCGCGCCGAAGCTTTTTTCGATCTTGTCGACCAGGAGGATCATGGTGCCGCCTTTGACCTTGTGTGCCTATATGAAAAAAGGCCCCAACTTGCGTTGGAGCCTCATTCAATGCTCGGGTGGAGACGAGGGGGATCGAACCCCTGACCTCTTGACTGCCAGTCAAGCGCTCTCCCAGCTGAGCTACGCCCCCGTGCGAAGAAGTACTATACGGGAACTCCCCCGCCGATGCAAGGACAATCTCGGAAAAATCTTTCGGCGGCGGGGCCGGGGATGCGGGACGGGCTCGGGAGCGAGGGGCCCGCGGTGCCCGATCCGGCCCGCGGGGGCGCGCCCCGCGGGCGGCGGCCACGCCGCCGCCCCCTCTCCGGCGCCCTTGGGACATCTCGAGTCCCGCCGGCCGCCGTTTTTTCGCTTCCGCGGCGCGGGCCGCCATCCGCCCAACGGCCATCCCGCCGGCACCAGGCCCATTATCGGGACCAATCGCGCCCCCGCCCACCCGGCGATCTCAAAACCATGCCGGTTTACGGGGCCAGGCCGGGAACCCTCGGGCATGCCGTAATCGGTAAAATCAAAACCGCAGGTAGACGACTTGCGAATTTCGTGAAATGCAGGGTATGGACGGCCGGTCCGGGTCCAGCCCCGTAATCCGGCATGGTTTTGAAATGGCACCAGTTCGCCGATGGTTAACTCTATTTGCAGTCTTGGGATAATGGCTTGAACAATTCCCATCCAGTGATATTTCTTGTGATGCATCTTGATTGTCAGGGAATACCGGGTGTTAAAAACATGGCTTGATCGTGCGTTGTGCGACATGCTTGTGCATGGTAGTATTTCAAATCGTGATTTAACCCGATGGGAAATGAATTTCCATTGTTGAAATTATTATCACAGTACATAAGGGCTCTTGGCGCAACGGTTAGCGCAGGGGACTCATAATCCCTGGGTTCTGGGTTCGAATCCCGGAGGGCCCACCAGAGTATTTCGAGGCCGGGCAACACGCCTGGCCTCTTTACATTGCGTTGACGCCTTATTTTGGCCTGCAATGGCGTAGGGCGTTAATTTCATTCATATTTGCAATTTAGGATGGATTTACTTCAACAGCCACTAAGTAAAGATAAACTGCAGGACGATTGATATGAAAAAAGGCCCCAACTTGCGTTGGAGCCTCATTCAATGCTCGGGTGGAGACGAGGGGGATCGAACCCCTGACCTCTTGACTGCCAGTCAAGCGCTCTCCCAGCTGAGCTACGCCCCCGTGCGAAGAAGTACTATACGGGAACTCCCCCGCCGATGCAAGGACAATCTCGGAAAAATCTTTCGGCGGCGGGGCCGGGGATGCGGGACGGGCTCGGGAGCGAGGGGCCCGCGGTGCCCGATCCGGCCCGCGGGGGCGCGCCCCGCGGGCGGCGGCCACGCCGCCGCCCCCTCTCCGGCGCCCTTGGGACATCTCGAGTCCCGCCGGCCGCCGTTTTTTCGCTTCCGCGGCGCGGGCCGCCATCCGCCCAACGGCCATCCCGCCGGCACCAGGCCCATTATCGGGACCAATCGCGCCCCCGCCCACCCGGCGATCTCAAAACCATGCCGGTTTACGGGGCCAGGCCGGGAACCCTCGGGCATGCCGTAATCGGTAAAATCAAAACCGCAGGTAGACGACTTGCGAATTTCGTGAAATGCAGGGTATGGACGGCCGGTCCGGGTCCAGCCCCGTAATCCGGCATGGTTTTGAAATGGCACTAATTCGCTGGCAGTCAAACAAGGTTGTTCTAGTATCTCGTTGCCGGCTAATTCCCGATTTCCAACCAGTTGCACAAAACATTTGCTCGCAGTCGCGTCTCGGCGCGCTTCATCGCCTCGGATTTGGCTTTATATCGAATCCCCAAACGACTGCAGACGCTTTTGACTATGGTGTCTTGCTGCTTTTTGTCGTTAAGCATATCGTGGGTTACCAGGAACACGTCGAAACCCATGCTCTGGAGCGCAGTCATACGTTCCGCATCGTGGTCAAGTACCGCGCCTGATCCATGGATGACTTCACCTTGAATCTCGATAATTACTGCCTTCATTAGCATTGGGTTCACAATTACGATGTCGCCGTAGCAGACCTTTTGACCTGCGATGCTTTGGGCTGCCTCGGATAGAGGGGTTAAATCGTTGAGGTATACGTATCTGAAACCTGAACCACCTAGACGTCGAGAACGACTTAGGAGCAGGGCCCCCGCGACCTCGAGTGGAGATGCAGCAATGCCGATAACCTGTTGAGCGGCATCATAAAACTGCTTTCCCCACATTTGACTTTTGACCTTATCGGCGAATCGATGCAGGTCGCTCAGTTCGATAAGCGGCTTTCTCATCCAAAGAGAAGTACCTTTGAGTTTCGTAACCTCTCTTCCATCCTCACGCTTGCTCGTTTTGCCTTCATTAACTGGGTCCTTTACGGTTGCGTGGGCATAAACTCGTTTCCAAGGAACCTCGTCTTCGCCTTCTCCAAGTTCGAACAGATCCTGTGTGCTGGAATTACGATTCTCCTCTTCTGCCATTTTTAGCTGCATTTCGGCAGCGGGAGTTGGCTCGAAAACAGAAAACCAGCCGCAAAGTTCGTACATAGCCAGCACGAGATCTATTTGAGACACAAAGCGTGTCATAGTAAATAACGTGTTAAGCGGATTGGTGACACTAAAGCCTAAATGAGTGTCGATTGTTGCGCTGGCTTCCGATGCCCCTTCCCAGCGAATAGTGGAGCGCAATCCCGAGTGGTGATTGCAACAACCTGGCGAAGCTACAGCGATAATCGGGGTCTTGAGGACGTCGGTTACAAAGGGCGATTGGGATAGAGCTCGCCAGCCGTCTTCGGAGTTGGGTAGGCGCGGGTAGAGATCGCGCACCTGCGGCGGGCAGCGCCAGTAGCGGAATGCGGTGTTTGCGCAGACGATTTCGTCCATTTGCGTCTCCCCTGGTTTCGGCCGCGGGCCGTGTGGATCACGGGCATGGCCGATAATCTACTGGGCCTTCATGCGGGTAAGTACCGGAAGCAAACCAATAGCTTGACGAGTTCTGCCGAAGATCCCTCGTGTGATAGAAATCCGCTGGAAGGAGCTCTGGGCGTGTGGTCCCTGTCTCCACATTTACGCGCGGATCACATGGGTAATTCAATGAAAATACCCATGCGTTATATACAAAACATGCAATGGCGTCGGTAAATAGGGCGCGATATAAAATGACGCCTTATACGACTGCAATTCGATTTTGGTGTCAGTTCTTGTGTCACCCTTGGTATCAAAAAGAAAAAGGCCAGAGGCTTAACGCCTCTGACCTGTGCTTTTGATGGTGGGCGATACAAGATTCGAACTTGTGACCCCATCCGTGTGAAGGATATGCTCTACCCCTGAGCCAATCGCCCGTCGCCTTTCGGCAAAAGAGATACTAACATAGCCGCGCGCGGTTTACCAAGAACTTTTTGCCCTCGATTTTAAATTCGTGGGCGCCAGTCATGCCAAAGCAACCAAAGGAACCGGCAAACCCGCAGCTAAACCACCCTTTAGATCGCGTCGAAAATGTTGGTGTAAGGGTGACACCCTAGCGCTCGTTTAACGAAGAACGGCCTTCGTCCTAGAATCTGAAATCACCACAACAACAGGTTCTAGGAAAGGAC
>NZ_JBQKHK010000019.1:0-27757 GCF_052118305.1 Collinsella sp. LCP21S3_D3
GAGCAGGTCTTCGGCCACATGAAGGACGAGTTCTTCCGGGGAAGGACATGGCCCGACTTCGAGTCCTTCAAGGCGGACCTGGACGCGTACGTCGCCCATTGGAACACGAGGAGGCGCCAGGTTAAACTGAAGGGACTGACCCCGGAGGAGTTCCGGAACCAGCCCCTTGCGGCGTAGTTCTTATTTAAGCCGTCCAAGTTTTGGGGTGCAGTTCAGTGCGCAGCGGGGGTTCTTTCATGTCCGAGGACGCGCCGGAAAGGAAGGTCGCCCTCGGACCGAACATACAAGACAGCTTACGCGACGGTGTAAACCCAGTTGTGCTTATCCTCAACAGCACCAGACTGAATACCAGTCAGGGTCTCGCGAAGTTTCTTCATAACAGGGCCGATCTCGGTGCAGCCAGCCGGGAAGGTCACGGTCTCGTCGGCACCATAAACCTTGTTGTCAATCTCGCCGACCGGGGAGATAACAGCAGCGGTGCCGCACAGACCGCACTCGACAAAGGTGCCGGCCTTGACCTCGGCCCACTCGACGGGACGCTGATCAACGGTCATGCCCAGGTCCTGAGCGACCTGAACGAGCGAGCGACGGGTGATGGAGGGCAGGATCGAGTCGGTGTGCGACTGCGGAACGACGAGGGTGCCGTCCTCTTTCACGAACAGGACGTTGGCGCCACCGGTCTCCTCGACATAGGTGCGAGACTCGGAGTCAAGATACAGGTTCTCGGCATAGCCCTCGCGATGGGCCTCCATCGTGGGCTTAAGGGACATGGCGTAGTTCAGGCCGGCCTTGATGTTGCCGGTGCCATGCGGGGCTGCACGGTCATACTCGGAAACGCGCAGCTTAACGGGCTTAAGGCCGCCCTTAAAGTACGGACCGACCGGAGTCACGAGAATGCGGAACGTGTACTCAGGAGCAGGAGCCACGCCAATCACGTCACCAGAGCCAATCATAAACGGACGCACGTACAGGGTCGCACCGGAGCCGAAAGGCGGAACCCAGGCGGCGTTGGCAGAAACGACCTGCTTGACGGCCTCAACGAACTTGTCCTTGGAGAACGGGGGCATCTCGAGGCGCTGGGCAGAGTTATACATGCGCTCAGCGTTCATGTCGGGACGGAAGCAGACGATGCTGCCATCCTCGGCGGTGTAGGCCTTCAGGCCCTCAAAGACCTCCTGGCAGTAATGGAAGATGCCGCCGCACTCGGAGACATGCATGGTGTGGTCGGTGGTCAGGCCGCCCTCGTCCCACTCGCCATCCTTCCAATGAGCCTCGTAGCTGTAATCGGTCTTCATGTAGCCAAAGCCGAGGCTACCCCAATCGATATCCTTCTTCTCGACAGTCATATGTCGCTCCTTACATACACAGTTGCATACTCGCGAACCCGCACGCAAGGACCGAGGCCGACCGTGTCGCAACGTCGCACGCCCGGAGCGTAGAGCCGGACGGGACACGCGGGCAACATCGAAGCCGATGGCACGTCGATTCGCATGGACGAGATTGTACTCCCCGCGCGCGTCGGATAAAACGTTTTTCTTTAACTAAGTAAAGTATTTTCATTTGACCGAAGCAAAAGAGGCCCGCCACCGCAAGCGGTGACGGGCCTCTTTGACACTATTATTCGCGCCGGCTCGAGTTAGGCGTTCTGTTTTCCCAGCTTAGCCTTAACCAGGCCGACTACAGTCGGGATGATCGACACGGCTACGATGCCAATGATCAGCAACTCAAAGTGCTCCTGCACAAAGGGAATGCCACCAAAGAAGTAGCCCAGCAGTGTAAAGACCGTCGACCAGGTAATGCCGCCCAGCACGTTGTAGATGACAAAGTTGCGCCAGTGCATGCCGCCCATGCCGGCAATGAAGGGCACAAAGGTGCGGATAAACGGGAAGAAGCGGCCGAGGAAGATGGCCAGGTGACCCCACTTGTCCAAGAAGTCCTCGGACTTTTTGATACGCTCGGGCGTCATGGCCTTGACCTTGCCCGAAGCGATGATCTTTTTGCCAAAGAAGTGACCGATCATAAAGTTGCACTGGTCTCCCAGGATGGCAGCGGCCCATGCTACGGCCAGCAGGGCCACGATGTTAAAGCCACCGTTATGGGCAAAGAAGCCCGAAGCAAACAGCAGTGAATCGCCGGGAAGGAACGGGAAGAACACCACGCCTGTCTCAACGAAGATAATGAGGAACACGCAGCCGTAGGCCATAAGCGGGCCGGCGGCGATCCAGCTGGCAATCGCGGTGCGCGGGTCTTTGAGTAGCTCGGCGATAAAATTGATGAAACCCATGAAGTAAAACCTCTCAGTTGTGGGCGCGGATACGTCCAAGTTGACCAGTATACGGTTGCGGTGCCCCCTCGTGCGCAACCCCACAAAAGCATGACTCCATTACCAGTAAGTTTGCATAACTGACACCTGTCATGCAAAGCCGCCAAGATTATTCTTCCTAATCCCTAGCGAATCGCTATACTTTATTGAATCGCATTGCCATGGCGCTAAGGGAGGGCGGCCGGTGAGCTTTATCAATACCATTCGCGAGGACATCAAGACCGTCCAGGCACAGGACCCCGCCGCGCAAAACGGTCTGGTCATCTTCCTTTCCTATCCTGGCCTGCACGCCAAGTGGAACCACGTGCCCGAGCACTGGCTGTGGGAGCACGGTCATCGCTCGCTCGCCCGTGTGCTCTCGCAAATCACCCGCCACATCACCGGGGTCGAGATTCATCCCGCTGCACAGATCGGAAAGCATTTCTTTATCGACCACGCCATGGGCGTCGTCATCGGCGAAACCACCATCGTGGGCGACAACTGCGTGCTCTACCAGGGCGTCACGCTTGGCGGCACCGGCAACGAAACCGGCAAGCGCCACCCCACCCTGGGCAACAACGTCACCGTGGGCACGGGCGCCAAGGTGCTCGGCAACATTCGCATCGGCAACAACGTCAAAATCGGCGGCAACTCGGTTGTCGTCAAGGACGTGCCCGACAACTGCACCGTCGTGGGCGTACCGGGACGCATCATCAAGCGCAACGGCTGCCGCGTGTTCGAGGAGAGCTTCGACGCCAAGCAGCACCGCGAGTACATGCCTGACGATGCCGCCGAGCAGTCCGCCCTCAACCGTCAGGGCATCACCGAGAACGCCCGCCGCGTCAAAGAACTCGAGCAAGAGGTAGCCGAGCTCAAAGCCCTCGTTGCCAAACTTGTGGACGAACGCTAGACGCGGACGGCCAATGACAACATTCATGCCAGCGCAAAGGCGCGCCAGGGAATCTATCCCCGGCGCGCCTTATTTCTGATGCGACAAGGGGGCCGTCCCCATGTCGCATTATGCGAACTGGCTCAGATAGAGGTCGGCGTAGGCGCCCTCGGCAGCCAGCAACTCCTTATGCGTGCCCTGCTCGATAATGTTGCCGTGATCCATGACCAAGATTAGGTCGGCGTCCACGATCGTCGACAGGCGATGCGCGATCACAAAGCTGGTGCGCCCGCGCATAAGCGCGTCCATGGCGCGACCGATGGCGAGCTCGGTACGCGTGTCCACGCTCGACGTCGCCTCGTCCAGGATGAGAATCGCCGGGTTGTTGAGCAGCACGCGTGCGATGGTCAGCAGTTGACGCTGCCCTTGGCTAATGCTCTCGGCATCGTTTGCCACCCGCGTGTCATAACCCTGCGGCATGGTGCGCACAAAGAAGTCGACCTGCGCGGCGCGCGCAGCCGCCACGATCTCGTCGCGCGTCGCCTCGGGACAGCCGTAGGCGATGTTTTCGGCAATCGTGCCGTCAAACAGCCAGGCGTCCTGCAGCACCATGCCAAACTGCTGGCGCAGCTCGCCGCGGTCCATACAGCTCGTGTCCACGCCGTCGAGCGTAATGCGCCCGCCGTCAATCTCGTAGAAGCGCATGAGTAGGTTGATGAGTGTCGTCTTGCCTGCGCCCGTGGTTCCCACCACGGCGATCTTCTGGCCCGGCTCGGCGGTAAACGACACGTCGCGCATAAGCGGCTTGTCGGGCGAATAACCAAAACGCACGTGCTCAAAGGAGACACGGCCCTCAATGCGACCCGGCAGCCTGGCAGCATCACCCGGCAGCGGATCGGCTTCCATCTCGGGCTCATCGAGCAGGTCGAACACGCGCTCCGCACTCGCCAGCGCGCTCTGCAGCGAGTTGAAAGTGAACGACAGCTGCGTCATGGGTTCGGACGCCCCGTAGATAAACTGGAAGAACGCCTGGAACACGCCGACGGTCATGTGGCCGGCGACCAGCATGCTGCAGCCCACCAGCGCGATCACGATCTGCGCCAAACGGCCGATAAAGCGAACCGCAGGGCCTACGGCATTGATCATAAAGTCGGCCTTGGTACTCACGCGCGCTAGCTCCCTCGAGGCCTCGTGCACCTCGGCAGAGCTCTGATGCTCGCGGTTGAATGCGCGAATCACCAAACGGCCTGAATAGCCTTCCTCGACCGCGCTCGTGATTTTGGACACCCACTCCTGACGCTCGCCCGTCACATCATGCGTTCGGCGCGAAACCACCTTGGTCACCAGCAACGATACCGCCGTAAAGCCCAAAAAGACCAACGTGAGCTTGACGCTATAGACAAACATCATGATGATGGCACCCGTCACGGTACCGATCGATACCAGCAGCTGCAGCAATCCGCGCTGCATACTCTCGGACATCTTGTCCAAGTCGTTGGTCGCACGGCTGACCACTTCACCGGGGCGATGCGCGTCAAAGTAGGCGAGCGGCAGGCGGCTGAGCTTCTGCGCGATGCGGTTGCGCAGACGCAAGTTGAGTCGCTCGGCGACGCTCGACATCAAAAAACTCTGCAGCGCATAGAACGATCCGGCGGCCGTCCAGATCAAAAAGTAGACAAAGATGGTCTTACCGCACTGGTCCCAGGTGATGCTGAAGGTCGTTCCGCTGGCAAACGCCACCTGTATATGGCCCCACAGCTCGTCGATAACATGGGCGCTATATGCCGGCGCGGCGGTGTTAAAGATGACGTAGAACACAATGCTCGCGAATACAATATAGAAGCGCCAATGGTCGCCGGCGGCCTCGCTCCACAAGCGGCGCACCGTCGCCCAGGTATCCCGGGGCGTCTCGTCCTCTTCTTCGTCGTCCACGTCGCGCATACGCTCTGCCTCGGCACGGGCGCGCTCGTCCTCGGCGCGCTCGTTTTCCTCGTACAGCGCCTGGCGACGAGCCTCGCGCTCGGCCGCGGCCCTGGCGGCGGCATCCAGCTCGGTCGACGCGGCAGACTGCTCGACCGCTTCCTCGGCCGCGTCCACAACGACGGCATCGATAGCGTCGCTGCGCTTCTTGAGCTCCTCGGTCATGCTACTCACCTCCCTTCATCTGCGATTCCGCGATGGCGCGGTACACCTCGCAGGTTTCCATAAGTTCCTCGTGCGCGCCCAGGCCCACGACCTCGCCATCCTTGAGCACGACAATCTGGTCGGCATGCAAAATCGTCGAGATGCGCTGCGCGATGATGAGCACCGCGGCGTCGCGCGTCTCGTCCTGCAGCGCATGGCGCAAGGCCGCATCGGTCTTAAAGTCCAGGGCCGAAAAGCTGTCATCGAAGATATACAGATCGGCATGCTTCATGAGCGCACGGGCGATTGCCAGACGCTGGCGCTGGCCGCCCGAAAAGTTCGTACCGCCCTGGGCAACCGGAGTATCGAGCCCCTGCGGCTGATCGAGCACAAAGGTGCTCTGGGCAACCTGCAGCGCATGAAGCATGTCCGCCTCGGTCGCGTCCTCGTTGCCAAAGCGCAGATTGCTTGCCACGGTGCCCGAGAACAGCCACGCCTTCTGCGGCACATAGGCGATGCGCCCGCGAATCTCATCTTGCGAAAGCTCGCGCAGATCGATGCCGTCCAGGCGAATGGCGCCCTTGGTGGCATCGTGGAAGCGCAGCAGAAGCTTTGCCACCGTCGACTTGCCCGAGCCCGTCGAGCCCACAATCGCGGTCGTCTGACCGCGACGACAGGCAAAGCTCAGGTCGCACAGGGTATCCTCGTCGGCGTCGTCAAAGCGAAACGACATGTGGTCGAACACGGCAACAGCATCCGCATCGTCCTCGGAGGCAGGCGTCCCGTCACCCAGCGTACGCTCGCCGTCCACGATGCTCGGCTCAATCTCCAACACCTGCTGCGCACGGTTCAGGCACGCGGCAGCACGCGGAAGCGTCAGCACCACCATCTGGGCCATCATCACAAAGAACAGGATCAGAATTGCATACTCCAGCACCGCCGAGATACTCGCAATCTGCATGGCGTGGGCGCCCACCCGGTTACCGCCCACCCACAGCACCGCCACCTCGGCGATGTTCATCAAAAAGAAGCTGGAGCTGTCAAGGCCCACAAACAGGTGGTTGACCTTTATGGCGTTGGCGGCGTAGTCGCTAAACACCTCGTCCAGGCGCCGCTCCTCGTGATGCTCTTTATTAAAAGCACGAATAACGCGCACGCCCACAATATTCTCGCGCAGCACCACGTTCATGCGGTCGATAAAACCCTGTAGGCGCATAAAAATCGGTGCCGCATTGGCAACCGTAAAGACCGCCGCAACCAGCACGATCGCAACCACGACGCCCAGAAGCATGCCCATAGCCGGATCGATAAACCAGGCGAAGATGATGCCCGCCACAGCCAAGAACGGCACGGGCAGCACCAGCTGAATCGTCTGAAGGACAGCCTGTTGAATCACGTTGATGTCGTTGAGTGAGCGCGTGATCATCGATCCGGTGCCAAAGCGCTCAAAATCGCTGGCAGACAGCTCGAGTGATTTGTCGTAGACGGCATTGCGGATGTCGCAGGCCACGTTAGCCGCCAGACGCGCCGAAAGATAGCAGCCCAGCACCGTGCCGCCGCTCGCCATGCTCGTCGCGATAAACATGTATAGGCCGTTGCATAAGATGTAGTCGACATCGCCCGTGGTAATACCGGTGTTGACCATGTTCGCCAGCATCGTGGGAACCAACAGCGTACCGACGTTATCCACCAGCAGCGCCAGCAGCGTCACTGCGACAAGCCCTCGATAGGGCTTCAAAAACCTCATTAACAGTCGCACGACTCACCCTCACCTTGATTCTCGGCAGCGATATGCTGCTTAAAGACATCGCACTCATCGCCGAGCGCATGGGAAAATTTTTCGATGAGGCGCATGATTTCGCGCTGTTCCCAGGGCTCGAGCACTTCGAAAGCCTGTTGCTCGGCTTCTTGCGCCGGCAGCGCATATTGCTCGGCAAACCGCATGCCCGCTTCGGTCAAACGCACAACCTTGTTCTTACGGCTGCCTTCGGCAAACTCCAACGTTGCGAAGCCCCGCGCCGTCAAGGTTTTAATTGCCGAGTTGATGGTCTGCTTGCTGTAGAACCATTCGCTTGTCAGACGGCTTACGGCAATACTGCCGCCTGCCGTGCTGGTATCGACGAGCATCCAGTAAGCGCAGTCCGAAAGGCCGCAGGCGCGCGAGAACTCCGAATAGATATGGTCAAGTCCATTGAGCAACCGGTCGAAGTCGACCGGCGTAACCGCACTATTCATCTATCCCACCATTCGATTGTCCGATTTTTGACCAATTTCGTGTCTCTAGATTAGTCCGAGCTTTGACTATCGTCAACAGGTTCTCCGCAAATGCCTGCACTTTTATGACCTATCGGCAGAAAAAGACCGCCGGCGCGGGGGCGGCGCCAGCGGTCACGTGAAAATCGGGTTTCATTGCCTGTTAAGCGGCGACAGCCTCGTAGACCGTAGCGCCCGAGAAGCTATCGTGCAGGCTTTTGCCGCAGATCCAAGGCAGCTCGACGACCTCGCAGAGCGTGTTGACCAGCTCGGAGCAGTCAGTAAAGTGGCCCTTATCGTTGAGGGCCTCGCAATCCTGAACACGCCAATAGCCATCGGTGTGCGTGATGTAGTACTCGTGATCGTCAATCGTCACAAAAGCGCGTGTCTTGGAACGCAGCAGCTTCAGAAATCCTTCGAAATCGGTCTCGACGACATCTCCAGCCTGGAACATGATAGTTACCTCCTGGCCCGGCGCCACCACGGCGCGTTGATAAACGTTGGTACTCCTTTAGTAAAACCTTTATCAGAGGTTATGCGTTCGTCATTTAGGCAAGTGGTAAAAACCGCAGGGCAGACGGGATAAAACGTTTAACCATCCCATTGGCTTGTCACATTTTAAAGGTACTTTTATGCAAACCCACTTTCCCAATTGGAATCTATCCTTTTGCCGGGCACTTGACCGTCTATCGTTTGAGCCCGACGGGTAGGAACGGGGCATCTGCAACGCCACCGCAAGGAGACACCATGGAGACTATCGAAGCACTCATTCACCGCCGCAGCTGCCGCAAATACAGCGATCGTCCCGTCGAGGCCAAAAAGCTTGCACGTATTATCGAAGCCGGCCAATATGCACCGAGCGGCATGGGCCGCCAGCCGGTGACGTTTGTCGCCGTCACCGACCCCGCGACCGTCGAGCGTCTCTCACAGCTCAACGCCCAGGTCATGGGCAGCAACAGCGACCCCTTCTATGGCGCCAAGACCGTTGTGGTGGTGCTGGTTGACCGCAGCGTGCCCACACATCTGGAAGACGGCTCGCTCGCCATGGGCAACTTGCTCAACGCCGCCTATGCACTGGGTGTCGATTCGTGCTGGATTCACCGCGCGCATGAGGTCTTTGACTCGCCCGAGGGCCTGGAGCTGCTGGCCAGCTGGGGCCTGCCCGCCGACGGCAGCCTGCGTGGTGTCGGTAACTGCATTCTGGGCTATGCCGAGGACACGCTACCCGAGGCAAAGCCCCGCCGCGACAACGTGGTGTACGTTAGGTAATTTGTTCCGCCGTTCTACCGAACGGCGGACCTGCTGACGCTGCGCGGGCCGCATTCACGCCAATTTGACGTTCAATTTCGAGGACGCGAAGAAGGTCAGCGCCCTCTCATTTCGCGTCACCTTGGCGCAAATGCGGCCCGCTCGCTGTTGGCGACTGACATCGAATGAGCTGCTGCTGGCATTCGACACATGGGCAGCTAAAAGGCCCCGTCCCAAATTTGCTACCCCACTAGCAACTTATCTTGCCGATGGATTTGTCGTCGTTTCATTCGTTCGAGTCGCTTCGGCGCCATCGCCCTGTTCGCCTTCATCCTTTTGAGCATCGGCAATGGTGGCAGCGGCTGCGACCATGCCGCGCTGGGGCGCGACGCCCGTCTGGGTCTGAACGCCCTCGACAACTTCTGTGCCTGCATGCGCGAGCTCGGGCGACTTAAACATTGCGTCCAGATTGGCCCCGCCGCCGGCGTAACCGAGCGCCGCGAGCGCGATGACAATCACCGCGACAACGACCGCGATCGGAACATAGCGATGCCAGCCTGCGGGATTGAGGCCGCTACGGCGAGCAGCGCCACGGCTAATGTAGCCGAGCGTTCCATCGTGCTTGAGCTTTGACCCCACCACACGTTTACGGCCCCACAGCGATGATTCGGCCTGCATGGCCAAGCGAGCGCTTGCCGAAGGATAACCATATTTAGTGCGTTTGAACGAGCCGTCGAACCCCGAGGCGCTTTTGCCCCACGTCCGTGAAGTCGTGCGACGGTTGACCGGCGCCGCGGGCTTTCGAACCCGATTTGTTTTTGAAGTCTCCGCCATACTCCCCGCACGCCGTAACACAGTCGAAACAATACTGCTTTGGACTGTATCACACGCGCCGCGCGCGGTCACGGGCGCCTCGCTTAACGGTCGTCGTCCTTCAGCAGGCGCCACAGGGTCGTACGGCTTATGCCTAGCACTTCGGCAGCTCGGGTCCTATTGCCGTGAAGGTGACCTACGACCAGCCGCGCGATATCGCGCTCGGTATCGGCCAGTGGGCGCAAGATATACAGATCGCTATCGAGCGTCGGGGCACCAAAGGTCGCGGTCTTGATAACGTCCTCCTGAGCGAGCACCTCCTCCGCCACCGCCCGCTCGGCCGTACCCATCCTCAATAATATATAAAGTCGTTCCGAAACCTCACGAAGCTGTAGATAGTTACGGGGCCATCGATAGGCATCGAGTGTCTTTGCCGCCGCGGACGACAAGGCGGGTGTTGCCGTCTCAAACATATCTGCCAGATACTCCAGATAGCGCGCAACCTTTTCCGACGCGCCGCCCTGCTCGGCAATCGCCGGCGCCACACTCACTGCACAGGCCAGACGCTCGGTTACAAAAGCAGCCTGATCGCTTTCGCCGCCGCCTGGCATGTCGTTTGCCGTCAACACCACATGGCAACGAGTTGCGAGCGCCGTGTCGATCATTGCGGACACGAGCTCGCGCAGGCGTTGGGGGCCAACGGCATGCCAGCCGCCCATGCAAAGTGTCAGCCCCGTTTGGAATAGCGGCGATTCGGAACTTTTGAGCAGATGGCGCCAACCGCGATCCGTAAGCTCATCGAGCGCAACGGACACAAAGGGCTGATCGGCATAGGGTCCATCCAGGTACAGGGGTTTTGCAATTTGATCCTGTCCCGCGCCCAGCTCGCCCTCGAGCATAAGGGGCACTCCGCGCGCATAGCTCTCCCGTACGGGGGCAGCGACCGCTGCCGCGTCTTCGACGATGCCGTATGCGCTCGATTCGTAGCGGGCCTCAACTTCGTCGGCGTTGAGCCACTCGATGCCCGCATGCGCCGCGGCGGCGCGCACCTCGCGGACCACGATGACCCAAAGGCCCCCGCCCTCTTTATCGGTGGGGCGAACGGTCAGGCTCAGGCGCGTACCCGCACGCCCCATAACCAGACGCGCGCCGTCTCCTATGCGGTCGAGGCGCTCAGCGACAAAAGCCGCCACATCCCGCTCAAGCGCCGCGTCATTCATGGTCGAGATCGCGACGTCCCCACGCGCATCGATTGCCAATGCCGAGGCCCCGGCAGCAGCTAGGGCATCGCTCAAGATCTTCAGCTTGGCATCGCTATCCATGATTTGCCCCTGTCCGCTGCGACGTACAACCGCCGACGGTCGCACGACCGAGTGTTTCAAAATTGAACGATATTGCTCACCAAACACTATAGGGCAGAAAGCGCCGTCCTGCGAGTATAGGTGTTGCCCCGCATCGCCATCCTGGCGGGGCGATAAGAGCTCTTCGGGATCTATTAACCTGCGGACAAGCCATACCCGCAAGAGCTCCTATCGCTCCACCGCGAGGATGCGGCCACCAGCAACCAGCACGTAAATGGGCTACTCCTCTACCAGATTCCCAGCACGTGCTGCATTCCCAAACCCATGCACGCAATGCCAATCCAGCAGCAAAAGCCCAATGCGATGGGCTTGCCGCCTTTTTTGACCAGCTCGACGATATCGGTATTAAAGCCAATAGCCGCCATGGCCATCACGATAAAGAACTTCGACAGCTCCTTGATGGGCGCCGTAACGGACGCGGGAAGCTGAAACACTGTGGTGACCACACTCGCCAGCACAAAGAACAGCACAAACATGGGAAACGCGCGCTTAAGGGAGAACGTGCTTTTGGCGTCGCCGCCGGCCTTGCGCGCCAGATGCATCTGCCAGCATGCGAGGACCAACGTGATGGGAATAATAGCCAGCGTCCTGGTGAGCTTGACTACCGTAGCGCTCTCGAGCACATTGGCGCCAGGATGCATACTGTCCCAGGCGCTCGCCGCAGCCGTTACAGACGAGGTGTCGTTGATAGCGGTACCGGCAAACAGGCCAAAGCCCTCGTTGGTCAGCCCAAGCATGCCTCCAAGCGTTGGAAACACGAGCGCCGCGATAACGTTAAACAGGAAGATGACCGAAATAGCCTGGGCAATCTCGCGATCGTCGGCATCGATGACAGGCGCGGTCGCGGCGATGGCGGAACCGCCGCAAATCGACGAACCCACACCCACAAGCGTCGCGATCTTGCCCGGCACGTTCATAACGCGGCAGAGCACAAAGGCGATGATGAGCGAGGTCAAGATCGTAGCCACGATAATCGGCAACGACTGGGCGCCTTTGGACAGAATCTGCGAGAGGTTCATGCCAAAGCCAAGCAGGATAACCGCGTACTGCAAGACTTTTTTAGACGTATAGGTGACGCCGGCGGCGAGCTGTTCGCGACGATTCTTGGGAAAGACGAGCGCCAGAACCATGCCAAAGAGGATGGCAAATACCGGCCCACCGACCACCTCAATCTGTTTGCCGAGCAACGACGCAGGGATGGCGATGATCAGGCAGAACAAGACACCCTTCCAGCGCTCGCGTACGATATTTACCAGTTGCATATGGGATTCCTTCTTTCTATTTCACGTTTGCGACGGCTTATGATACGGCAACATCGAGCACAGCCATACGCAAAAACAGACTAAGATGCCGCAATAGTTCTCGAGCAACAACCGAATTACCCAGCGCGGAGAGCTGATTCGCGGCATAATTAACAACTGACATATGAGTGTGATAGAACAGTTGCGAGGCACTATGGAAGAATCGATGCACGTCGGCGAGCAGGAAACGAGCCTACAGGACCAGTCCTACCACACCATTCGACGCAAAATAGTCTACCTGGACTACAAGCCGGGCGAAAAGTTGGGCGTCAAGCAGCTTTGTGACGACCTAGATATGGGGCGCACCCCTGTGCGCGAGGCACTGGTGCGTCTGGCGCAAGAGGGCCTAGTGCGCACCGTGCCCCAAAGCGGCACCTATGTCTCGCCCATCAACCTCACCCTTGCCGAGAGTGCCTGCTACATTCGCGAACACCTGGAAAAGCAGGTGATTGTGGAGTGCTGCGCCCGTGCCACCTCGGTAGGCATCGAGCAGCTCGACCGAGCCATCGCGCTGCAGGAAAAAGCCATGGCCGAAGAGGACCGCATCGGCTTCTTTTTAAGCGACAACCTCATGCACCGCATGATCTTTAGCATCGCGTGCCGCAGCACCGTGTGGTCGTGGCTCGAGGCGACCAATGCCGACCTGGAGCGTTTCCGCTGGCTGCGCGCCGCTACGCAGGCGCTCGACAATCAGGAGATTGTTAACGAGCACAAGCAAATCCGCCGCGCCATCGCCGGTCGCGATCCTATCGAGGCAAGCTTTTTGGTCAGCAAGCACCTGCATATGATGTTCCGCAACCAGACCGAGGTCCTGGACCAATATCCCGAGTACTTCGAGACCAGCAAGCTCCGCTAACCTGCCAAAAAGGGACAGGTTTATTTTGGCAGGTTTTATCTGGGCAAATGCAACAAGGCCCGGCTCCGCTGCAACGAAGCCGGGCCTTAGTTGTTAGGACGTAGGAACTCGATTACTCTACTGTGACACTCTTGGCCAGGTTGCGGGGCTGGTCAACGTCGCAACCGCGCAGGATGGCAACCTCGCGGGCGAGCAGCTGCAGCGGAACGCTCGCCGTGATGGGACTGAATACGTCACGGACGGCCGGCACGCGAATGATGCAGTCGGCGATCTTGTTGATTTCCTCGTCGCCCTCGGTAGCAACGACGATGACCTTGGCGCCGCGCGCCTTGCACTCCATGAGGTTCGACACCGTCTTGTCGTATGTTGCGCTTTTGGTTGCAACCGCGATAACGGGGAAACCCGGGTCGATCAGCGCGATAGGGCCGTGCTTCATCTCGCCGGCAGCATATGCCTCGGCATGCAGGTAGCTGACCTCCTTGAGCTTGAGCGCGCCCTCGTAGGAAATGGCGGCGCCCATGCCGCGACCCACGAACAATGCAGACTGCGCGTCCTTGCAGACAAGCGCGGCCTCGTGCACGGCCTCGGTCTGCGTATCCAGGATCCACTGGATCTGCTCGGCCGTATCGGAAAGCTCGCGGAACAGCATGCGCGCCTGCTTGGTGGTCAGACGGTACTTAACCTGCGCCAGCAGCAGGGCCAAAAGCGTAAGGCTCACGACCTGACCGATGAAGCTCTTGGTCGAGGCAACTGCAATCTCCTTGTTGGCCTTGGTGTAGATAACGCCGTCGCTCTCGCGCGCCACCGGGCTGCCCAGCACGTTGGTGATGCCAAAGACCTTGGCGCCCTTGATGCGCGCATCGCGAATGGCGGCAAGGGTGTCGGCCGTCTCGCCCGACTGGGACACGGCCACGACAAGCGTCGTCGGCGTGATGATGGGGTTGCGATAGCGGAACTCGCTTGCCGCCTCGACCTCCGTAGGAATACGAGCCCAACCCTCAATAAGGTTCTTGGCGATAAGTCCGGCATGGTAGCTGGTGCCGCAGGCAATCACATACACGCGGTCGATATCGTTGAGCTCCTCGAGCGAAAGGCCCAGCTCGTCGATATCGAGCTCACCGGCGGGGGTCATGCGGCCCACCAGGGTATCACGCACGACGCGAGGCTGCTCATGGATCTCCTTGAGCATAAAGTCGGGATAACCGCCCTTTTCGGCCATATCCAGGTCCCAGTCGATATGGGTAAGCTTGGGCTCAATCACGTTGCCAGCCTCGTCGGTATACTCGACGCCTGCGGGCGTAAGCTTGGCAAACTGACCGTCTTCGAGCACCACGACATCGCGGGTGGCATCGATAAGCGCGATCACGTCGGAGGCAACGTAGGAGCCGGTTTCGCCGACACCGACCACAATCGGGGAGTCCTTGCGGGCCACGGCGATCACGCCGGGCTCATCGGCAGAAACGGCGGCCAAACCATAGGCGCCCACCACGTGGGTGCAGGCCTCGCGCACAGAAGCCATCAGGTCGTGTGTCTCGGCATAGGCCTCTTCGATCAAGTGCGCAAAGACCTCGGTGTCGGTCTCGCTCTTAAAGTGATGGCCGCGGCCCTCCAGCTCCTCACGCAGCTCGGCGAAGTTCTCGATGATGCCGTTGTGGACGATGGCGATGCGACCGTCGCAACTGGTGTGGGGATGGGCGTTGACAACGGAGGGCTTGCCGTGGGTAGCCCAGCGGGTGTGGCCGATGCCGCAGGTGGCGTCGCTGTCGACATTGGTAAGTTCGCTCTCCAGGCCCGCGACCTTGCCCACGCGGCGAATGACGTCGAGGTGAGCCGCCGTGCCCTCGCCCACCTCGAGTGCGACGCCCGAGGAGTCATAGCCGCGATATTCCATACGCTTAAGGCCCGTGACAAGGATGTTCTTTGCAATATCAGAGCCGGTGTAGCCGACAATTCCGCACATAGGATAAATCCCTTCGCTCGCGTGACTGTAAAACGTCCGCACACAAGGGGCGCTGAGACGTATAACGTTCGAGTATTGTACTCACGCAAGCGCAAGCTGATATACCAGAAGTGGTATCTCAACTTAGATACCACCCGATGCACACACGTTCAGCCGGTCCAAACCGCCACAAAGGTGCCTGTCCCCTTCGTGGTGGTCGCGTTGGCAATAGCGTTTCCCCAGATAAAACCTGCCAAAATAAACCTGTCCCTAATTGGCAGGTTTTGACACCCTAGGGACGGGCGATGCTACAATCTGGCTTGTACTTGAAACGCATCAAAGGGGCCGCTATGGCAAAGGTAAAAATCAGCGACGTCGCGCGCGAGGCCGGGGTCTCGCTGGGCACGGTATCCAACGCGCTCAACCATCCCGAAAAGCTGCGCCCCGAGACCCTCAAACTCATCAACGAGACCATCAATCGCCTTGGCTACCTGCCCAACCAAAGCGCCCGCCAGCTCGCAGGAGGAACCACCAAGTCCTTTGGCCTGGTCCTCCCCCGTCTCGACCACGGCTTCTCGCTCCAAATTGCCAGCGGCGCCCATAACGAGGCCCGCAAGCACGGTTACGACTTGCTTATCGCCAACGCCGATAACGACGATATTCTCGAAGACCACTACCTGCGCTATTTTATGGGCACGCAGATGTCCGGCGTCATGGTTCAGCCCATGGCATCCCCCGATTGGCACCCCGCCATGGCCAAGATGCCCGTGCCGATTGTCCATCTGGACATCCACTGTTCTGAGCCCGGTTACTACGTGGCCGCCGACAACGAGGCGCAGGGGCGCATTATCGCCGAGCTCGCCATCGCCCGCGGCGCACGCCATATCACCGTTGTGGGCAGAGCGGCATTTATGCAGCTCACCCTGCGCGTGCTTGGCATTCACAAGGCCCTCGCCCTTCATCCCGACATCAAAATTGAGGTCATTGACGCCGGAGAATGGAATACCGCTGCCGACGGTTACGGCATCGGCGCCCAGATTGCCGAGCGCTCTGCTGACGAGCGTCCGGATTTTGTCATCGGCCTAACCGACGTATTGGCCTCGGGTGTTATCTCGGCGTTGATCGACAAAGGCATCTCCGTCCCCAAGCAAGTTCGCGTGGCCGGCTGCGACGGTAACCCGCTTGCATGGAGCGGCGCAGTACCGCTCACCACCGTAGCACCCCCGGGCTACGAGATTGGCCGCAAGGGCGTGCAGCTGCTCGTGGAGCAAATCGAGAGCAAGGCGCCGACAAAAACCAAACGCGTCCGTATCGGCTCCGCCGCACGCACCGTCACCGCGGTCACGGCAACCGAGGACATCAACCGCCAAGAACTCGTACGGCCGTTCCTGCTCGAGCGCACCAGTACCCAGGCAAGCGGCCAAGCCGAAGCCACCGCCATCAACCTGGGCGCGTATCTATAGCACGTCGACCAGTATGCCAAAACGCAGCTTAAGCAAAAGAGGCCCGGCCATTGCCGGACCCCTTATGCTTAAGCGTAAATGTGGGCAATTGCCCGTTTCAACGCCGCAGCTGTCTAGCGCACGGCCTTGACCGCCGCCGTAAGGTCGAACAGCGTATCGAGCACGGCCTCGCAGCCATCCATCACGTCCTGCGGCAGCGGCACAATGTCGGGGACGGCAAAGACATGGCAGCCGGCCGTGATGCCCGAGACACAGCCGTTGCGCGAATCCTCGACCACAGCGCATTCCTCGGGGGCAAAGCCCGCGCGCTCGCAGGCAAGCAGATACATCTCGGGGTCGGGCTTGCCGTGCACGACGTCCTCGCCGCAGGTCACCGTCTCAAACTTGTCAAAAAGACCGACCATCTTAAGGTTGCGCTCGGCCGTAGCGAGGCGCGACGACGTCGCTAGACCCACGTGATAGCCCGCAGCCAGCAGCTCGTCGAGGCACTCGGCGGCGCCGGCCTTAAGCTCCAAATCGGTCTTGACCATCTCGTCGCGAATCTCCTTGTGGCGAACATAGATCGCCTCGGTGGTTTCATGGCTGCCGTAATGCTTATCAAGGATGTCCATGACATCGGGCAGCGTGCGACCGATAAACTGATGGATCAGCGCATCATCAATCGCGTCCCCCAGCTCGGCAGCGCCCGCCTTCCATGCCTTGATGCCCAAACGCTCGGTATCGACCAGCGTTCCGTCCATGTCAAAAATTACAGTCTTGATCATATCGGTCCCCTCACCGGATTGCATTACGGCCACTCTAGCGCACTTTACAAACTTGTATATGACGTATATAGCATATTGCACTATCGTTACATAGGCAGAAGTCAGATGACGAGCAGTCCGATAGGATTATAGTTTTCGACCGAGTACTCAATGGTAAGGATTGTTTTATGCTTTCAGACACTACCGCACCTGCAAAGGAGCTTCAGGACAAACTCGCGGCGCTCGAGCGGCTGCTTTTGGCATACGGACGCGTCGCCATCGGCTTTTCCGGTGGCGTCGACAGCAGCTTTTTGGCCGCGGTCTGCGCCCGCATCATGCCTGCCAGCACGCTTCTCGTTCACCTCACCACGCCGCTCATCGGCACGCCCGAACAGACCTCGTTTGAGCGATCCGTTGACAGGCAAACCAATGAGGGACCGCATTTTAAGCTCCCCGTGCTCAATCTTTCGGTCGATCAGCTGCAGCTCCCCCAAGTAGCCTGCAACGACGCCAACCGTTGCTACCACTGCAAGCGCGCCGGCTTTACCGCCATCGTCAACCACGCTAAATCGCTCGGCTTTCCCACCGTCATCGATGGCAGCAATGCAAGCGATCGCGGTGACTACCGTCCCGGCATGCGTGCTGCCAAAGAGCTCGGCGTACGCTCCCCTCTTATGGAGGTCGGCTTTACCAAGGACGAAGAGCGCGAGTTGTTGCGCGCATGGGGCTATCCCGTTTGGAACCTGCCGGCGGGAGCCTGTCTTGCCACGCGCGTCCCCACAGGCGAGGAACTTACGCACGAAAAGGTCGATTTAATCCGCGCCTGCGAGGACTACCTGCACGATCTTGGTCTGGCGCAGGTACGCGCGCGCTTGGTCGGCGACTGCATGCGTATCGAAGCCGCTCACGCAGATGTCGCCAAGATTGCCGCTCTCGGCGGTGCTACCGTCAATGCCGAGGGCAAGACCCCGCTGCCCGCCGCCATCGAGTCCGCGCTGCGCGAGCTGGGCTGCGCCCACATCTCCCCCGAGGTCACCCCCTACATCCACGGCAACATGAACCTTTAGGTTACGCCGTTTTACAAACGGCGTAACTGCTCGGCGCTGCGCGGGCTCCGGGCACGGCAATCTGACGTTCAACTTCACGGGCGCGACCAAAAGGTCAGCGCCCGCTTGTTTCACGTCACCTTACCGCACCCGGAGCCCGCTCGCTCGCATATGCTCAACCTGCACTGCGTTAACTGACCTGCCAAAAAGGGGCAGGTTTGTTTTAGCAGGTATTATCTGGGGAAATATCACGAGGCAGTCGCCCCTCTAGCACCCATCTACTTCGAGAGACACAAGAGAGGCGACTCAGCCGCATCTACCTCTTCCGATAGCGGCGGTTGCGGCTCGTCGATGAACCCATTACTTCAATGAGTCCTTTATCCGCCATTTTTGGCAGATGGTAACGGACGGACGAAATCTTAACCCCCGATGCAACCGCTATTTCTCGCGCCGTCATATCCATTCCGGCGCTGAGAGCCTCCAGGATCCTATCCGCCGTCGAAGCTGACAATTCTCTGCTCATATCGATAATTTCAAACGTGTCTTTGCCACATTTTGACAGGACATGTTTATCGACAAGGCCCCCGCAGATCAGGCGAATGTCATCCGAATCCCACTTCAAAGCCTCTCGTATTTTTTGAACATCGCATACGCACCCATGCTCCCGCATAAACATGAGCAATGTTTCCTCGCGATGCGTCAGTTCGGTGTCCACATGGCCCTGAATCCACATGCGGTTTTCAGCAAGCTCCGCCCCGTGCCGGGAAAGCAGCACCGTAAACGAATCGGCCTTAACGATAAATTTCGGCCTGCCAAGCGAACGAGACTCCATCTCGCGAATCATAGCCGGGATGCCAGATCCCTGACTTTCCGCAACAGCCCCCTCAGCATGCTCTAACGGCGTCGCCCCCATCAGACTCATGAGCTTTGGGTTTCGGCAGCGCGATTCCCCGTCCGCAAGATTGTCCACCGTCTTTCCGCCCCAAAGCCCGCCGGGGTTTTTGATCTCTATTCTGTCTGGGTAGATATCGACGCTCACGGCCTGCCCCACAAACATGGGCGAATACTCTCGATGGATGCAGGCATTCGCCAAGGCCTCGCGCAAAACCTCCTGGGGTACTTCCCAATCTTCCCTTCTACCAGCGCCTCGCACTATCGCCGCTTTGCGCAAGTTTCGTCCGATCGCAGCGAGGGCATCTTCGATGCAAGCCGGAATCGGGCCATCGCACAACTGGCGGTCAATAAACCGGGGTTGCCCAGGAGCAGATTTTTCCACATCGGAATGAACGGCGACATCGATCATCAGCTTAGGATAGAACTGCTGGGGGTAGATTCCCGCCGACAGCAGCCCCGCGAGCTTCACAGCTCCATCCTTTGTAGTGATATTGAGTCTGGCCAGCTGCTTTTCCAGCGTATCGGCCCCGCGCAAAACGCGCGGGGTCTGCAGCCGGCGATTTGCGATAATGGACCGCACGACATCTGGATCCAAATCCTCGACTGTTGCCTCCGAAACCACCGTACCGTCTGCATCGCTCGGAAGCAACGCACTCTGTAGCTCATATAGCTCAGCGGGCGACATCTTGATATCTTTATCATCCACGCGCTTGTAGCTACCGTTCTGCACGCCGCGCGCGCCGATATAGCATGGCTTCGCTTTGAGCTCAAGTTCAAAGATGCGCACCAGAAGTACCTGGAGCCCGTCGACCTCGCCTCGATCAAGCTCATACCGTGGCGCATGGGTCACCACCGCCGCTGAGCCTCCGTCTCCGATACCCGAAACAAACTGGTCGCGCACCCTGTCGATAGCAAAGTTGGCAGAAGGAACAAATCCTTCGGCTTCGTTCAGGCCCAAAATAATGAGCCCGCCCGCAGTGTTCGCAAAAGCACTCACTGTCTCCCATACGTCTGCACTCAATTTATTCGTGCAGGCTTTAACTTCTACCGATGCGTCATCGGTCCCCCGCCTGCGAAGGCGCTCAACGATAAGGCCAAGAGGTTCATCCAACAGCATTGGCATTCCGTCTCTCTAAAACAATAGATTTATCTCTCTAAAGCTTAGTATATCTCTCTAACTTTAGAGAGATGAGCACCTTCTTTTAGAGAGAAATTTAGAGAGATGTATCGAATTCACTGCTAGATTACCTAAGGCCATCTCTCTAACCGACGTTCTCTTTAGAGAGACGTTTAGAGAGACGATCGCATCTCTCTAACCATGGGCTCCGCTCTTTAAAGCGTACACATCCCAACCGTGCCATAAGTTGCGGCGGGCATTACCCCGCCAACCCGCCAAAAGAGGACGGGTTTATTTTGGCAGGTTTTATCTGGGAAAACGCAAGCGGGGCCACGCCGAAGCCACCGTCATCAGCCTCGGCGCATACCTTTAGCGCACGGCCCTGACCGCCGCCGTCAGATCGAACAGCGTATCGAGCACGGCCTCGCAGCCGTCCGCCACGTCCTGCGGCAACGGCACGATATCGGGAACGGCAAAGACATGGCAGCCGGCCGTGATGCCTGAGACGCAGCCGTTGCGTGAGTCCTCGACCACGGCGCATTCCTCGGGAGCAAAGCCCGCGCGATCGCAGGCGAGCAGGTAGATCTCGGGATCGGGCTTGCCGTTCAGGGTATCCTCGTTGCAGGTCACCGTCTCAAACCTATCAAAGAGGCCGACCGTCTTAAGGTTGCGCTCGGCCGCAACGCGGCGCGACGACGTCGCAAGGCCCACGTGATAGCCCGCAGCCAGCAGTTCGTCCAGGCACTCGGCGGCGCCGGCCTTAAGCTCCAGATCGGTCTTGACCATCTCGTCGAGAGCATCCCTGTAGTGGGCTTCGACCGTCTCGACGATTTCGCGGCTGCCGTAATGCTCCTCAAGGATGTCCCTGACATCAGGCATCGAGCGACCGATAAACTGATGGACCAGCTCATCATCAATCGCAATCCCCAGCTCGGCAGCGCCCACCTTCCATGCCCTCACGTCCAAACGCTCGGTATCGACCAACGTTCCGTCCATGTCAAAAATGACAGCCTTGATCATATCGGTCCCTTCATCGGCTTGCACGGCCTTCGTTACCGTCACTCTACCGCGCTTTACAGCTTGTATATAACGTATATATCATATTTGGCTTTCGCTACATGAATCAATAGCCTACCAAAAAGGGGCAGGTTTATTTTGGCAGGTTTTATCTGGGAAACGACCTGCGGCGTCTCCTGCTAGACTGGTAGATTCGCAACCGACTAACCAGGAGCCCCCATGTCGCGCAAGTCCGCCTACAAGCAAGCACTTTCTATCGGCACCGCTGTGGTGCTGGGGTTTGCGCTGTTTACGGGATCGCTCGACGGGGCGCCCAGACTGCTCTCGCCGCAAAGTGATGAGCAGGCGATAGCCCTGGCCGAGAAGCAAGACGAGAGACCCAGCCGCACCGACGACGAGGCAGACCTGGTTGCCCGACTCGAATCGGGAACGGCAAACTCCACAGACTCCCAAAACAGCCCGAACTCTGGCGACAAGCCACATTCCGCCGCACCCGACACCGGTGATGACGCTTCCGCGGACAGCACCGCCACCCCCATCGACGAGGTCGAAAACCCCAATCTCGACCGCGCCCGCGGCGTATACCTCAGCAGCATTCCCGACTACGCGGGTAACCCCTATGTTGCCCTGCGAGCCGACAGCACGCACCCGTTGGGCACACCATCATTCACGCTCGATGAATACGAGCACGCCGCCGAAGAGGGCTGCTTTAAGAAGTTCTCCAAGCTCGACAGCCTGGGCCGCACCCGCAAAGCGCTCGCTTGCGTGGGCCCCGAATCGCTCGGTCAAGGCGAGCGCGGCGATATCTCGCGTATCCATCCCGCCGGATGGCGCCAGCAGCGCTACGACTTTATTCCGGGCCAGAGCCTCTACAACCGCTGTCACCTCATCGCCTGGTCGCTCTGCGGCGAAAACGCCAACCGCAAGAATCTCCTCACCGGCACGCGTTATCTCAACGAAACGGGCATGCTGCCATTTGAGGAGCAGATTCTCGGCTACATCCGCGAGACGGGCAACCATGTGCTCTACCGTGTCACGCCCATGTACAACGAAGAGGAACTCGTCTGCCGTGGCGTGCGTCTTGAGGCGCAATCGGTCGAGGACCACGGCAAGACCCTGTGCTTCCACGTGTACTGCTACAACCTGCAGCCGCATGTGCAGATCGACTACGCTACCGGCCGCAATCAGGCCTCGGGAGACTAGGGCCGGCCAAGCTGCCCCAAAACTTAAAATGAACCGTTTTCCTCCATCCCCCAGGGATCAAAAAGGGCTGCCCTGGATTGCCCAGAGCGGCCCTTGAATCGGCATGTATGTTACAGGCAACGCCCAACGCTACTTGGCACGGCCCTCCTCATAGCGCTCGACCAGCTTGGCCTGAACGTCATAAGGCACCTGCTCATAGCCCGCGGGCTTCATGGTAAAGTCGCCCGTGCCGCGCGTGATAGAGCGCAGACGCGTCGAGTAATCCGTCAGCTCGGCCAGCGGCGCCTGGGCGATGACCACGGTGTCGCCGCGCTCATCGGTCTCCATGCCTGTCACGCGACCGCGCGATGCCGAGATGTCGCCCATCACGGCGCCGGCGTAGCTCTCGGGGATAGTCACCGTGACTTCCTCGATGGGCTCCAGCACCACCGGGTCGGCATCGGCGCATGCCTTGCGCAGGCCGATGCGAGCCGCCGCGCGAAATGCCATCTCGTTGGAGTCGACGCTGTGATACGAGCCGTCGTACACAGCCACGCGAATGCCCGTAAGCGGGTAGCCGGCAATGATGCCGTCCTTCATGGTCTCCTGAACGCCCTTGTCCACGGCAGGGATCAGCGAGCGCGGAATGCGGCCGCCTACGACCTCGTCCACAAACTCATAGCCGTCGCTCGTACCGTCGGGCCCAATGAGCGGCTCTACGCGCAGCCAGCAGTCACCATACTGTCCGGCGCCGCCGGTCTGCTTCTTGTGGCGGCCCTGGGCAGTTGCCGTGCGGCGAATGGTCTCGCGATACGGGATGCGAATCGGCACGCTCTTGGCCGCGACCTTGGTACGGTCCTCAAGACGATTGAGCAGGACCGAAACCTGCGCCTCGCCCACCGCCGAAATGATGGTCTGGCCGGTCTCCTCGTCGCGGTCGATGCTCATGGTCGGATCGGCCTTGCATGCCTTCTCGATAAACGTGTAGAGCTTCTCTTCGTCGCCGCGATTCTCGGCCTCGATGGCGATGCGGTACTGCGAGTTGGGGAACTTAAACGCCGCAGCCTCGACCTTGCCGGTAATCGAGAGCGTATCGCCCGTCTCGGCCGCCAGCTTGGGCGCCACGATGATATCGCCGGCATAGGCGTGACCGACCTCGGTCATGTCGCGGCCGCACATCACATACAGGTGAGCCAGACGATCGCTCTTGCGGGTGCGCGCGTTGATCAGCTCAAGGCCCGGCTCAAGCGTGCCCGTCAGCACCTTGATGAAGCTGATGCGACCCTGCTGAGGATCGGCCAGGGTCTTAAACACAAACGCCACCGGGCGGTCATCATCGCTCGAAATCTTGAGCGAATCACCGTCGATGAGCGGCATTTCACCATAGTCGGTCGGCGCCGGGAAGTACGTGGCGATGTCGTCCATCAGCGAGTTGACGCCCTGCTCCTTAATGCAATCGCCCGCAAAGACCGGCACAAAGATGCGCTCGGCGATCGCCTTCGACAGCAGGCCTTCAAGCTCCTCCTGCGTCAGCGTCTCCTCGCCTTCCAAGTACTTCATCATCAGTTCGTCGTCAGCCTCGGACACCAGCTCGCACAGATGGTCATGGGCCTCCTCGGCCTGGGCACGATACTCCTCGGGAATCTCCGACTCAACGGCTTCGGCGCCGTTGCAATGGCGCGCCTTCATGCGCACCAGGTCAATGATACCGTCAAAGTCCTCGCCCTCGCCCCAGGGAAGGGTCACGGCGCCCAGGCGCGTGCCAAAGCGCTCCTGCAGCAGGTCCATCGTGGTCGCAAAGCTGGCCTCGGAGCGCGACAGGCGGTTTACGAACACCGCACGCGCCAGACGCAGGTCCTCGGCGGCATACCAGAGCTTAACCGTCGTAGGCTGCGGGCCGGCCTCGGCGTCGACCACAAACAGAGCCGTCTCGCAGACGCTCATCGCGGCAAAGGCGTCGCCGATAAAATCGGGGTAGCACGGGGCATCGAGCACATTGATGCGCGCACCCTTCCAGTCGATCGGCGCAATGGTCGTCGAGATGGAAAACGCACGCTTGACCTCTTCGGGGTCATAGTCGAGCGTGGGCTTGGTGCCGTCGTGGCCGCCCAGGCGGGCGGTCTTGCCGGAAAGGTGGAGCATGGCCTCGGCGAGTGAAGTCTTGCCCACCCCACCTTGGCCTACGAGCACCACGTTCCTTACATTGCCGGTCTTGGGAGCACCCATGATGACCTCCTTGCAGGGCCGCGCGCAATGCGCGACGCCAACGGGGAGAGTTCGCGGTCGATGCCGTCCCGGGAGCAGCATGGTCGGCAGCCGATCCGGCTCACCCTCCAAATGTCCTATGCCACCACCCTACCCTCGCGGGCAACTGTCCATGCACACCTTTCGGCGCACGTATGAATACGGGCGGCGAGAGGAGGGGCAAACGCCTGAGGCGGTTATTAAGCCCCATCGGCGCAAATAAAAACCGCCGCAGGCCATAAGACCTGCAGCGGTTTCGCCTCAATGTCTACCTGAGCCTATCCCTCGATACGGCTCAGGAACTCGCGCGTGCGCCGTTCGCGCGGATGGCCGATAACCTGCTCGGCAGGACCCTCCTCTACAATGCGACCGCCGTCCATAAAGACCACGCGATCGGCAACATCGCGCGCAAACTGCATCGCATGGGTCACGATCACCATCGTCATATTCTGCGCGGCAAGGTCTTTAATGACGCGCAGCACCTCGGCCGTTAGCTCGGGATCGAGTGCCGAGGTCGGCTCATCGAAGAACAAGATCTCTGGATCGAGCGCCAAGGCGCGCGCAATACTCACACGTTGCTGCTGACCGCCCGAAAGCTCGCATGGCACCTTGTTCTCGTTGCCCGTAAGCCCCATCTGCGCGATCAACTCACGCGCACGTGCTTCGACCTGCTCGCGCGGGCGCTTGAGCACGCGGATCGGAGCGTCGGTAATGTTTTTCATCACGGTATAGTGCGGGAACAAATTGTAGTTCTGAAACACCAGGCCAAAACGCGAGCGCGCCTGCTTGGGCACATCGCCTTTCGCATACACCGTGCCCGATCCCGCATCCGTCGCAACGGCTAGATCACCAAACGAAAGCGAGCCGCCGTCAAGCGTCTCGAGCAGCGTGGCGCAGCGCAACAGCGTTGACTTACCGCCGCCCGAAGGTCCGATAATCGCCACGACCTCGCCGCGCTTTACCTCGAGCGAGATATCCTTGAGCACTTCATTGCCACCAAACGCCTTGCGCGCGCTCGTTATATTCATTACCGTTCCGGACACGGGAACCTCCATGTGTTTGAAAAGCACGACGGAACAGGCTAGTCGTGGTAGTAGTCAAGTCGCTTTTCGGCGGCGCCCAGCAGCATCTCGACCACAAAGTTAAAGACCCAGTAGATCAGTGCCGCAATCGCAAACGGCACCATGCTCACTTGCGAGGCAACCAGTGCCTTGGCCGTCGAGAACATCTCCCCCACGCCGATGGCAAACGCCAGCGACGTGTCCTTGACCAGTGTGATGATCTCGTTGCCCATCGCCGGCAAAATGCGCTTGGCGACCTGCGGCATCACAATGTACAAAAACGTCTGCAGGCGTGAGTAACCCAGCACCTCGGCGGCCTCATATTGACCACGCGGGATAGACTGCAAACCCGAGCGATAGATCTCGGCAAAGTAGCCGGCATAGTTGATGATGAATGCCACAACGCACGCTGTCCACTTGGAATCGGGCGTGAGCGAAATACCAAAGACATAATACGGAGCAAAGTAGATGGCAAACATCTGCAGCATGAGCGGCGTACCGCGCATGACCGAAATGTAGATGCGCGCAATCCAACGCAGCGGCGCGATTTTGCTCATGCGCATAAACGCCACGGGAATTCCCAAGGGAATCGAGCCCAACAGCGTGAGCAAAAACAACTGTAAACTGACCAAGAAACCCTGGCCAAGCATCTGCATCATGACCTGAATAGACAACCCAAGCTCTCTTTCACAGCAACAGAACAGCAGGTGTTAATTGAAATAGGCACAGTGCCCAAGATTGCGAGCGACAAGCCCGACGAAGCGTACTTTGGTACGCGAGGAGGGTTGGAGCCGCAAGGTTGGGTGCTGTGGCTATTTCAAAACCCAGTTATCGAAGGACAGGCCATAGCTCGCATACTTGTCGCACAGGTCCTTGACTGTACCGTCCTCATAGAGCGCCTTAAGCGACTCGGTCACGGCGTCGGCCGACTTAGTATCGCCCTTCTTAAAGCCAACGGCGTAGTGCTCGCTGGACAGCGGTTTGTCAAGTTGCGTATAGGCATCGGGCTTGGCGGCAAGCTGATACTGGGCGATCGAAAGGTCGCAAGCCACCGCATCGACCGCGCCGCTCTCGAGCTGCATAAAAGCCGTGTTGTACTCACCGATGGTATCGAGCGTGGCAAACGTCGCCGCCAGATCCTTCTGGTCACCCTCTAGCACATCCTGCGCGGCAGAATCGGTCTGGGTAATCACGGTCTTACCGGCAAGGTCGTCCCAATTCTTGATGCCCGCATCCTTCTTAACCACCAGCACCTGCTCATTGAGCATGTACGGCTCGGAGAACGTGTAGTCGTCCTCGCGGCCCTCCATGGTAAAGCCGTTCCAGATGCAGTTGATGGCACCCGAGTTGAGCAGCGTATCCTTGGCGTCCCAGTCGATGGCCTCGTACTTGACCTCCCAGCCCTGCTTATCGGCAACTGCCTTGGCCAAATCGAGATCAAAGCCGGTGTACTCGCCATCGTCGCCCACAAAGCCATACGGAGGATAGGACTTGTCAAAGCCCACCACGAGCTTCTTAGACTCCACAGCGCCCTTGGCGTCCTTTGCCGCAGCAGAGCCGGCAGTGGAGCCCTTGTCGGCACCACCGCCGCAGCCGACAAGACCAAGGCCAAGCACCGTGGCGAGCGAGCCGGCTAGACCAACAAACTGACGACGAGACATATCGGTATTCATGGTATTCCCCCTTGATGGTACTTTAGCTAAGTAAAGTGAGTCATGTAACGTTCAGAATCATACACTTTAGCGTGATAGAGCACAAGGCGAGTTTGCCCGCCGCGTGAGGGGTGTGGGGGTTAAGTTTCCTGCTCTACAGTCCTGCTCACGACGGAGGCCACATTAAGTGGCCTCCTGTTCGTGCGGAACTCGCGATAAACTTAACCCCCACACCCCTCACGCGGCGGGCAA
>NZ_JBQKHK010000020.1:0-25381 GCF_052118305.1 Collinsella sp. LCP21S3_D3
TTTCCTCAGCTCCGCACCCTGTCGGGTTCGAATCCCGGCATATCGGTAACAAAAAGCCCGCTACTGAATTGGTAACGGGCTTCTCAGATTCTGTGGTGCCCCCAGCGGGATTCGAACCCGCGATATCCACCTTGAAAGGGTGGCGTCCTTGGCCGCTAGACGATGGGGACAGCGGGAAAGAGTATAGCAGACTTTTTTGTCGGCGCGTATATCGTTGGCAAACTGGAAAACCACCACACAGGAGCTGGCCCTCTCCCCCCGATCTTCAAAAATCTCAATCTATAACATCTGGGCGGGTAAATCGGCCTTATCTGTTACAGATTGAGACAAAATGCAGGCGTCGGGACGAGCGTCTCAATCTGTAACAGTAAGACGACCTTTGGTGGTCTAGATGTTACAGATTGAGACAAACCGCTGGGACGGGTCAAAACCACCACAAAGGTGCCTGTCCCTTTGTGGTGGCGGGGCGTTAGGGGAGGAGCTTCATCGCGGCGTCGTGGGCGGCGTGCTCGTAGGTGTCGTCGAGGGGCTTGAGCGGCAGCAGGGCGGCGGCCTGCGCATCGCCACGGCGCTCAAGGGCATGGGCGATGAGCCAGTCGGCGAGCTCGGGGTTCTTGGGCAGTGCCGGTCCGTGTAGGTACGTGCCGATGACGCCCTTGTAGATGAGGCCCTCAAAGCCGTCGTCGCCGTTGTTGCCGGTGCCCGTGACGACAGATGTTCCGAGCGGCGTGGCCTCTGCATCGAGCAGGGTGCGGCCGCCGTGGTTCTCGAACCCCACAAAGGGCTCGGGTGCCAGGTCGGTCTTGACGGCGACGTTGCCTATCAGGCGGTCGGAGCCGCGCACGGTCTCGGCGGCGATGACACCTAGACCCTCGATGCGATTTTCGCCCATATAGTACGAACGACCGAGCAGCTGGTAGCTGCCGCAGATAGCGAGCAACGAGCCGCCGTCCTCAACATATGTCGCAACCTTGTCCTTTTGAGCGAGCAGCTCGTGTGCCACAGCCAACTGATCGCGGTCGGCACCGCCGCCCATCATGACGATGTCGGCGTCGGTAAGATCGAGCGTCTCGCCCATGCGGACCTCGTCCACGCGCGCGGGAATGCCGCGCCAGGCGCAGCGGCGCTCGAGGGCGATGACGTTGCCGCCGTCGCCATAGAGGTTGAGGGCATCGGGATACAGATAGACGATACGCAGCGGGCGCGGAAGCTCGACCGGCGCAATATCGGTGGGGACGGCGCTGCCATCGGTGCGTGTTACGGCGCAGGAGGCAACCGAGCTCGCATCGGCGTCTTTAAGTCCGTCGAGCTCTTTGACCAGCGGCGGGAATGCCGTGTAATTGGCGACGGCGTAGAAGGTGTCATCGGCGGCCTCATCTGCCACGGCGCCGATCGCCTGCTCGATATTCGAGATGATGGCGGCGTCGATGCCGGCGTACTTCAGGCGCACCTGCATGTCGTGCGCGCGCGTACCCCCGGCAAAGGCGACAAGCCCTGGGGTATCGGCGATGCGCTCGAAGTCGACGTCGTAGATCCACGAGACATCGTGGCCGTCGGCGTCGTTGTCATTCAGGAAGAAGGCGCAGAGCCTGCCGCCTGCCGTTTTAATGGACTGGATCTGGCGATCGAAGCCCACGGGATTTTTGGCCAGGTTTGCCTCGACGGTACGGCCGGCAATCTCCCAGCGGCCCATGCGTCCGCCGGCGGGGACGTAGGCATCGAGCGTGGGCTGCAGATGCGCTGCGTCCACGCCCAACTCACGCGCCGCAAAGAAGGCGGCGGCAACGTTGTAGACCATGTACAGGCCGTTGTAGCGCGTGGCGATGTGCGTTGCGGGCGCTTTTGCCTCGGGTCCAAAGGTCAGGTCAAAGCCGTAGCCGTCGCAGCCGAGCTCAACGCCTGTCACGCGACGGACCAGCGCGGGGCGACTCCAACCGCACGAAGGACAATGATAGGCGCCGAGCTGGCCGTACTGCACATAGTCGTACTCCAGCGGCGCGTTGCATTGCGAGCAAAAACGCGAGTCGCTAATGCGATCGGACTCGGTGCCCGTGGCGCCGTCGATACCAAAGGCGATGCTCATATTGGGGACGCGTGCGGCGATCGAGGCGCAGAGCGGGTCGTCGGCGTTATAGATGAGCGTCGTTGCCGGCGAAAGCTCCAACGCGTGGGCTATGACGTCCTGGGTGTGGTCGATCTCGCCGTAGCGGTCCAGCTGGTCGCGGAACAGGTTGAGCAGCACAAAGTAGGTCGGCTTGAGCTTGGGCAAGACGCGCACCGTGTAGAGCTCGTCGCACTCAAAGACGCCTACGCGCTTGCCGCTGCCGGCACGCTTAAGATCGCTGCGGCCCTCGAGCAGGGCACCCACCACGCCCGGCTCCATGTTGTTGCCCGCGCGGTTGCATACCACGGTGGCGCCGCTGGCGGCAACGGCGTCGGCGATGAGGTTGGAGGTGGTGGTCTTACCGTTGGTGCCGGTGACCACCACGCTGCGGTCGACAAGGCTCGCGAGGTCGCTTAGCAGCTCGGGGTCGATCTTCATGGCGATGCGGCCGGGGAGTACGCCGCCCTGGCGCTTAAGGATGGAGCGCAGCCCCCAGCGGGCAATATCGCTCGAAGTGCAGGCGAGAGATGAGCGGAAGTTCATGAAGCCGTTCCTAACGTGAATGACATGGTCGTGGCGATCGTGCCGTTAAAAGCCATAACGGCGCGCAAATTCCTGGGCAAGCTGCGATACGTCTTCGCAAGCGTTGGCCCAGGGGGCAAAGTCGGGGGTATCCGAGATGATACCGTCGGCCTCCCAAACTGCCTGGTGCGAAAGGTCCCAGGGGTCGTGCGGCTCGGGCCGGCAGGGAAGGTACGGCGTCTGATACATGGGGTTCAGCAAAAAGAACGCGCCACCCTCGCAGCGGTTGGCAAACTCACGCAGGGCGCGTGTCGCCGGGCGCATCTTGTTTGTTTTGAACAGCAGGATCGTGCGGGCGAGTAGGTACCAGGGGGAGTTCTCGAGGGCATCGGCCCCCATCTGCTCCTCGAGCTGGTGGGCCAGGGCAAAAAAGCCGTCCTCGTCTTCCAGACGAGCGAGGGCGAGTAGCACGGTGCCGGCAGCTCGGGTGGGATAGCCTTCCGCCTTAAGAACACGGCGAGAATAGTTGACGGCAGCACGGTAGCGAGCGCTCGCCATGCACAGCTGCGAGATGGCCTCGAGCGTGTGGAGCCACCCGATAAGCGCCGGCTCGCTCACGGTGAGATCGGCCGCCGTCACGCCGTCTGCCAGCACCTTGTTGGCCCAGTAGTGCGGAGCCTCCATGTCGAATCCGGGCACGCTTTGCCGTAGGTAATCGGCTGTGGTCGCCTCGAGCTTCATCAGGTCGCCCAGGCAGGCGTCGACGGGCGTGTCCGCCAAAATGATGGCAAGCAGCTGGGCATCGAAGACATACGCATCGACGCGGACGATCTTGAGCAGCTCATCGCGCATATCGTCGAACAGGCGGTTGCGCGTCTGCTCAAACTCCTCATCGCTGCCCATATCCTCGATACGATGGAGCTCGTCGAGCAGGTGGCGGTGAACACCGGCATAGGAAAGCAGTGCCTGGGCATGCTCGGTCTGCGCATACTTATGGGGGTTGACGCTCACGTCGTTATGGACAAGATCGCGTGCTGCATCGGTGAGTTCGGGGTGCGACGCAACGTAGGCGCGCTCCAGGTAGGCGGGGATGTAGACGCTCGGATCCATTAGAGGTCTCCTCCCTTAAACGGCAAGCCCTGCTCGGCCGCCCGCAGGATGCGCTCGTCGATCTGGGAACGCACGATATCGTTGGTGGCGACCCAGGCGGCAAAGCTGGCGTTGTCGGGGGCGCCCAAGCCCTCCTGCAGTACCGGCGTCGCTTCGGACAGCGCAAGGACAAGCTCGTCGGTGGAGCCCACGCCCACGTTGACGCGGGCATAGACGCCATCGGGAAACTCGGTTTGAAAGTAAAGCGCCTCGGCTGCGTGCGGGCACGAGCGCGCAAGGATGCGCAAGTAGTGTTCGGCGCCCTCGTAGTCCAGCTCGCGCCAGGCAGCGCTCATCAGCGCGATGAGCGTCCACGGGTCTAAGTCGCGCTCCGCGTCCTTGGGACGACGGCGCAGCGGCGTGTTGGCGAGATAGGGGACGGAGTGGGCAGAGCGAAAGCGTTTGAGCTCCTCGGCGGGGTATTCGAGTTTTGCCATGGCGAGCATCGCAGTGTGGCGGACACCGGCCGGATCGTTGGGGGCAAAGTCCAGGCTGCGGTTTGCGGTTTCGAGCGACAGGCGGTAACGGCCGCTAATGAGGGCGCGCGACGCAAGGGCGGCAAGCCAGCGCAGGTAGGGGCGGCGTGTAAGGTCGCCTGCGGCCTCGCGCTCGTAGGGGTCCTGCGCCGAGGCGATCTTGAGTGCCAGGTCGTGCTCGACTTCATCGCGCTTGGATACCAAGTACTGTACGTACTCCTCGTTTGAGTTAGCGGTGAGGGCGGTCAACATGCGCTGAGCGTCCCAGTTGGTCGGGTCGAGTGCGGCTGCCTCGCGAAGCATGTTTTCGGCAGCGGTCTCTTCTTGCTCTGCCTGGGTATCGTCAGGGATAAAGGGAATGCGGTAGTCGACAGCCTCGACCACCTTGGCAATCAGATGTCCGGCGCGGTCGCGGTCGTGCACGATGAGCGGCGCGGGGTTGCGGGTGAATTGTTCCATCAGACGCTCTACGGCAGGGCCGTCGGTGAGCGGGATATTGTCGCGGCGCAAGGCCTCAAGAACGAGGCGATGGCAATCTTCTTGAATGGGATCGAATGCCATGGGGCCTCCTTTGCTGCGGTTAGGGTTCAAATGTCTCTATATAAAGTTCTAGTTTACCCGCATGAGGCACATTGGGAGTGCCGCACTTGGACATGCACCTTTGCACCACGAAGACGGATGTCGCACAAATGTCGGAACCTTGGACGACCGAGTGGTATCACGGTGCCGCAAACGGTCGATTTTTGGCGGCGAACGGTGTGTCTTTTGGAGGGGCACAGTCCTGACCTGGATATGTGGTCAACCTTGATAAAACGTTTGCCCAGCTTGGGAGTATGAATGCCGCATAAGGGTCTTCAGGGATAGAAAAAACGTTTCATCATTGTCGACTTTCGGTAAATAACTGACCAACCAGAACGGTAAAATACTATTTGTCTGAGCGTTGAGACGTTTAGACATCACGCATTGTCATCGCCGGCAACGCGCAAAACGGTCCTAACGGAGCCAATCGGGTGCTCCGTTATATACGCAAGTCTAAGAGGGGCTTGTTTAGGAGGCACAGTATGGGACGTTTTACCAATCCTCGCGATCTGTACTTTGGTGAGGGCGCTCGCCACGAGGTGAAGAACCTCAAGGGCAGCAAGGCCATCATCGTGACCGGCGGCGGCTCCATGCGCCGCGGCGGTTTTTTGCAGGACGTCGAGGCCGACCTCAAGGAGGCCGGTTTCGAGGTCAAGCTGTTCGAGGGCGTCGAGTCCGATCCGTCCGTCGAGACGGTCATGAAGGGCGCCGAGGCCATGACCGAGTTCCAGCCCGACTGGATTATCGCCATTGGCGGTGGCTCGCCCATCGATGCCGCTAAGGCTATGTGGCTGTTCTACGAGTATCCCGAGGAGACCTTCGAGGAGGCGGTCGTCCCGTTCTCCTTCCCGGAGCTCCGTCAGAAGGCTCACTTCTGCGCCATCTCCTCTACCTCCGGCACCGCTACCGAGGTCACCGCGTTCTCCGTCATCACCGACTACGCCAAGGGCATCAAGTACCCGCTGGCCGACTTCAACATCACCCCTGATGTCGCCATCGTCGACCCCGAGCTCACCTACACCATGCCCGCCAAGCTGTGCGCTCACACCGGTATGGACGCTCTGACTCACGCCATCGAGGCCTACGTCTCCACCGCTGGTTCCATGTACACCGACGCCAACGCCCTGCATGCTATCCGCGAGATCGTCGAGTGGCTGCCCAAGTCCTATCAGGGCGATCATGAGGCCCGCCAGCACATGCACGACGCCCAGTGCATCGCCGGCATCGCCTTCTCCTCGGGTCTGCTGGGCATTGTCCACTCCATGGCTCACAAGACCGGTGCCGCCTTTGAGGGCGACCACATCATCCACGGTTGCGCCAACGCCATGTACCTGGGCAAGGTCATCCAGTTCAACGCCAAGGACGCTCGCGCCAAGAGCCGCTACGCCTTCATCGCCAAGGAGATCCTGCACCTCGCCGGCGAGACCGAGGACGAGCTGGTCGAGGCTCTGGTCCAGGAGATTCGCGACCTCAACGACAAGCTTGACATACCGCAGGGCATCAAGAACTACGGTGCCAAGGGCGTGAAGGCCGACGAGTCCATCATCGATTACGATGAGTTCGAGGCTAAGAAGCACGACGTTGCCGCCAACGCCATCCTCGACGCCTGCACGGGCTCCAACCCGCGCCAGCCGTCTCAGGAGGAGATGGAGCAGCTGCTCGAGTGCGTCTACACCGACACCCCGGTCACGTTCTAATCGGCACACATTGTTCTGATAAGGGTCTCGCGCTCTGTGCGCGGGACCCTTTTTCTATGGTGCAATCTAACCTGTCCTCAATGCGCCAAGTTGCCACAAGGGGACAGGTGGCTTTGCACCAATCGTTGTTTGATGAAGGGCGGATTCTCGTATGGCGCTTCCTATGGTTTATGGCGGTCCCGGCCGGTATGTTCAGGGGCCGGGCGAACTTTCGCGTCAGGGCAGATATTTGTCATGGTTGGGCTGCGCTGCCTATGTCTTGTTTGACCAGGGCACCGAGGATCGGCTGTGCAGGCAGATCGTCGATGGATTTCTGGACGAAGATCTAAGCGAGCCGTTCTTTAAGATTTATGACGGTCCGTGTACGGAAGAGGCCGTTGTCGAAATGGCTAAGGAAGCCCAGGCTGAGTATTGCGACATGGTGGTGGGTATTGGCGGCGGCAAGATGCTCGATATCGCCAAGGCCGTTGCGTTTTATGCCGAGTTGCCGTTGTGCGTATGCCCCACGGCGGCTTCGATGGACGGCCCGTGCAGCGCGATTTCGGTGCTGTATCACGAGGATGGGTCGTTCGACCGCTATCTGATGCTCGAAAAGAATCCAGATTTGGTTGTGGTCGATACCGGCGTGGTCGCGGCAGCCCCGCTGCGTATGACGGTCGCTGGTATGGGCGACGCACTGGCAACGTATTTCGAGGCTCGTTCGTGCGCCGCGGCGCACGGCGCCAACGAGCACGGTGGCGCGCCGGGACACTTGGCCTTGGTTGCGGCTCGTGCCTGCTATGACACGCTTATGGAGTTTGGTGTCGCTGCCAAGCGCGATCTCAAAAAGGGCCGTATATCGCCGGCGGTTGAGCGACTGATCGAGTGCAATATCCTACTCTCGGGCGTCGGCTTTGAGAGCGGTGGCTTGGCGTTGGCGCATGCCATCGCCAACGGCCTGACGATTCTGCCCGAGTGCAAGGCCATGCATGGTGAGGCCGTGGCATTTGGCCTGGTGGTGCAGCTTCGTTTGGAGCGCGCGCCCGAGCTTGATCAGGTGCTCGAGTTTTGCCGGCGCGTTGGTCTGCCGACGACACTCGAGGAGCTGGGCCTTGGCGAGATTTCCGATGCCGACCTGCTGAGCGTTGCGGACGCAACCTTTAAGAACGAGCGCAATATGGCAAACGAACAGGCCAAGGTGACCAAACAAAAGCTCGTGCAGCTCATGTGCGAGGCATAGCTTGGCGCTTGATTGACCTTGTGCAATCGAGGCGGCGATAGGCCATTTGTCTCAAAGATGCGCCGCATGTAATTTGCCCGAGGCGTGGGCCGATGGCGTATCATTATCTCTTGCTTGTTTGCACTGCTCAGGGAGGGGCCGCGCATGGCGCAGGAACACGATCTGTTTGATGACATTATCGAGATCAGCAAGGGTTTCGACTTTCTTAAAAACCCGCTTGGCGGTGTGACCGATGCGCTCGATCCGTCGGCGCCGCAGTGGAATCCTGCCGACTACAAGGAGCGTCCGCGCGGCAACACCATTCCGTGCCTGACCTGCAAAAACGAAAAGAGCGGCTGCACTGCGTGCATGGATGTGTGCCCGGTCAACGCTATCGAGGTCGAGGAAGACTCCATCGAGATTCTCGATTCCTGCCGCAAGTGCGGCCTGTGCGCCGCTGTCTGTCCGACCGAGGCAATCATCTCGCCGCGCCTGGCGCCCAAAAACCTGTATGACGACATTGTCTCGGCGGCAACGAGCCACGAGACCGCCTACGTCACCTGCACACGCGCCCTCAAGCGCATGCCGCGCGAGAACGAGGTCGTCGTTGCCTGCGTGGGCGATATTACGGCCGAGACCTGGTTCTCGGTACTGGCGGACTATCCCAACGTGAGTGTGTACCTTCCTCTGGGCGTGTGCGATAAATGCCGCAACACCGGCGGCGAGGATATCCTGGGCGAGGCGATTGCGAAGGCTGAGGAGTGGTCTGGCACGGGTATGGGCCTGGAGGTCGACCCCAAGAACCTCAAGTGCCATAAGCTTCGCGAGTACGAGCGCAAGGAGTACATGGAAAAGATTGCCCGCACGACGGGTCTGACGGTGACCAAGCTCAACCCGGCGACGGCGGCGCTGGCCTCGGTGACGCAGAAGTTGAAGGCCCATCGCCATCAGATTACCCAGCTGGAGCGCACGCTCAACACCATGTGCGGCACCACGACGGCAAAGCGTCGCCGTTCGCTCACGCATGGGCGGCAGCTGGTGCTTTCGACGCTGCAGAACCATCCCGAGCTTGCCCAGAACATGCAGGTGAGTACGCCTGAGTGCGATTTTGACAAGTGCACGTCGTGTGGCGAGTGCGTCAATGTATGCCCCACGTTCGCCTGCGATTTGGTGGGAAGCGGCCGCTTCGCGTTGGAGTCCACGTATTGCTTGGGCTGCGGTGCCTGTGTCAAGGTTTGTCCCGAACATGCGCTCAAGCTGGTCGAACACGATGCGTCCAACTTGGTTGTCGTCGACCCCGAAGCCGAGGAAAAGGCCGCTCAGAAGGCCAAAGCCCACGAAGAGGCCCAAAAGGTAAAAGCCGAGGCGAAGGCCAAGCTCGACAAGATGCTCGACCAGGTGGAGAAGCTCGCGGACTAGCCAGCTACCCCAATCTCTGCTTCATTTGCGCCGCCGCGGTGTCCGGATTCGCCCGGATGCTGTGGCGGCGCTATACTTATGCAGTTTGAAGTACCTGTACCAAAAGGAGCTGTCGTGTCCCTTTCCATCGGTATCGTGGGCCTGCCCAACGTGGGCAAGTCGACGCTGTTCACCGCGCTTACCAAAAAGACCGGCCTTGCCGCCAACTACCCGTTCGCCACGATCGACCCCAACGTGGGTATCGTCGATGTGCCCGATAGCCGCCTGCAAAAGCTCGCCGACATTGTCAACCCTGGCCGCATTGTGCCGGCTACGGTCGAGTTTGTCGACATCGCGGGCCTGGTGAAGGGTGCCAACGAGGGCGAGGGCCTGGGCAACCAGTTCTTGGCAAACATTCGCGAGACCGACGCCATCTGCGAGGTCGTGCGCTACTTTAAGGATCCCAACGTCATGCGTGAGGTGGGTCGCACGGGCGAGTTCGTCGATCCCGCCGGCGATGCCGACACCATCATGACCGAGCTCATCCTGGCCGACATGGGCACGCTCGAAAAGCAGCTGCCTAAGCTCGAGAAGGAGGCCAAGCGCGACAAGGAGCTCATGCCCAAGTTTGAGGTCGCCAAGCGCCTGCTCGCCTGGCTCAACGAGGGCAAGCGCGCCGCGTCCATGGAGATGACCGACGAGGAGCGCGCCGCTGCGAAGGGCCTGTTCCTACTCACCATGAAGCCCATCTTGTATGTGGCCAACGTGGACGAGGACATGCTCAACGAGGACCTGGCGCCCATCGATGGCGTCAAGCCACTGCCGATCTGCGCCAAGATCGAGGCCGAGCTTTCCGAGCTCGATCCCGAGGATGCGGCCGACTACCTGGAGAGCCTGGGCCTGGAGCAGCCCGGCCTGGACGTGCTCGCGCAGGCAGCCTACAAGCTGCTCGGTCTGCAGTCGTTCTTTACGGCTGGCGAGATGGAGGTCAAGGCCTGGACGGTGCGTCAGGGCGCGACCGCCCCGCAGGCCGCCGGTGTCATCCATACCGACTTTGAGCGCGGCTTTATTAAGGCCGAGGTCATTGGCTATGACGACTACATCGAGCTCGGTGGCGAGCAAGGCGCCAAGGCTGCAGGCAAGCTGCGCATCGAGGGCAAAGAGTATGTCATGGCCGATGGCGACGTCGTGCACTTCCGCTTTAACGTGTAAGGACGGCGAGCATGTTTAAATATGGAAAAAAAGCTGGCTACATGGGCATCGCGCTGCTGGTGCTTGCAGTGCTTCCGCTGGTGGTCGCAGCGTTTGTAATCCCCAACATTGGTCCCGAGGTGGCAACAAAGTTTAATGCCGCCGGTGAGGTGACGCGCTGGGGCAAGAGCTACGAGCTGCTGGCATTGCCGGTGCTCAACCTGCTGCTGAGCGTGGCGACGTACTTTACGGCGGGACGCCAGGCAAAGAACAATGAGGACTCCGCCGCCATGGCGCGCATCGTGTGCGAGCGCTACCTGCGAAACGGCTGCATCACGGGCGCATTCCTCAACGTAATTAACGTCTACTTTATGTATTCGGCGATTACCGGCACAGGCTTTGGCCTGGGCTTTTAGCTTGCGCCTTTAGGCAACGAGCCTGCAAGCATATTCGATGGCTGCTGCGAGGCCGCCGCTCGATCGTGGTTGAAAGACCACATCGGCGGCGGCCTCGTTTTCGTATCCGGCACCGCGAAGGCAGAGCGCGATACCGGCTTCCAAGAGAAGGGGCAGGCCACACTGGCTGGTTGTGATTACGGCAGCCTGATTGAGTGAGCAGCCGTGCGCTTGGCATTGGATGGCAAGTTCACCTTGCGCCGGGCAAGGGACCAAAACGGCGGCGACGCGACTTGATAGCAATGCAAATGCTGTGCGCTCATCGGGCGAAAGGCATTCTGCTTCAACGACGACGAGCTTGGGCGGTGCGCTGTTTGTGCGAAGCGTGGCTCGGTACATGCGGACCGAAGAACCCGACATAGAAAACTCCTGTATATTGGGCAAAACGTAAACTATAGTTTACGTTTTTGTTTTGCTCCATTTCAAACTCGTCTGCATGAACGAACATGCGAAACAGATTCTTGGCGAGCGAGTCGAGCGGACGCGCAAGGCCCTTGGTATCTCCAAGGTCGATTTTTGCGTGGCGGTTGGAATCAGCCGACCTTATCTCGATCAAATCGAAAGCGGAACGGCAAACAGCACGCTCGAGATTTTATTTAAACTTGCGCCCGCGCTTGGCATGACGGTGTCAGAGCTTCTCGAGGGCATTGAGTAGGCGTTTTTGCTAGATTTGTCGTTTGCTGAACGGGTCCCCCCGACGGCGGCGTGCAAAAACCCGAGTATTCAGCATCCCTCAATAAATTGACAGCAACCGAAGGCGCAAATACGATGCTTGCTGTTTTGGATTATCCACAAAATTCATTATTATGAGGAATAATAGACGCGTGGGACAAGCCTATCGAACCGAAAAGCGATTTACAGCTAGCGGTTTTAACGTTTCTGGAAGGGGCGGGTGCTGAAAACTCCGCTTTTTGCACGTTCCGAGAGGTACCACGTGCCCCACAAGGCCCAAAGAGGCGGATTTTGTTTTAGCTACACCATCGGGATGCGGTCATGGTTGACTTGGCTGTAGAACAGGCGCTGAATTTCGGCCGCATCACGTGACTGGCCGAGCGCCCACATGGTCTTGGCCACGAGCGTTTCGGTGGTCATATCGTCGCCGCGTAAAATACCCGGATGGTCGGCGTAGGCACGGCCGACCTCATAAACACCCAGATCGAGGCCCTCTTCGGGGACCTGTGTGGTCATAACGACGGTGCGACCCGAATCGACCCAGCGGAAAATCGCCTCCTGGAATGACTCGCCGGACTCGCCAAACTCGGGAATACCGCCAATGCCAAAGGTCTCCAGAATTACGGCGTCGTAGCTATCGGTCAGGGCGTCCAATATGCCTGGATTCACGCCGGGCGTGAGCTTAAGGACAAACACGCGCGGGTCGATACTGTCGTAGAAACGAACCGGGCTCTCATTCTGGTGGGTGCCGTGGAGCCCGTTGCGCACGATGCGGTCGTTGCGGATGTAGGCAATGGGCGGATAGTTGACGCTAATGAACGCGTTAAAGCTCATGGTGCGCTGCTTGCGGGCGCGCGTGCCGGCGATGGCCACACCGCCAAACACGATTGAGACGTCGTGCGAATGCTCGTCAAGCGCATAGAGCAGGCTCTGGTACAGATTGAGCTTGGCATCGGTAAAGGGGTTGCCCATGGGCTTTTGCGAGCCGGTGAGCACGATGGGCTTGGGGCTGTCCTGAATCAGGTAAGAAAGCGCCGCCGCGGTGTAGCTCATGGTGTCGGTGCCGTGCAGAATCACGAAGCCGTCGTGGTCAGCATAGCCCTCGACGATGACGTCGCGGATCCGCATCCAGTCACTCGGACGCATATTGGTGCTGTCGATGTTCATGGGCTGCACGACGTCGAGCTCGCAGAGGCCCGAGATCTCGGGGACGCTCTGGGCGAGCTCCTCACCGGTCAGGGCGGGGGAGAGGCCGTTGCCGTCCTCGGTCGATGCGATGGTGCCGCCCGTGGCGATGAGAAGGATGCGCTTCATGCTGGTATTCCTATCGTATTTGCCGCCGCAGAGGCGGAGTCGTTCGGCAGTATTGTGGCACAGGGCGTCCAATGTTCAAACGTATTACATCATCTGTAACGTTTGGTAACACTTCAATTGCCGTCAAATAGGGGCCCAGGTCGTGCGTTTGCCGTGCGCTGATGGCTGCGAGGGGCGAGAAACCCCATATAACGTGTACACTATGAAAGTTATTCTCGTTTATTCGCGCGGGTGGGCATCGGCTCCCCGCCAACAAGAGGGGGAAACCATGGATCAAAAGGCTTCCGCAAAGGTCCTCGTACTCGACTTTGGTGCGCAGTACGGTCAGCTCATTGCCCGTCGCGTCCGCGACCTCAACGTGTATTCCGAGATTGTTCCCTGCGACATCTCGGCCGATGAGATTCGCGAGATGAACGCCTCTGCGCTCATCCTTTCCGGCGGCCCGGCCTCCGTGTATGCCGAGGACGCTCCGTCCATCGATCCTGCCATCTTTGACCTGGGCCTTCCCGTCCTGGGCTTCTGCTACGGCCATCAGATCACGGCCGTGACGCTCGGCGGCAAGGTCGGCCACTCAGAGGTGGGCGAGTACGGCCGCGCCACTATTACGCGCACTGCCGGCGCCAAGCTCTTTAACTCCACGCCCATGAAGCAAACCGTGTGGATGAGCCACCGCGACGCCGTGTCCGAGGTGCCCGAGGGCTTTACCGTTACCGCCAGCACCGACGTGTGCCCGGTTGCCGCCATGGAGTGCCCCGAGCGCAAGATTTTCACCACGCAGTTCCACCCCGAGGTCAAGCACTCCGAGTACGGTCAGCAGCTGCTGAGCAACTTCCTGTTTGAGATCTGCGGCCTGGAGCCCAACTGGAGCATGGACAACCTGGTCGAGACCATGACGGCCGAGTTCCGCGAGAAGGTCGGTAACGACCGCGTGATTCTGGCCCTGTCCGGTGGCGTCGACTCCTCCGTCGTGGCTGCGCTGGGCGCTCGCGCCGTGGGCAAGCAGATGACCTGTGTGTTCATCAACCACGGCCTGCTGCGCAAGGGCGAGCCCGAGCAGGTGGAGGAGGTCTTCACCAAGCAGTTCGATGTCGACTTTATCCACGTTCACGCCGAGGACCGTTATGCCGAGCTTCTGGCCGGCGTGACCGAGCCCGAGGAGAAGCGCCGCATCATCGGTACTCAGTTCTGGAAAGAGTTCTTCGCCGTGGCGCAGCAGCTCGAGACCGATGGCAAGCCGGTCAAGTACCTGGCTCAGGGCACCATCTACCCCGACATCATCGAGTCCGGCGCTCGCAAGACGGGCGGCAAGACGGCCACCATCAAGAGCCATCACAACCTGATCCCGTTCCCCGAGGGCGTACACTTCGACCTCATTGAGCCGCTTGATCACTTCTTTAAGGACGAGGTCCGCGCGCTTGGTCTGGCACTGGGCCTGCCGGGTCATATCGTGTTCCGTCAGCCTTTCCCGGGCCCGGGTCTGGCCATCCGCATCATCGGTGCGGTCGACAAGGAGAAGCTCGAGATCCTCAAAAACGCCGATGCCATCGTGCGCGAGGAGCTGGATGCCTACAATCAGCGCCTGTTTGAGCAGACCGGCGAGCGCAACTCCGAGCACAGCTGCTGGCAGTATTTCGCGGTCCTGCCCGACATCAAGTCCGTTGGCGTTATGGGCGACGAGCGCACCTATCAGCGCCCGATCATCCTGCGTGCCGTCGAATCCAGTGATGCCATGACCGCCGACTGGGCCAAGCTGCCCTACGATGTGCTGGCCCGCATTTCCGGCCGCATCGTTGCCGAGGTCCCCGGCGCCAACCGCGTGTGCTACGACATTACGTCCAAGCCGCCCGCGACCATTGAGTGGGAATAGGAGAAAACTGGGAATAGAATTCCCAATTTTAGTAGGAACAGCGTAATTAGGTACGCGAATGGGAAGGGGAGTCCCGCGGGACTCCCCTCTGTTTAGATCGAGAATTAGAACGGTAACGTCACGTATGCTTTATACGTGCTTGCATTTGCGATACGCGGCTAACGCGATGCCGACTGCTATCAGGGCTGCTGCACTGAAGCAAAGGGATGCCAGGAGTGCCATCTGGTTGTCACCGGTCCGGGGGATTGTTGAGTTGGTGGGAGCGGAGTCGGCATTCTTCTCCCACTGGGCGTACAGGGTGGTGTCCTGGTCTGCGTTCTTCTTGGGGTCGAAGGCCTGCTTGCCTTCCTTGTCGTAGGTCCAGACCTTGAAGGTGTAGCCTTCGGCGGCAGGATCATCGATAAGGGTGATGGGCTTGCCCTTCTCGGCCTGCTTGGTCACACTGTCGCCGTGGCCGTTCATGTCTAAGGTGACGTCGACCATTTCGATGATGGGAGTGGAGGGAGCTTCCCAGACAGCCGTGAAGGTGATGTTTTCTTTAGCGGTGTATTCGCCGATAAAGGGATCGGTACCTTCGGAGCCCTTCATGATCCAGCCAACGAATGTGTAGTCGCCGTCAGTGCCGAGGTCAGGGAGTTCGACGACTTGGCCCTTGTTCACGGTCACGGCTTCAGGTGCGGTCCCGAATTCGGATTCGAAGGAAACGGTGACCTTTTCCTTTTTGGTCCATTTGGCGTAGACGGTCATGCTCGTAGCGGCGGTGCCGTTGAACGAGGTGGTGAGGCTCTCATCGGTGAACCAGCCGCCGAAGTCATAATTCGGGTCTGTGGGCTGGGGCAGGGTAACGGATGTCCCCTTCTCGACCGTAATGGGGTCGATCTGGGTTCCGTGGCTGTTCATATTGAAGGTCACGGTGACGGTTTCATAAAGCTCTGCTTTAGTGAATCGGGTATTGGCATCCGAGCCTTCAATGGAAGATCCTGATTGATCGGTAGGAGAAATAGGTGAAACAAAACGGGCGGTTAATACCGATCCCTCTTCCGTTGTCAGCTTAAGGACAGATGGGGGAATTGGATCGTTGCCGTTATTCATGATGAAGGCTTCCAGGTCATCGCTCGAGCTAGCTCGTTTTATTTCAAGCGTAAGGTTCTTTCCAGCTGTTGCTGGAACGCCGCCAACTCCCGGCTCTGGGGCGCTATTCCAAGTGGCAATGGGTCCTTCGCCTTCAGCCCAGGCGTAATTCTGGGTGCCGGAGAAGGTGAAGGCGCAAACGCCTACGATGGCTGTGAGCGTGAGGAAGAAAACCGTCCGGCGCCTGGCCAAGGTCTCTTTAACCTGTATCTTCATCGTATCCTCCAATTCAAGCGTGCGTTCCCTATTGCAACATTGCATTTCATGTTAACAGAGAATTATTTTCGGGCATGTCCCTTGCTCAGCTCGGCCTTGCTCTGGACGGGGATGCTTCGTGGTCTTGATGGGGTGGGTGCCTAATTCAAAGGAGGCAGAATCTGGTTTGGTGGTGCAGAAAAGCAACAAATATGATTTATTAGAGAGGTAATTACATTCAAACGACGCATAGCCAACAAAGATTCGGTTATTCTTTACCAAATCGAAAAAACGCAGCAACACACTGTACGTCGTGTTGCGTTTTACGTTGGTTCAATTCGGTGCAATTGGAGCAGACATGAGCTTCATGGATTCCAAATTCTCCAAATGGGGAGAGGTCGCAACTGCAGTTCTCTCCCAATCGCTTGCGAAAAGATTTGCGAGGGTGATGCTGGCGGCAGTGCTGGCAGCATCTTTTCTACCCGTTGCAGCTTTCGCTGATGCCCCTGCAATCAGTGGCCCAAATCAGATTAAGTACTACATGACTGCGCAATATACCAATGGAACATCAAGATCTAACTATATTTGGAAGTGGTCCACTGTGGACGGTGGAAAAATCGAAATCTCGTATCTTGAGGGTCTTTATCCTGATCACAAGACCGTTTCTGTAACGGGAATTGAAGTCGGCAGCGTGATTTTGGAGGTTTCGGGAGGTAATAAGGATCCAGAACAATTCGTAATCAATATTGGAAAGCGTACCGTAAATTTGTCTTCCGGGAGCGCCTTTAAGACCTATGACGGCAGGCCTCTTACCGGAGGAATTAGTGTCGATGGGGACGGTTGGGCTCCTATTGACGAAGACAGAGTTCAATACAATCAGGCCTCTCGGACAGATGCTGGCGAATCGGAAAATACGTTTGATGTAGTGTTTCCTTTAGGTAGTGAGGAATACTTCGAGGAACACTATGATCTTAATATCAGGGGGCATGGTGTCTTGACGGTCGAAAAGCGTCCGGTCACCCTGACCTCCGCGAGTGGTTCCAAGGAGTACGACGGCAAGCCCTTGACCAATCACAAGGTCACCGTTGGGGAGGCTACCTGGGGCACTGGTTGGGTCGATGGCCAAGGTGCCACCTATTCTTTCACCGGCTCGCAGAAGATCGTCGGCTCCTCTGAGAATACATTCGAATGCATCCCCAACGAGGGAACCAATCTGGACAACTATCAGATCAACAAGACGTATGGAACCCTGACCGTTACCGACCGTAGCGAGAAGTACCAGATCACCCTCACTCCCAATTCCAAGTCCGCGACCTACGACGGCACCGAGAAGTCCGTATCCGGTTTCGAGACCCTGGAGTTCCAGATCAATGGTCAGACCTTCTACGTTTCCGGCGTTGAGGCTTCTGCAACGGGCACCGATGCAGGCGAGTACCCTGTCAAGGTTTCCGGCCAAGCTGTCGTCATCGATTCCGATGGCAATGACGTGACCGACCAGTTCACCGTGAACATCGACGATGCCAAGCTGACCATCGTCGGGGTCGACTCCGATAAGTCTGCATCCAATCTCCCTCACACCGGCGATAGCGCCGCCCTCTATGCAATGGGCATCTGCGGCGTTGCGATCGCTGCCGGTGCTGGGGCGCTCTTCACGTTCAGAAAACGCAACAACTATAAATAAGCACGGATACCATTGGTGCAGCTCCATTGAAATGAAGCGCTAAGATAATCAGCAAAGGGGCCTTCCCGTCTGGGAAGGCCCCAACTTTGTGCGCGAGCATGGCATGTCAGAGAGCAAGCGTTTTGTTGAGGGGGTAAATTGTTTGCTAGCAGCCTCTGACCATGCTAAATCTGCCTACTATTCAAACAGAAAAACGAGCAGCTCAACATATTTTCCTGCAGAAAAGAATACGGCAGTGCACGCAACGCGGCCGGCCCCTTCCCTTCCTGCCGAAATCCACACGCCTGCCATCCGCTTTTTCTATGCAAATATTCACAAACACGCAAAAAAGGAATACAAATACCTTATCGATTATTTGAACGAGAAAGGGAACACAATGGGCAGACTCGAAGGCAAAGTTGCTATCGTAACGGGTTCCACCAGCGGTATTGGCATCGGTATCGCAAAGGTATACGCAGCCGAGGGCGCAACGGTTGTTATTAGTGGTCGTCGTGCCGAAAAAGGCCAAGTTGTAGTTGATCAAATTGTTGAAGCAGGCGGCAAGGCAAGCTTCCACTATTTCGACATTACCGAACCAGCAAGCATCGAAGCGCTTATTGCAGACACTGTAGAGCAATACGGCAAGCTCGATATTTTGGTAAACAATGCAGCAAACGTTGCCCTCAAGGACGGTCGTGTTGACGAGCTCACCCTTGAAATGTGGGACGCTATTTTGGAAAGCGACCTGCGCGGCACCTTCTATGCAACGAAGTGCGCTATCCCCTACATGAAAGAAATTGGTGGCGGCGCAATCGTAAACATTGGCTCTATGGCATCATGTGCAGGCGACTTAGGTTCTACCGCTTATGCATGCGCCAAGGCGGGCGTAGACATCTTCACGCAATACGTTGCCTTGCAATACGGCAAAGACAACATCCGCTGCAATTGCATCCGTCCAGGCCTGATTGTTACGCCAGAAAACGAGGCGAAGGTTCCTCAGATGCTCAAAGATATCTTCTTGGGTAGCATCATGGTTAACCGCTACGGTTGCCCAGAAGACATTGCTCATGCAGCCGTATATTTTGGCTCCGATGAAAGTACCTACACCACAGGACAGATCATCAACGTTGACGGCGGCATGAATTCGCACGCTCCAACCGTTGCTCAGTTCCGCCAGATGAATTCCCGCACGTGGTAATTCGTACAGGCGCATAGACCAGTACGAAAGCGCGAACGCGAGAATGCGGAAAGCGTGAACGTATGAACGCATGAACGTGCTAGAGTGTGAAAGCGCGAAGGCGCGCAGGACTGATGCGCGAAAGCACACCACGCACGCAAAAGATTTCTTGCAGATAGAATCTACATGGCCACCCTTTGCGGGTGGCCATGTTTTTTGTGCAGGCAATCTGTTGGCTAAGGCTTATAGGACAAAATGTGTGTCCACGTTGGGGGCATCGGCGCAGGTCGATGCCCCTTTTTCAGCCGTATAAATTCCGTGCCCGCTTTTAACCGCTCGGACAGAATGTGTGTCCGGTTGCCTATCGTTCCCGCAGGCAGATAACCTTTTCCGGAACCGTTAAAAACCCTTTCGGAAGAGGTGCCCATGAAGACCGTCTATTGCTCCTACTGCGGCGGGCGGGGGCTCAGGCGCAGGACGGCACAGTTCTGGGAGGTCTGGCCCATGCTCGAGTGCGTCGACGAGGTCCACAGGGTCGTCTTCGTCGACGGCATATACCTCGCCAGGGACCTCGTCGTCCTCATCGCGCGGTTGCGGAGGTGTGGCCGCAAACCATGGTCCAGCGCTGCCTTTGGCATGCTTTCTCCCAGGTGAACAGGCACATGACTAGCAGGCCGAGGCTGAGGGCGGGGATGCTTCGTGGTCTTGATGGGGTGGGTGCCTAATTCGCAGGAGGCAGAATCTGGTTTGATGGTGCTGAAAAGTAACAAATATTGTTTTATTAGAGGGGTAATTGCATTCAAACGACGCATAGCCAACAAAGGCTCGGTTATTATTCACCATATGGAAATAGAGTTTGTAGGTTCTCAGACCGATTGTGGCACATCGAAAAATGCGATTCGTGTAACGCTCGACCCGTCTATTGCCGAATACTACAACATCGTGAAGAACGAAGGTAAATTGACGGTCGAAAAGCGTCCGGTCACCCTGACCTCCGCGAGTGGTTCCAAGGAGTACGACGGCAAGCCCCTGACCAATCACAAGGTCACCGTTGGGGAGGCTGCCCGGGATACTGGTTGGGCCGATGGCCAAGGTGCCACCTATTCTTTCACCGGCTCGCAGAAGATCGTCGGCTCCTCCGAGAATGCATTCGAATGCATCCCCAACGAGGGAACCAATCTGGACAACTATCAGATCAAGAAGACGTACGGAACCCTGACCGTTACCGATCGTAGCGAGAAGTACCAGATCACCCTCACTCCCAATTCCAAGTCCGTGACCTACGACGGCACCGAGAAGTCCGTATCCGGTTTCGAGACCCTGGAGTTCCAGATCAATGGTCAGACCTTCTACGTTTCCGGCGTTGAGGCTTCTGCAACGGGCACCGATGCAGGCGAGTACCCTGTCAAGGTTTCCGGCCAAGCTGTCGTCATCGATTCCGACGGCAACGATGTGACCGACCAGTTCATCGTGAACATCGACGATGCCAAGCTGACCATCGTCGGGGTCGACTCCGATAAGTCTGTATCCAATCTCCCTCACACCGGCTGCGGCCGCCCCCTACGGGATCAGCCGTCTTCGGCCGTTCTTCATCCCTTCCAGAACAGCTGGGTGAGTTCTTGGCGGGTGGTGGTGCCGGTTTTCTTCAGAATGTTGTGCACATGGGCCTGCACGGTGCCCAGGGCCAGTTGCGGCGAACTGGCGATGTTCTGGTTGTCCTTGCCCTGCAGCACCTCTTTCAAGATGACGCGCTCGCGCGCGGTCAGGTGACAGTGCTCGCAGAGGGCGAGGAGCAGCTCGTCTACGTATTCTTGGGCGTCGGGCGCGTCGGTTCCTTAGAACGGAGGCGCAAGGTGTTGACAGCGGCGCACAGGGCGAAGAAACCAGTTCAATATCAATCCGTCTAGGCGTTAGGACTAGTTAGGATTAGTTAGGATTAGTTAGGATTAGCCAGGGTAAGGTGTGCGGTGAGCTAATGTAATCTGAAAATAATCCTGGTTATTTCTTCTCAAAACTACGGGTGCGCCCCATGCTGTGTGGCGCAAGGGAGCGTCTCGCTCATTTCGGGGCGCTTCATGGGGGGCGCGGTCCGCAAGGGGCGGTCCGGCCAACGAATTTTGAAGGAGATTTCAATGGTCAAAGATTACATCGACACCAACGACTTCACAAAAGAAGAGCTGCTCGGCATGGTAGATCTGGCCATCGCCATGAAGGGGCTCATCAAGGAGGGCGGCGAGTACCCGCACCTGCTGAAGGACAAGACCCTCGGCATGATCTTCCAGCAGGTGTCCACCCGTACCCGCATCTCCTTCGAGACGGCCATGAGCGACCTCGGCGGTCACGCCCAGTTCTTCGGCCCCGGCTCCATCCAGCTGGGTGGCCATGAGTCCATCGAGGACTCCGGCCGCGTTATGGGAAGCCTCGTCGACATCCTCATGGCCCGCGTCGATCGTCATAAGGATGTAGTGAGCTTGGCGAAGTACTCCGCGGCCCCCGTCATCAACGGCATGAGCGAGTACAACCATCCCACCCAGGAGCTCGGCGACCTCATGACCATGATCGAGAACTTGCCCGCCGGTAAGAAGATCGAGGACTGCAAGTTTGCCTGGATCGGCGATGCCACCCAGACCTGCGCGTCGCTCATGTTCATCTGCACGAAGATGGGCATGGACTTCGTGCAGTTCGGACCGAAGGGGCATCAGATTCCCGACGGCTGCCTGCATATTGGCACCGATGAGGAGCGCGCCGAGTTCGGCAAGCATCTCATGGCTATCGGCGAGGAGAACTGCAAGGTCTCCGGCGGCACCATCACCATTTCCGACGACATTTCCTGCATCGAGGGCGCCGACTTCGTGTACACCGATGTGTGGTACGGCCTCTACGACAGCGAAGTCTCCAGCTCCAGCTACATGGATGTGTTCTATCCGAAGTACCAGGTGACCTGGGATATGATGAACGTTGCCGGTCCGAACAGCATGTTCATGCACTGCCTGCCCGCCAACCGTGGCGAGGAAGTCGTCGACGAGGTCATGGACGATCCCGAGCGCTCCCTGTGCTGGGTCGAGGCCGAGAACCGCAAGCACTCCATTCGCGCCATCCTGGCCACTCTGTGCCCCCAGAGCGAGCCCGACGAGCAGAAGGCTGCGGCATACCGCGCCACCATCAATGAGCGCATGGCCGCTCTCGGTAAGCACGGTCTGTAAGACGTACCAGGTCGGGCGAGCTACGGCTCGCCCGCCTTCGCAGGAGATGGGCGACCTCATGGCCATCGGCGAGGAGAACTGCAAAGTCTCCGATGACAACCGAGTGCATCAAGGGCGCCGACTTCATCTACACCGACGTGTGGTATGGCCTGTACGATGCTTTCTGATGGGCGGCAGCAGATGCTTGTCTCTTGCTGCCCATCATCTGCGCCACTGCGCGTAAGCACTGGCGCCCTGTCTGAAAACGACTGAGCAAAGGATTAAATATGAGTGACGGAAAGAAAAAGCTTTCCTTCCTGACGGTCATTTCGACCATCATCTGCGTCGTCTTCGTTTGCGAGGCCGCCGCTCCTGCTGCCGCCATTGGCAACCAGCAGTTCTTCTGGTGGATCTTCCTGATCCTGACCTTCCTGCTCCCTTACGGCATGGTCGTCGCCGAGCTCGGCACCACCTATGACGGCGAGGGCGGCATTTACGACTGGGTACGCGATGGCCTGGGCGACAAGTGGGGCGCCCGCATTTCGTACTACTACTGGGTCAACTACCCGCTGTGGATCGCCTCGCTGGCGACCATGTTCCCCGACATCCTGGGCATGGTCTTTGGCGTCGAGTTCAACCTGATCGCCAAGATGGGCATCGAGCTCGCCTTCGTGTGGATCGTCTACCTCATGGGCCGCTCCAAGGCGGCCGACTCCGAGTGGGTCCTCAACGGTGGCGCCCTGATCAAGGTCGCCGTTGCCGTCATCGTCGGCGCCCTGGGCATCTGGTATGCCATGGAGAACGGTTTCGCGAGCGACATGTCCGCCGCCACCTTCCTGCCCGAGCTCACCAACACCAACGCCCTGGGCTACCTGTCCATCATCATCTTCAACTTCATGGGCTTCGAGGTTATCTGCACCATGACCGATGATATGGCCGATCCCGCTCGCGATATCCCCAAGGCTATCGTCGTCGGTGGCGTGGCTATTGCCGTCATCTACCTGTTCGCTGGCTTCGGCATCGGCGCCGCCATCCCGGCCGACTCCATCGACCCCGACTACGGCATGATCTTCGCAGTCCAGACCATGGTGGGCGATTCCGTGCTCTTCAAGGTCATCTGCATCGCCTTCCTGATCACCCTGTTCGCCAACATGGCCGCCTGGTCCTTCGGCGTCAACTCCGTCGCCCGCTACGCCGCCGAGCACGGCAACATGCCCAAGGTCTTCGCCTCGATGATCTCCGAGGACGACATGCCCAACGGCGCCAACCTGGTCAACGCCGTCGTCGCCTCCCTGGTCCTCTGCCTGCAGCTCGTTCCCGTCGACGCCATCTCCAACGGCGTCTTCTGGATGCTCTTCGGCACCTCCGTCGTCTTCCTGCTGCTCACCTACATCCCGATGTTCCCGGCGTTCCTCAACCTCCGCAAGAACGACCCCAACCGCGAGCGCATCTTCACGTTCCCGTTCAAGGGCGCGATGATGAAGGTCATGCTGGCCATCCCCTGCATCGAGCTGATCCTGGCCATCGTCGCGACGCTGGCGCCGTTCTCCGCCGCCGAGATCGGCGAGAAGGTCCCGATGATCATCATCTTCATCGTGCTCATGCTCATCGGCGAGGTCGTCCGCGTCGTCAGCGCCAAGGGCCGCGAGACCGAGTACAAGGGCCTCACCCCCGAGCTGGCCGCCCAGCGCCTCGCCGAGGAGGCCGAGGAGAACTAGGGCACCCGGTTCCGGGCACCCCGGCCTCCTCGGAGGTGTGCCCGGGCGACGGGTCCGCCAACCATTCCCCGGGGCGGGTGCAGGCGATAGCTCCGGCAGCCGCCGACCGCCCCGACCCCTCTCCCGTATCCCTCGTGCGCCCTGTCTCCGCGCACCTGGCTACGTCGTCGCCCGCCGGTGCGACCCCGTGAAAACCGGCGCCGGGCGCCCCGACCTCTGCCGGGGGACGGGCGCCCGCCATCTCTTGGTCCTAGGCCGCGGGCAGCCCGCCCGCGGCAGACGATCGTCCGGTTTGGAGGAAATCTTATGCGTACGATCACCGAGTCCGAGTCCACCCCTAGGGCCGACGGCTTCTTCATGCCCGCCGAGTTCGCCCCCCAGGACCGCGTGTGGATGGGCTGGCCCCACCGCACCGACACCTGGGCCCACGGCGCCAAGCCCGCCCAGAGGCAGTATGCCGCCATCGCCCGCGCCATCTCCGAGTTCACCCCGGTCTACATGTGCGCCAACCAGGTCGACTACGCCAACTGCAAGGCCGTCTTCGAGAACGACGAGAACGTCACCGTCGTCGAGATGACCACCGACGACGCCTGGTTCCGCGACACCGGCGCCACCTACGTCATCAACGGCAAGGGCGAGAAGCGCGCCAACCACTGGCACTTCAACGGCTACGGCGGCCTCATCGACGGCCTCTACTTCCCGTGGGACAAGGACGAGCAGATCGCCCTCAAGATGGCCGAGCTCTCCGGCTGCCGCCGCTACCGTCCCGACGACATGATCCTCGAGGGCGGCTCCATCACCGTCGACGGCGAGGGCACCCTCGTCGTCACCGACCAGTGCCTCCTGTCCCCCGGCCGCACCTGCTCCGCGGTGCTCGAGGAGGAGGACCCCGAGTCCATCTGGCCCAAGTACCGCAAGAAGTTCGAGCCCTGGAGCGAGGAGCTTCGCGGGTACATGACCGAGCACCTCAAGGACTACCTCGGCGTCGAGAAGGTCATCTGGGTCAAGGAGGGCATCGACCCCGAGGAGACCAACGGCCACATCGACGACGTCGCCACCTTCATCGCCCCGGGCGTCATGGTCTGCATCTGGACCGACGACCCCGAGTACCCGTTCTACGAGCAGTGCCACGCCGCCTACGAGACCCTCTCCAACGCGGTTGACGCCAAGGGCCGCAAGCTGAAGGTCTACAAGCTCTGCATGCCCGTGAAGCCGCTGTACATGGACCAGGCCTCCTGCGACACCATCGACGCCGACGAGAACGCCGAGCCGCGCGTCCCCGACGAGCCGCTGATCGCCTCCTACATGAACTACCTCGTGACCAACCACGGCGTCATCGTCCCGCAGTACGGCGACGAGAACGACCGGCTGGCCGTCGACACGCTCCAGGAGATCTACGACGAGGTCTGGGGCGAGGGCGTCTACAAGTGCGTGGGCGTCCAGTCCGACCAGGTCGTCTACGGCGGCGGCAACATCCACTGCATCACGCAGCAGGAGCCGTCCGCCTAATGGCCCGGCCTGCCGGGGCGCGGCGCCCCTCTTTCACGGGGATCCGCCGCACCCCGGAGGCCTGGCCGGCCGGGCGTGTTGATGTTCACTAAGAAGTGGTCCGAGTGATCACTGGGAAATGAGCACCGTGAGCACGAAAAATTGAGCAGTTTAAGCAAGAGGGCCGCGCCCCGGGGACCGGGGGCGC
>NZ_JBQKHK010000021.1:0-19595 GCF_052118305.1 Collinsella sp. LCP21S3_D3
CGTAAAGAAAACGCGGAGCGTTTTTAGCGAGCGGGCGAGCGCGCCGGCAGGCGGGCGAAGCCGGTGCGGATCCGCGAAGCGGATGCGCGGAATCCTATACGCCGCACCAATCGAACTTGAAGCCTCCGGCAACGGGGGCTTTTCTTTTACGCCGCCATTCGACCCCAGACACTCGACTGGAATCGTGCGCCTCCGCCCGCGGGAGACTATTTCTTATCGACTCGTGTAAGATTCCGAGTAGATGTCGCGGTCCGTCCGTGACCACTCCTTCGCTATACGACCGATCAGGGTGATATTTCGTGGCAGAGCGTCCGACATACAAGCTCAGGTTTCTCGACCCCAAAAAGCGTTTTCCATCGATGCCAGAGCAACCCGCGGGGCGCTCGTATGGTGTTGTCTGGAAAGTTTTTGGCGAGGATCCTAAAGAGTCTTGCTACGTCGTCGAATTCGTAGGCAAAAGCCACATATCGCTTTTGGGCTACGTGAGCGTGTCAGGTGAGGTCTATAAGGTTGACGGCCCTGTTCAGAAAGTGCCATTGCCCAAGAACCCCGATATGAAATTGGTCCTTGACGAGTCCGATTCCAGTGTTGGCGAGATTTTGGTGCGGGGAGCCAACGGTGCAATGCGCGCTTGTGCGCGAACGGCCGGCTCTCCCGAAGGGCCCATGCGTGAGCAGTCCGACCACGAGACATGGAATTCGAGCCGTGCTCTCCCTTATGGCGAGTTTATGGCCTCGATGTTCTTGCGCTACGTGATATTTGCCGACCCCAACAACGCTCTTGCGAACACGGTACCTGCCGACGAGCTTGATGAGGGTATAAAAAACACCGCCAACAAGATCAAACTCGTAAAGTTGCCCGAGCCGGTCGAGGTGTTTTTGGGCTTTAACACGGCACCGCTCCCCGATGCTATCGAGACGCTGCTCTACCGCGTTGACCATGCCGATAATCCGAGCGGTATCGAGCGTTATGCCGCCGCCCTTATGAGCGAGGTCGATTTGCCCCGACTGCGCACCATCGCTGCCAAGTCCGAGATGGGCCTAGCGCGTATCGACCGCTCAAAGCTGTTCTATCTCAATTTTGATCGTAGCCTGCTGGACCAAGACGAGATTGACATGCTGCTTGCTATCGAGTGTCGTCTTAACCGCCTCTCCGGCATCCTTGAGCGTATTGGGGCAGGGTTGGGCCCCGTTGCCTCGTCGCCAAGCTTTGAGGGCTGCTCGCTCTTTGACCTATGGCATATCAGCAAGACGACAAACGACGTTCCTCGCCTGCTCGAAACGCTGTCGAATGACAACCCGTGGGCCAAACCGGGTACGGTAGCTTGCCAGCCAGGCGGCGAGTGGGACGTTCGCACCCGCTTTGCACGTATCGTAGAAGCACTCAACGTGGTCACGCGGCTCGACTACACCTATCGGGCGAACGTCGCCGAGGGCATCATGCTGGTTCGATTTGGCCGAACGGTTGTCGATGCTATGCCGCAGCGCGAATACGATGCTCAAGATGATGCCTGGCGCGAGGTGGATGAGCCTAAGCGCGCAGCATGGGCCACCGAGCACGATGCGCGCGTGGCGCTCACGCTAGCAGCGGCTTGTTTTGCTGCCGGTGCCAGCATTACGCGCTGCTACGTTCAGATTGCGGCTCCCGATGGCGAGCGGGGCGAGCGCATCATTGCAACATATTCCTTTGGGCGTGCGGCTTATCTGGCCAATTGCGTTCCCGCCGCTAAGAATTTTGAAAGTATGGATATGGATGATATGCCGTGCAAGCGCATGCTTGAGGCATATGAGTCGGACGCGCCGGATGCGATTGAGCCCGCTGAGGTTCATGCTCGCCCGCGTGACGACCACCGTTCGCTGCCGCCGGCGTTGCGCGACCTGCTGCTTGCCGATACGGCTGATGAGCTTGAGGTTATGGAGGAGGGCGATGACCCGTATGTGGCGCGCGTCGCTGAGTTGCGCGAGCGGGCAAAAGTCGACCGCGCGGGTGCGTTTGAGGGCTTTTCCCGTCTTGTTGAGGAGCTGGAGGCCAAGTGCGCCGTTGCCGAGCTTTTGGCGACAGGACCGGTCCAGACGCTGTTTTGCGACAACCAACTGGTGCGTATGGTGCTGCCGGTAATGGAGGAAGACCGCTCCGTTCGTATTTTGCGCGCTCCCGATGCGCTGTACTTTGCCCAGCATGAGATTTGCAGCTTTTACGCCGATCAGGAGGATTTTGAGCGGGCATTGCCCGAGGTGCGTCATCTTTACGATCTGGCGCGCTCATCCATGCAATCACACTTTGCACTCATCAACGTGCTGGCGCGTCTGGAGCGCTATGACGAGGTCATTGAGGTGGCGCGCCACGGCCTGCGCATTGCCAGTGACCGTTCCGCAATCGGCTACCTGTTCTATCGCCTAGCGTTTGCCTACTGGAACTGCGATCAGCTCCAGCTGGCGTTGGCGTGCTACCGCTTGGTACCGCGCGGCGAGGAGTCGGGTAGCAACGCACTGGAGGAAATGCAGGGCCTTATGAACGAGATGGGTGTCAATGAGCCACCGACGTTCGAGGAAGCGGTTGAGACCATCAGTAAGGCCGGGCTCGAACTGCCGCCGGTGCCCGCCGTGTCCAACCAGCTGGCAGACGCTGCTGTGCAGCTGGTCGATAACGGTTTCTTTTTCCTGGCACGCGTCTGCATCTTCCAAATGTGGCGCACGATGGGAAACGATGAGCTCGGATCCCTCAGCCGGTCGTTGGGATAGGGGTTTGATTTATGGGGGAGGAAAGCCTGCCGGCCAATTATCAAAATTTCCCCTTGCCCGGATTCGAGTGTTTGGTTACTATGGAACGGCTGTTACGGAGAGCTGACCGAGAGGCCGAAGGTGCTCGCCTGCTAAGCGAGTATGCCCCAAAAGGGCATCTGGGGTTCGAATCCCCAGCTCTCCGCCAGTATGACTTGAAAGAAGGGTCCCATTTGGGGCCCTTTTTTGATTAGAAGAATGTTAACTGGGGATTCGAACCCTCAAAAAATGAGGCGCCCCGTTGGACGCCTCATTTGGTTCGATGTGATATCGCTTTGGCCCTACACCTCAGGAGCCTTGGCTACGGTCTCGCTCTCGGCTGTGAGCGGGCGGTTGTCGATGCGGCGGCCCAGGCGGTCGAGCTTCACGAGCAGCCACTCGATGGGATTGGGCCCCGTTCCTTCCTCGTCGGCAACCAGGTCCATGACGGCAATCTTGGTGCCGTCCTGCTTAAGCGTAACGCTGCCCACCTTATCGCCAACATGCACCGTGCCCGAAAGGTCATCGTAGCTAACCTTTTCGGTCACTTCGCCGGCGAGTGAGAACACCGTTGCCTGCGCGGTGGGGTCGGCAAGCGTGGCGTCGATCGTTTTGTCTGTCCAGTCGGTTTGACTGACACGTGCCATCAGCGGATTTCCGTTGGCGGTCTTCTTTTGCGTATTGGCGATTTCGACCGTTACCTTGTGGTCGTAATACCAACTAGCAAGTGTGGCCGTATCGGCAAAACGCTGGTCGGTGGTGCTGGAGTTCAAGACAACGGTATAGATCTCGTCGCCATCGCGATTGTAGGCGCTTGCAAAGCAGTATCCGGCATCGTCGGTGGTGCCGGTCTTACCGCCGATATTGCCGTCTTGGTCCAATAAAACATTGTGCGTTTCCATGGAATGCGAATGATCGGAGCCGTCGGCGCCCGTCACTTCGATCCAGGGATCTTTGCTCGCCATGACTTCGCGAATCGTGTCGTCCTTCATGGCCTCTTGCATCATCAATGCCACATCGTGTGCGGTTGAATGCATATCGCCGGCCCATTCGTCAAAATCCAGCCCGTGCGGGTTCTCGAAGAGCGTTCCCGTGCAGCCGAGCTTCTTGGCCTGCTCGTTCATGGCTTTTACAAACGTAGCGACGGCATCTTTGGTCTTGGGGTCAAGTTTTTTGCCCACGTGTTCGGCAAGCGCGATGGCGGCGTCGTTGCCCGAGGGGATCATCAGGCCGCGCAGCGCTTGCTCGACGGTGAGCTCGTCGCCTTCGAGGAGTCCCGCGGTCGAGTTGCCTACGGTTGCCGCCGCGTTGCTCACGGTGATTTTCTCGTCCATTTTGCAGTTCTCGACCGCGAGGATTGCAGTCATGACCTTGGTGATCGAGGCGATTTTGACTTGCTCGTCGGCGCTACGGGCATAGTAGACGGAGCCGTTTTTACCCATGACAAACGCATTGGAGGCATCGATATCGGGCAGGTCTTCGGCTGCAATGCCGCGTGCATCGGCGGCTTTGCCGCAGATGTTATCGGTCGTGAGCACTTGGGCGCCGGCGACGGACGGAATACCGGCGACAAGGGCGACGGCGCAGGCAAGGCCAACGGTCAGCTGCGCGGAACGCTTTACAAGAGGGGTAAGATGCTTCACTGATTTCGCTTTCGACGGGATGGTCTCCTTTGGCTCTAGAGTATATCGTTTACCGGCTGTGCCGCTTGGGGTTTGGCGCGTGCGGTTTATCTTCGTGTCTGAGCGGACGCTTGGGTGTGCACGGTCGATATGATTGCCCGTCGCGTATCGAGGAGGTCCTTACAAATACTTGACAATACCCTCACGCATATATGAGCTGCGATTTTTACTATCGATACTGCTGATTTGATATCGATGTGGAGGTATGCGGTATGACGGCTGCTGCGGCTGTGGGGCCCACGGAGCTCGAGGAGCTAATGGAAGCGCAGGCCGAGGTCGCGCATGAGCGCGAAGTTGGGGATGCGACTCGCCCCACGGCAGAGGACCTTGCCGCCTCGCCGACGCGCATCGATGTCGAGGGCCTCGACCTGTTCTATGGAGATCACCACGCGCTTAAGGATGTGTCCATCAAGATCCGCGACAAGCAGATTACCTCGTTTATCGGTCCTTCGGGCTGCGGCAAGTCGACGTTGCTGCGTTGCTTTAACCGCATGAACGACGGCATCAAGGACTGCCGCATCGAGGGCAAGATTGCGCTCGATGGTCAAGATATCCTGGGCGATTACGACATCTGCCGCCTTCGTCAGCGCGTGGGCATGGTGTTCCAGCGCCCCAACCCGTTTCCCATGAGCATCTACGACAACGTCGCCTATGGCCCCCGCGGTATGGGTGTGCGCGATCGCGCTGTGCTGGATGAGCTGGTCGAGGATTCCCTGCGCCGCGCTGCCCTGTGGGACGAAGTCAAGGACAAACTCAAGGAGTCTGGTCTGAGGCTTTCGGGCGGACAGCAGCAACGTTTGTGCATCGCCCGTGCGCTTGCCGTGCAGCCCGATATTCTGCTGATGGACGAGCCGACCTCGGCGCTCGATCCCGTGTCGACGCTCGTGGTGGAGCAGCTGGCCTGCGAGCTCAAAGAGACCTGCACGCTCGTGGTCGTTACACACAATATGCAGCAGGCGGCGCGCATATCCGATTCCGTCGCGTTTTTCTTGCTAGGTGAGTTGGTGGAGCACGCGCCCACCGCTCAGCTTTTCAAAAATCCTACCGACCCGCGTACGGCGGATTATTTGACGGGCCGTTTTGGCTGATACCATCTAGTAAAGGTACCTTTAGGATTAAGATGCGGTCATGCCGGCCGCAAAGGGGTTCAACATGATCTATTACGTCGAGGACGATGACAACATCAGGGATTTGACGGTCTATGCGCTGCGCAAGCAGGGGATCGAGGCCGAAGGCTTTTCGTGCGACGGTGAGTTTAAGGCTGCCGTGGCGCGACGGGTGCCCGATGCTGTGCTGCTCGATATCATGCTGCCCGATACCGATGGCTTGGCGATTATGCGTCGCCTGCGTGCCGATCGCCTGACGGAGACGGTGCCCATCATGATGCTTACCGCCAAGGATACCGAGCTCGACAAGGTGATGGCGCTCGATGGCGGTGCCGACGATTATCTGACTAAGCCGTTTTCGCTCATGGAGCTTGCGAGCCGCTGCCGCGCACTGCTGCGTCGCGGCGGCATGGTCAAGCAGGCGAGCGATGTGCTCAGCGTGGGCGATATCGTGCTTTCGCCCAGCCATCGCGAGGTGACCGTTGCCGGCGAGCCGCTTAAGCTCACCCTGCGCGAGTTCGACCTGCTCGAGTACCTCATGCGCAAGCCCGGCGTGGTCTTTACCCGCGAGTCGTTGCTGCAGAGCGTGTGGGGCTGGGACTTCGACGGCGGTTCGCGCACCGTTGACGTGCACGTTCAGACGCTTCGCCAAAAACTGGGCGAGCATGCCAGCGCCATCGAGACCGTGCGCGGCGTGGGCTACCGCTTGGCCGAGCCTTCTGCCGGTGACGGTGCCGAAGGTGACGACACCGCGGCCACCGCATCGGAGGAGTAGCCCGTGGTCTTCGCCCCCCAGGGAAAACATACGCTGTCGCACCGCGTTTTTGTGACGATCTTTGTTTGCGCCATGGCGGTTATCGTGGCGTTTACGGTGCTGGGTGCGTTCTTTGTGCAAAACACCTTGGCGGATGCCACGAGTGCCAATCTGGCGCAGGAAACCGAGCTCATTGCTGCCGCCCTCGACGAACAGCAGGAGCCCATCCCGTTCTTGCGTAGCCTCGATCGCGAGGACTTGCGCATTACGCTGATTAACAAGGATGGATCGGTTGCCTACGACAACGAGGCGTCGCCTTCCTCACTGCCCAACCATGGCGATCGCCCCGAGGTCATCGAGGCCTTTGAGAGTGGTTTGGGTTCCGCGGAGCGCGCAAGCTCTACGCTCGACGAGATTATGCTGTATCGCGCCGTCGCCCTTGATAACGGCCAGGTTGTCCGCTTGGCGCAAGCCCAGCCTGGCGTTGCGGCGATTTTGCTGTCGATGGTGGCGCCGATGCTGCTTATCGCAGCAGCGGGTGCAATACTCTCGTTTTTTATGGCGCGCCGCGAGTCCCGTGCAATCATCGCGCCGTTGCAAGAGGTAGATTTGGACCACCCACGCCGTAGCTATGAGCACGCCTATGCCGAGATGGTCCCCATGCTTGAGCGTATCGAGTCGCAGCGCCAGGAACTCAAGCGCCAAATGGCGGTGCTAGCGGACAACGACCGAATGCGCCGCGAGTTCACGGCCAATATCACCCATGAGCTCAAGACCCCGCTTACCGCGATTTCGGGCTATGCCGAGCTTATTGCAAACGGCATGGTTGAGGGCGAGGACGACTTGCGCAACTTTGGTGGCCGCATCTATCGCGAGGCGGGCCGCCTGGCAGCGCTCGTCAACGACATTCTTACGCTTTCCAACTTGGACGAGGCGGAGCGAGCATCCGAGGGCGAGGCGGTGCCCATTGGGTCCACAGAACCCATCGAGCTCTCTCGCGCCATTTTGACGGTGGAACAGCGTCTTGAGCAAGTTGCCCGGCAGTCGAATGTGACCATTGGGCACGAGACGAAGCCCATGGTGATCGAAGGCGTGCCGCGCCTGATTGACGAGCTGATCTACAACCTTGCAAGCAACGCCATTCGCTACAACCGACCTGGCGGTACGGTCACGCTGCGCTGCGGGACCAATGACGAGGGTCATCCGTACCTGTCTGTTGCCGATACGGGTATCGGTATTGCGCCCGAGGAGCAGGGTAAAGTGTTCGAGCGTTTTTATCGCGTGGACAAGAGTCGTTCTAAGGCGCGTGGCGGAACCGGCCTGGGTTTGGCGATCGTCAAACACGCCGCTCTGTACCATCACGCCGCGATTGACCTGTCGAGTGAGCCGGGCGTGGGAACCACCATTACGGTAACGTTTCCCGTGCAACAAGAGGGACCGTTCGCGTAGCGGCATAGCAAAAACCGAGGATTAGACGGTACGCCCGCGCCTCCGCTACCGCGTGAATTGTTGCGCAACTTACACGCGGACGCTGTATCTTATGTATAGAGCTTGGGCATGGTAGAAATATGCGATATTATACGAGCAGTTTTGTCAATACGAACTCGGGAACTGAAAGGCAAGCTGCATGACCCTTCTCGAATTGTTCCAGCTGCTCAAAAAGCACCTCAAGCTGGTCATCACCCTTCCGGTGGTCTGCGCGATCGCCATGGGCATCGTGTCCTTCGTTGCGATGGACAACACCTATACCGCGACGACGAGCATGTACATTCTCGCCAAGACCGACGATAGCGGTCAGATGAGCTACAACGATCTCTCGGCGAGCCAGATGCTTTCCAACGATATCGCCACGCTGCTGGATAGCGATAGCGTTAAGAGCGGCGCCGCCAAGGAACTGGGCCTCACCGATCTGGATGACTACAAGGTGTCTGTTTCCTCCGAGACCACCACGCGTGTCATTACGCTTTCGGTTACCGGCACCGATGCCAAGGAGACGGCTGAGGTCGCAAAGGCCATAGCTAGCTCGGTGAGTACGGTCGCTCAGAACGTCGGCGCTGCCCAGAGCATCAACGTTATCGACGAGGCTAAGACCCCCGAAGCCCCCAGCGGTCCCAAGCGTATGCTGTACGTTGCTGTCGCGTTCCTCGCGGGCATCTTTATCGCAGTTGCCTATGTCGTTTTGGCAGACATGCTCAATACCCGCATCCGCGGTGCAGAAGAGGCAGAAGAGCTCCTGGGCATTCCCGTTGTTGGCCGAATTCCGGCTATGAAAGGTGGTAAATAGGCATGGCTAAGGCAAAGAACACCGATAAGCTCGTTGTACAGAATGCCGCCAAGACCCTTCTGGCCAACATCCGCTTTGCGAGCGTGGATGATCCCATTCGCACCATTACCGTCACGTCCTCGATTCCCAACGAGGGTAAGTCTACGGTTTCCATCAACCTTGCCCAGGCTATCGCCACCAGCGGCAAGAGCGTCCTGCTGGTCGAGGCTGATATGCGTCGCAGGTCCCTTGCCGATATGCTCGGCGTCCGCTCCCGCGGCGGACTCTACGCAGTCCTTTCCGAGCAGGTTTCTATTGACCAGGCGATTGTCGAGACGGGTCAGAAGAACTTCTACTTCCTCGATGCCGAGCCGCATATTCCCAATCCTGCCGACATCATCGTCTCTCACCGCTTTGCCAAGCTGGTAAAGGCACTGTCCGCCAAGTTCCAGTACGTCATCTTTGATGCTCCCCCGGTCGGCACCTTCATCGATGCTGCCGAGATCGCCAGCCTGACTGACGGCACGCTGTTTGTGGTGCGCGAAGACTTCACCAAGCGCGAGGAGGCGCTCAACGCCATCGCTCAGCTTAAGAAGTCCGAGAAGGTCAAGCTCATCGGTACCGTTATGAATTACTGCGAGACCGAGACCAGCGAGTATTACTATTCTTACTACACCAAGGAAGGTAAGAAGGTAAAGAACGGTTCCGCTGCTCAGGGTGCTTCTAAAATGGGCATCTTTACCAACCGGGCAAACGTTTAGTTGATTAAGGCCGACCTATGCGCGACATTCATTGTCATATCTTGCCGGGTGTAGACGACGGCGCTGCCGATCTTGATGAGAGCTTGGCGATGCTTGCAGCTGCCAAGCAGGCTGGCGTAACCAGAATTGTCTGCACCCCGCATTGCCGAGATCCCTATTTTGACTACGACAAGATGTGGGATGCCTTTGAGCTATTGCGGGATAACGCAGATGGTTTTCCGCTTCAGATGGGCTTTGAGGTCAACCACCGAAAGCTCGTCGAGCTGGGCATCGACGCTGCGGAGTACCTGCATTTCGATGGAACCAACGAGTTCCTGCTCGAGCTTTCGACGCATGCTGATTCCTATGCGTTTAGAGAGTACGAGAGTACGATTTACGATTTGCAATGCCGCGGCTACCAGGTGATCATCGCCCATCCCGAGCGATATCGCGCTGTTCAAAAGGATGTGAGTGTGGCCGAGCGTCTGGTCGACATGGGCTGTAAGCTGCAGGCTTCTGCCGACTTTATTGCGGGTGGGCGCTTTGGTCGCGAGAAAAAGCCGGCGCAGCGTCTGTTCGAGCAAAATCTGTACAGCTTTATCGCGAGTGACGCCCATAACGTGGGCCACTACGATTGCCTGGCAAAAGCGCGTGCGAAGTTTAGTGTGCGCGGGGCTCATTTTCGCTAAAATCTGTCCCTAACGTTCTTACTGAATGAAGGGGCCGCCTTGGATATCCAACTTAAGACAGGTTGCTTTGAGGACGCGGCGCTGGTGCGCCGCGCCGTTTTTATGGACGAACAAGGCTATGAAAACGAGTTTGACCAGATTGACGAGGACCCGGGCTGCATCCATGTGACGCTGTATGTGGATGGCCAACTCACCGGCTGCTCGCGCGTGTTTCCCGAGGAGCTGGAGCGCGCGGCAGATGCGGAGGCTCCGGTGCCACCGGCGTGCGACTTGGACGAAGGCGTCGCCGCGGGGGAGACCTACATTATGGGGCGCGTCGCCGTGCTGCCGGCTATGCGTCGTCGCGGGTTGGCAAGCGCGATCGTCGAGGCCAGCGATACATGCGCACGCGATGCCGGCGCTAAACTTATTAAGCTGCACGCGCAGGAATACGTGTTGCCGCTCTATGAAAAGGCTGGCTACACACAAATTGCCCCGGTTGACTACGAAGACGAGGGCCAACCCCATGCCTGGATGGCCAAGCGCGTAGATGGCAGATAGGGACGTTCCTTTTCTGTCGGCAGTTGGGGACACTCCTTGGCAATTGGCGCATCGGAGTGTTCGGACATACAGTTTTTCGATTCCGCATGTATATATGCGCGCTAATGGGTTATAAAATCTAAGTCTGAACATAGCAGGTCTGCGATACGGCTCGGGCAACCGAGCTGTTTTTGCGGACGGGGGTAGCGCGAAAGGACTGCACATGCGTCAATTTAAGACCGAGAGCAAAAAGTTGCTCGACCTCATGATCAACTCCATCTACACCAACAAGGAAATCTTCCTGCGCGAGCTTATCTCTAACGCGAGCGACGCCGTCGACAAGCTCAACTTTAAGAGCCTGCAGGATCCGAGCGTCAAGCTCGACCAGGGCGACCTGGCTATTCGCGTCTCCTTTGATAAAGACGCCCGCACCATTACCATCTCGGATAACGGCATTGGCATGACCGCCGAGGAGCTCGAGCGCAACCTGGGCACCATTGCCCATTCCGGCTCCGAGGAGTTTAAGACCGAGAACGCCGAGCAGCAGGGTTCGGATGTCGACATCATCGGTCAGTTTGGCGTGGGCTTCTACTCGGCCTTTATGGTCGCCAGCCACGTGAAGGTGGTCAGCCGCGCTTATGGCGAGGATGTCGCCCATGTGTGGGAATCCGACGGTCTTGAGGGCTATACCATCGAGGACGGCGAGCGCGCCGAGCACGGCACCGATGTCATCCTGACGCTGCGCGAGAACGAGAAGCTCGACGCCGATGGCGAGGCCGGGACCTACGATCGCTTCCTGACCGAGTGGGGCCTCAAGAGCCTGATTCAGCAGTACAGCAACTATGTGCGCTACCCAATCCAAATGATGGTCTCCAAGAGCCGCCAGAAACCCAAGCCCGAGGACGCGCCGGAGGATTACAAGCCCGAGTACGAGGACTACCAGGAGCTCGAGACCGTTAACTCCATGACGCCGATCTGGAAGAAGCGCAGCTCCGATGTTGAGCAGAAGGACTATGACGAGTTCTACAAGTCTACGTTCCACGACTTTGACGATCCTGCGCGCACCATCAGCTTCCACGCCGAGGGTACGCTCGAGTACGACGCCCTGCTGTTTGTGCCGGGCCGCGCGCCGTTCGATTTGTACAGCAAGGACTACGAAAAGGGCCTGGCGCTCTACAGCTCCAACGTCCTGATCATGGAGAAGTGCGACGACCTGCTTCCCGACTACTATAACTTTGTCCGCGGCGTCGTGGATTCCGCCGACGTGTCGCTCAACATCTCGCGCGAGACGCTGCAGCAGAACCGTCAGCTCAAGGCTATCGCCAAGCGTGTGGAAAAGAAGATTACCGCCGACCTTGAGGATATGCGTGACAACGACCGCGAGGCCTACGAGAAGTTCTTTGAGAACTTTGGCCGTGGCCTTAAGTACGGCATCTATTCGAGCTATGGCATGAAGGCCGATGAGCTCGCCGACCTGCTGCTGTTCTGGTCTGCCAAGGAGCAGAAGATGATTACCCTGGCCGAGTATGCCAAGGGCATGCCCGAAGATCAGAAGGCCATCTACTACGCCGCCGGCGACTCGCGTGAGCGCTTGACCAAGATGCCCGTGGTAAAGGGCGTACTCGACCGCGGCTATGACGTGCTGCTGCTGACGCAGGATGTAGATGAGTTCACGTTCCAGGCTATGCGTGAGTACGTTGCCGTCGATATGCCCAAGATCTACGAGGACGACGCTGCCCGCGAGGCTGCCGAGAAGGCTGTTGCCGACGGTGCCGAGCCCGAGGTCGAGGATCGTCACCTGGAGCTCAAGAATGTCGCTACCGGCGATCTTGACCTGGCGACCGAGGACGAGAAGAAGGAGGCCGAGGACGCCACTAAGGAGAACGAGGACCTCTTTAGCGCCATGAAGGAGGCACTCGGTGACAAGGTCGAGAAGGTCGCCGTCTCTGCGCGCCTGACCGATGCTCCCGCGTGCATCACCACCGAGGGTCCGCTTTCGCTCGAGATGGAGAAGGTGCTTCAGAAGGGTCCCGAGGGTGCGCCCGACGGTATGCCCAAGAGCCAGCGTGTGCTCGAGCTCAACGCCAAGCACCCGGTCTTTGCCAAGCTCGTCGCTGCCCAGAAGGCGGGCGACGCCGACAAGATCAAGCAGTACTCCGGCCTGCTCTATGACCAGGCCCTGCTCGTCGAGGGTATTTTGCCCGAGGACCCCGTTGCCTTCGCGGCGGCTGTCTGCGAGCTTATGTAATTGGTTCCGCCGTTCTGCCGAACGGCGGACCGGTCGACGCTGCGCGGGCACCAGAGCGACAACTTGTCATTCAAAGAGGACGGCATGACCAGAAGGTCTATGCCGTCCTCTTTTCATGCCAATTTGTTCGCTCTGGTGCCCGCTCGCTGGCATTGCCAAAACATCGACGTTACCGTGGTCCAAACTAGTCGTTGGGGACGTTCTTGTTTGACTAGTCGTTTAAGAACGTTCCTAATGACTAAAGAACGTCCCCAACGACTAGTTGGGTTGCTAATTTGTGCGGGTTGTGGTTTTGGGAGCTGCGGGAATTTAAGATACTGTACAACTGTACGTTAACTCATCTTCGTAGTATATTGCTACCCGCAAAACTCAATACCATTGTGCCCTGAGACGCTAAAGCGCCTTCGTACAATGGTTATCGATAGTACGATTCGATTCAACGACAGGATGGATGGTCCAAGCGTGAGTCTCGGCAGCAAACTATCCGATGCAAAGGTTTCCTTTGCAATCTTTAAACGCGACATCAAGCGATTGATCGTGAACCCCGTCGCCCTGGTGGTTACCCTCGGCGTGTGCGTTATTCCCTCGCTGTATGCCTGGTACAACATCGTTGCCAACTGGGATCCGTACGGAAACACCCAGGGTATCAAGATTGCCATCGCCAACAACGATCAGGGCACCCAAAACGACTTGGTGGGCGAGCTCAACGCGGGCGATAAGGTCGTCGATCAGCTCAAGGAGAACGATCGGCTGGGCTGGACCTTCGTCGATTCGGCGGCCGATGCCAAAGAGGGCGTTGAGAGCGGTGAGTACTATGCGGCCATCGTAATCCCCAAGAACTTCTCGGATAACCTGGTTTCGATGCTCGACGGCAACTACCATCAGCCCAAGCTTACGTACTACGTCAATGAGAAGAAGAGCGCTATTGCGCCCAAGGTTACCGACACCGGTGCCAACACCATCGAGGAGCAGATCAACTCGGAATTTGTCTCCACGGCGGGCGAGACCGTTGCCGGTATCGCCAAGGATGCCGGAGTCGATTTAAAGGACAAGGCAACCCAGACCCAGGATTCGCTGGCAAGTTCGGTGTCCGAAGCATCCGATACCTTGGGCGAGGTGCGTGGTTCGATTGGCGACATGAATGCCGCCATCGATAAGACAAGCAGCTCGATTGCTTCGGCCGATGCTGCGTTGGCGGGCCTGCAGGGACAGGCGCCTTCGCTAACGCAGGCAATCGCTCAGGGTAATGATCTGCTGGGCGAAGCTCGCACCACGGCTGGCAAGTCCATCACCTCGCTTTCCAAGGCGCTCTCGGAGGGCAGCGCCGCGTTGAGCAAGACGTCGGCTTCCGCGTACACCGCGGTCGGAAAGATGACGGGTGCTTTGACGTCCACAACCACCCGCATCGACAACTCGCGCGAATCGCTTCAGGCGACGATCGACCATAACAAGACTCTTATCGAGAGTCTGCAGAAGCTGGCCGACAGCGCGCCGACGGGCTCGGAAGAAGTTAATGCGCTGATCGCGTCTGCGATTGATATGCTTCGAGGGCAAATTGAGAGCCTTCAGGCCGTCAAGAATAATCTCTCCGATCAGTCAAACGCTATTGCGAATGACGCTTTGGCTGTCTCGGGCGCCAGCGATGCTATCGACATTGCGATCAAAACCGGTACGACCAACATGAATCAGGCTCAGACGGATCTGGGGCAGAACGCGCTGCCGAAGGCTTCGAGCGCTCTGGACTCCTTCGCCGCCGTTTCGGGCGACCTGACCGGCATCGTATCGGGTCTTACGCCCACGATTGCGAGCGCGCGTGGCACGCTGGCCCAACTCGATGCGACGCTCAAACAGGCCAAGACCACACTGTCCCAGACCGATGCCTCGCTTGCCAAGGTTCAGGACAAGCTCGCGACCGCCGCCAATGACATTGCGGCGCTGCAGACCTTTGAGTCTATGGGCGAGTTGGCCGGCCTCATGGACGTCGACGTCGATGACGTGGCAGATTTCATGGCATCTCCGGTTGAGCTGACGTCCAAGTCAATCTATCCGGTCAAGAGCTTTGGCTCGGGCATCGCGCCCTTCTACACCAATCTGGCGCTGTGGGTAGGCGGCTATGTGCTCATCGCCATCTACAAGCTCGAGGTCGACCGTGAAGGCATCGGCAGCTTTACCGCGCGTCAGGGCTACTTTGGTCGCTGGTTGCTCCTGGTGATCCTGGGCGCGTTCCAGGCCATCATCGTTACGGTGGGCGATCTGGTCATTGGCGTTCAGTGCGTCAATCCGCTGCTCTTTGTGCTGGGCGGCATCGCTATCTCGTTCACCTACGTCAACATCATCTATGCGCTGTCCACTACCTTTAAGCATATCGGCAAAGCCATTGGCGTCATCCTCGTCATTGTGCAGATCCCCGGCTCGTCGGGCATGTATCCCATCGAGATGATGCCCGGCTTCTTCCAGTGGCTGCACCCGCTGCTGCCCTTCACCTATGGCATCAACCTGCTGCGCGAGACCGTCGGCGGCATGTATTCGTTCAACTACCTGTTTAACCTGTGCATCCTGGGCGTGTTCTTGATCGTGGCGCTCTTTATCGGTCTGCAGCTGCGCCCGTTGCTGCTCAACCTCAATCTGCTCTTTGATAAACAGCTTTCCACGACCGGTATGATGATTTGCGAGTCCAACGACCTGCCGCGCCAGCGCTACTCGCTGCGCACGGCCATGCGTGTCATGCTCGATTCCGATTCGTACCGTCGCGAACTGCTCGATCATGCGGTCGCCTTTGAGCATCGCTACCCGTACTACATCAAGGGCGGTTTTGCCGCCGTGGTAGGCGTGCAGGTCCTGCTCTTTGTCCTGTCGACGGTGCTCGATATCGACAATAACGGCAAGATCATCCTGCTCGTTATCTGGATCATTTCGGTTATCGCCATCTGTGGCTGGCTCATCAACATCGAGTACATCCGCGCGAGCCTCAATACCCAGATGCGTATCTCGGCGCTTTCGGACGAGGACCTGCGCCGCGAGATGCGCGAGCACACGGCTGCCATCCCCGCCGCCCGTCGCATGTTTGGTCTCAACGCCAGCGAGCGGGGCACCAAGGACAGCGAACAGCCCACGAGCCGTCTGCCGCATATCGGTGCGCATCGTAAGGCTCAAGATGCCGACGGCGTTGACAACGTAAACGGAAACGACGGGGACACCACCCCGCTTGGCAAGCACTCTAAAGGAGGTGAGGCATAAATGAAAAACATCCTGCACCTGTTTAAGCGCGATGTCCAAAACGTGTCTCGCTCCGTGATCGGCATGGTCGTCGTGATGGGCCTCATTATCGTGCCGTGCCTGTACGCGTGGTTTAACATCGCCGGCAGCTGGGATCCCTACGGCAATACCGGCAACCTTAAGATTGCCGTGGTCAATACCGATGAGGGCTACGAGAGCGATCTGATCCCCGTCGAGGTCAACGTGGGCGAAAACGTAACCGCCACCCTGCGCGGCAACGAGAACTTCGACTGGGTTGTCCTCAACGACCGCGATAAGGCGATCGAGGGCGTTAAGTCGGGCGCGTACTACGCTGCCGTCGTTATCCCTAAAACGTTTAGCGCCGACATGATGACGCTTTTCTCGACTGAGGTGAAGCATGCCGATATCGAGTTCTACGAGAACCAGAAGGCCAACGCCATCGCGCAGATCGTGACCGAGAAGGGCTCGAGCGCCGTCCAGAGCCAAGTCAATGAGACCTTTACCAAGACCATCACGACCATCGGCCTTAAGACGGTGTCCAGCCTGCTCGATTACATGAGCACCGACCAGGTGAGCAACTTTATCGCCAACCTGTCCTCGACGCTGGGCGATTCGGTCCAGGGCTTGCAGGACATTCAGGCCAGCGCAACGTCGCTTGCGGGCATTTTGAGCTCCACGTCCGATTCGCTGACGTCGGCGAGCGGTATGCTCAAGCAGTCCGGATCGACCGAGGAGTCGGTGAAGCAGCTCATGCGGCATGCCGAGAGCGGTATTGCCGATTCCGAGCAAGCGCTCAAGTCCGCCAGCGATGCGATCGATGCCGCTATTGATGGGAGCGCGGGTTCGTTCGATAACGTTTCCACCGAGCTCGAAAATGCATTCGATGCTGCAAACCAGCATGTCAATCTTACGGTGTCCCAACTCGATGCTGCCGCCAAGGCCCTCAATGCGCGCGCCAAGGATATCGATGCGATGGCCGATCAACTCTGCAGACTTGCCGACCAGGTGAGCGATGAGAATTTGAAGGACGGCCTCAAGTCCGCCGCGACGTCGCTGGGCGGAATCGCCGATGAGTACCGCAACAATGCGAAGGACCTGACGGCGACCGAGGAGTCTCTCTCCGGCAGCATGGCCGAGGTCATCAACTCGCGTGCCTTGGTCGACCAGGCCATCGCCGATGCCAAGGCCGGCATCGCGGGCGCCAAATCCGATTACGATTCCACGTTCTCGGTTAAGGCCAAGGAGCTCAAGAAGACCGTCTCGGGCATTCTAGACTCGCTCGATGGTATCTCGGGCGATCTGGATAGCGCCGTAGATGGCCTGACCGACGCATCCGGTTCGCTGGCAAAGGGCCTCTCCAAGGCTGCAAAGCTGGTCAACAAGGCTTCCGATCAGCTGGGCGAGGCGTCGGACAAGATCAGCGCGTTTAAGGACGAGCTCGACGGTGCCCTTATGTCAGATGATCTTGCGACGATCAAGACGATGATCGGCAACGATCCCGAGGGTTTGGCCGTGTCGCTTTCCGGCCCCGTTGCGCTCGATCGCAAGCCGGTCTATCCGATCCGCAACTACGGTTCGGCCATGGCACCGTTCTACACGATTCTGTCGCTCTGGGTTGGCTCGATCGTACTGGCGGCCATGATGAAGGTCTCGGTCGACGATGAGCTCATCAACGAGCTCATCCCCGTACGCCTGCACGAGATCTACCTGGGCCGTTATCTGTTCTTTGGCGGTCTGGCCTTGCTGCAGGCAACGCTCGTGTGCGCCGGCGATATCTTGTTCTTTGGAATCCAGTGCGACAACCCGCTGCAGTTTGTGTTGGCGGGCTGGATCGCGAGTCTCGTGTTCTCCAATATCGTCTACACGCTTACGGTTTCGTTTGGCGATATCGGCAAGGCCCTCGCTGTCGTGCTGTTGGTCATGCAGGTCGGTGGCTCGGGCGGCACATTCCCCATCGAGATGACCGGCCCCGTGTTCCAGGCGATCTATCCGTTCCTGCCGTTTACCCATGGCATCAACGCCATGCATGCCGCCATGGCTGGCGCCTACCATATGGAGTACTGGGTTGAGCTGGGTATTCTGGCGAGCTATCTGATTCCGTCGCTGGCCCTGGGCGTGGTCTTCCGTCGTCCGGTCATCAAAGCCAACGACTGGATTATCGAAAAGCTGGAGTCGACAAAGCTAATTTAGTGCGGCAACGTTAACGCTGATGTAGCACTAATGCCAGCGAGCGAGCCGCATTTGCGCCAAGGTGACGTGAAATGAAAGGGCGCTGACCTTCTGGTCGCGCCCTTGAAATTGAACGTCAGATTGGCGTGAATGCGGCTCGCGCAGCGTCGGCCGGTCCGCCGTTCGGTAGAACGGCGGAACAAAACGCTTTAGTGGGCTGAATTGCGTGGGCTGCTTGATTGTTGCTACAGTTGCGGGGCGTGCCGGGGGTCCGGCGCGTCCCGTTTTTATTTGACCATGAGGCGGCATGCGGTCGCGCGCGTGCGGACACCACGCCCAGACCGAGCGCGAGGATGCCCTATGGCTCATCATGCCGTTATTGAAATCGAAAATATGCCCGATAGCCCTGTGGCCCGCGAAGACCTGGGTGCCGGCGGTGCCTCTCGCGGTGCCGGTGCGCGCTCGCCGCTGTTCTGGAAGGTCTCGCTGCTTTCGATAGCGGTCATCTGGGGCTATTCCTTTACCACCATGAAGGACGCGCTCGATACCATTCCGGTGTTCGAGCTGCTCTACATTCGCTTTCTTCCGGCGTCGCTGGTCATGCTTGCCGTCTTCCACAAGCGCATTGTTGCCCATTTCAACGCTCGAAATCTGATTGTTGGACTTGGCATGGGCGTGCTCATGTGGGGTGCCTACGGTTTGCAGACGATTGGTCTGGCGCAGACCACGGCAGGCAAAAGCGCGTTTTTGACGGGCACGTACTGCATCTTGGTTCCGTTTGCGAGCTATGTCCTAAGCGGCGAAAAACTTACCCGTTACAACTTGGGTGCCGCGTTGCTGTGTCTGGCGGGCATTGGCTTGGTGGCGCTTGATAGCGTCGAGTTCAATGTCGGCGATGTTATTACGCTGGGCGGCGCGGTCTTCTTTGCCATCCAGATGGCGGTGGCCGCTAAGTACGGTCGCAAGATGGACATCAACGTCATCACGTTTTGGATGTTTGCGGGCAACGGTGTGCTGTGCCTGATCTCTTCGCTGCCGTTCGAGACCCAGGCGCCTTTATCCGTGTGGACGCCGAGCTTTATTGGCGTGATGGCATTTCTCTCGGTAGGCTGCACATGCGTGGGTTTGCTCATCCAAAACGTGGGCTTGGCGCATGTCCCGGCCTCGACGGGCTCACTACTGCTTTCGATGGAGTCGCCATCGGGCGTGCTGTTCTCGGTGCTGCTGATGGGGGAGGTGCTCACCTCGCGTTTGCTTGCCGGCTTTGCGCTCATCTTCCTGTCGATTATCTTGAGCGAGACGCACTTTGACTTTTTGCGTAACTCTCCGTTAGACCAGCGTTGACGTAATAATGTCCCGTCCCCGCCCTAAGATGAATGTCGCCAAACATCAACATCGAAGAGACGGGGACGGGATGCTGGACATCATA
>NZ_JBQKHK010000022.1:0-16495 GCF_052118305.1 Collinsella sp. LCP21S3_D3
CGTCCTTCGTCTGCTCGATGAACAGGTCGAACTTGGGGAAGCAGCCGCGGCGGTTGAGCAGGCGCAGGCCGAAGCAGTCGGCGAGGTAGTAGCCCTTCTCGCAGCCGCCGGAGCCATGGTCGGAGGCCATCATGACGCAGTTCTCGGCGCCCACGGCCTGCCCGATCTTGCCCTCGGGGTTGGTCATGGCGTAGACGCGCACGCCCATCTCCCTCATCTTGCCGACGGCCTCGAGCACCTCGGGGGTGGTGCCGGACTCGGAGGCGGTCAGCACGACGGACTTGTCGGTCATGCGCTTGTGGCCCATGACGTTCCACTCGGCGGCGTGGATCAGGTAGACCTCGAGGTCGCGGTCGCCGAACTTGTTCATGAGGTACTCGAGCTGCATGAACTCGTCCCAGGTGCCGCCGACGCCCATCAGGAAGACGGCGTCGTAGCCCTCCTCGTGCACGCGGTCGGCCAGGGCGGTCATCCGCTTGCCGGCCTCGTAGACGTTCCTGCCGTCCTCGAGGTAGCCCTCCTGGTCGAAGTGCATGATCTCGATCTTCTCGGTCTCCTTCATTCCCGCTCCTTTCACGAGCAGTTCGAATTGTCGCACGGACTGGCCGGGCTTGCCGCCCCGTCGCGCCGCTTAACCTTGTGGACATCTTGGCCCCAAGCTCAACAATTCAAAGGTTCTTAATACCAGTGAACGATTACAGGTTAGCCGTTTTTAATACCGATTTTTTGATTTCGTCCTCCCATCTCGGTAGACGGTCAGTTTTTGCCGCTCATCGGTCATGCGACACATGTCCGTAAAAAATGAGCACCCCGCCGTGCACGAGGATGCTCTAGACGCTAATAGTTGTAGGTATATCCGCCGGCATCGCCGCGGTTAAAAGACTTGGCATGCTCAATCGGCTGCCCACTCGAGTCATAGGTCAGGCATTCCAGTACGAGCGCCAGATCGCCCGGCTCAAGATTGAGCAAACTCGCATCGCGTGCGCCCAGCGCTTCAATATCGAGTTTCTCAATCGACTTGTCCGGCTTGCGCCCCAACATGTCATAGGTCTCGAACAGGCTGAAGACCGAAATGTCCACGTCTTCGATGCCCGGAAACAGCAGACACGGAATCAGCGTCATCTCGATCGATACGGGCTCACCATCAATGCAGTTGAGACGGCGCACCGAGTAAAGCAGATCGTCCTCGGCGATGTCAAACAGGTCGGCGTAATACGGGCCGGCGTAGCGTTTGGAGCGCGCCAGGATGCGCACCGACGGCGTCGCACCCGACGCCAGAACCGACTGACGGAAGCCGCCCTTGCGTTCGTGCTCGTCAAACCACTTGTGTCCTACAAAGGCGCCCTTGCCCTGTACCCGACGAATCTGGCCACTTTTGACCAGCTCGTCCATGGCGCTTCGGATTGTCAGGCGCGTCGTGCCAAACTCCTCGGCCAGCTCGTTTTCGGACGGAATCATCGAGCCCGTCGGGTAGTCGCCGCGCTCAATTCGCTCCGCAATGCAGCGGCGAATTTGCTTGTAAACCGGCAAGTCTTCTACTGCATCAGCCATTCGACACCCACCTTCGTCGCAACGCCGTCCGCCTCCCCGTTATCGGCAAAACGATACTTGGTCGGCAGAATCACGGACTTGCAATACTCGACAAAGCCATCGTTCTCGTCACGCTCGTGCGAAGCTTTGTAAAACACCGGCGTGCCCTCCTGGGCACCCAGCAACTTGGCCTCGTCGGCGTTCAGACGGCTGATGGAAATATACTCCTTGCCGTGCGCCACATGGACATTCCCCTCTTTAAGCAAAACGTCGTAGAGGCTTTCCTGCTCAAAATCGTGATCGGGAAGCGAGGGGCACAAAGACAGGTTGACGTGAGCCGTCTCAATCGACGCCGGGGAACCATTAACCACGCGCACACGTCGAATGCAGAAGAGCGGCGTGCCCAGGTCGATCTGGGCTTTTTGGGCCAAATCGATATCGGCGTACACGACCTTGGACCAAACCAGGCGCGCGGTCGACTTTGAGCCAACCCTCTCCACCGCCTGCGTATAGTTCCATGTTTCCTGAAAGATGTTCAGCGGTTTGGGAGGACACACATAGGTGCCCGAACCGCGGCGGCTTTCCAAAGTTCCGCACGAAATCAGACGCGTGATCGCAGCGCGCAACGCCGTGCGTGACACGCCCAGCTCTTCACAAAGCACACGCTCGGCGGGCAGCCGGTCACCACCCTGCAGGTCATAATGTTTGATATACCAAAGAATGCCCTCAAAGGCGCGATCTTTGGGCGGAATCGCATATGGTTCACTCGACATGGGCAAGGCTCCTCAACCGCTTGATGCTGCGGGCATCATTGCTCCGGACGCCCCATGGCGTCGAAGGCTTCTTTGATCTGCTCCGCAACGTTCCGATACGACCGATATAGGCCGGAGTCTCGCTTGACTTCGCCCGCGGTCACCGGAATCTCAAGCTTCGAAATCTCATCCTCGCCGGTTTGCACGGCAACGACGACACCCATACCAAGGCACATATTACGCTTGGCAGCGTTGTTTTTGGTAGCCTGAGCTGGATTAATCAAAATCTGCTGAGCTAGTTCGCGATTGCTAAGCTCCGGCACATCCTCGGGATTTCCGGTCTCGACAATCTCGCACTGCAGCACGTCCGCATAGTCAAAAATCTTCGGCTCGCCGCCGCGCTGATGCACGGCCCACTTGCGGCGCGTGGCGTCCTGGTAGATAGCCGGCAAAAGTGTAAACCGCGGTGGGTCCAAAATCGTATCCGTGATGGTAAACACATCGGGATCAAAGGCATCCTGCGGGTTTTTCTTCTTGAACAGCCCCATATCAGCCTCCCGTACTAGTATTAAACAACTCAAGTTGAATATAGCACCAATTTCAAGCCGCCGCTTTACCGCATCGGTGCGTGGTGTCTATGGCTCGCCCAGCGAAAAAGTTCACGGACGAGGGCGGGGGGGGGGGGGGGGGGGGGGGGGGGGGGGGGGGGGGGGGGGGGGGGGGGGGGGGGGGGGGGGGGGGGGGGGGGGGGACGGGTTGCTTTGTTTTTGAAGTTGGCTTAGCGAACTTCCAAAACCAAGCACCCCGTACCCGCCCCGGCAATGCAATCTTGGCTGACCATAGTTAGATGCACGGCTTCTAAGGCAGCGTAAGCAAGGTCCCCATTACATAAAAAAGAATCAGCCCCCGCAGATCGAAACGGTCGAGAGGGCCGCCTCCGGGCGGGTGCCTTCCTCTGAGAAGTTCGCGAAGCCCACTTCTCAGAGGAAGGCACCCGCCCGGAGGCGGCCCCAGCGCGAGACCGTCCCGGATGCTATTCGTTGTCGCCGGCAGTTAGCTGCGTTGCGGAGAGTACGCCGTCGGCAGCGGTTGCGGCTGCGGCGTCGGGCCAGACCCAGTCGGTAAAGGCCGGGTGATCGAAGCCCTCGTCGCACGCGAACTCAAAGGCCTCGGTGCGGAAGGCCTCCCACTCATCAATCTGCTCGGCAAACTTATCGGCGTCAACCATGCGCAGCACGTCGGCGGCCAGGGCCCAGCGGTCCATGTTGTTCAGGCGCAGCATGTCAAACGGCGTGGTCGTGGAGCCCTTCTCCTCGTAGCCGTGGACGCGGAAGGCATCGTGGCCGGGGCGGTTCCAGATCAGGCGGCGAATCGTGCCGGCATAAGCGTGGAATGCGAAGAGCACGGGCTTCTCGCCGCGGCCAAACAGCTCAGCCCAGCGCTCATCGCTGATGGCTTGGTCGTTTTCGCAGACGTTCTGGATCTTGAGCAGATCGACCACGTTGACAAACCAGACCTTGATGCCCAGCCCGCGCAGCATATCGGTTGCGGCCAGTGCCTCGAGCGTCGGCACGTCACCGCAAGTAGCGACCACGACGTCGGCCTCGGCGAGCGAGTCGGCAGTCGATGCCCACTCCCAGGTCGCTACGCCCTCGGCGAGCTCAGACTTGGCCTCGTCGACCGTCTGGAAGGTGGGGGCGGGCTGCTTGCCACAGAAGATGGCATTGACGCAGTCGGTGGACTGGTAGACGCGCTCGGCCACAGCAAGGGCCATATTGGCATCGGCCGGATAATAAGCATTCACGACATGCGTGTCGTTGGCCTTGTTGAGCAGCAGGTCGATAAAGCCGGGGTCCTGGTGCGAAAAGCCGTTGTGGTCCTGGCGCCAGACATGGCTCGACAGCAAAATGTTGAGGCCGCTGATAGGAGCGCGCCACGGAATCTCGCGCTTGGTTGCTTCGAGCCATTTGCAGTGCTGGTTGACCATGGAATCGACCACGTGGACAAAGCTCTCGTAGGAGCTCCACACACCGGAGCGGCCGGTGAGCACGTAGGCCTCGAGGAAGCCCTCGCACTGGTGCTCGGACAGCTGCTCGACAACCTTACCGGAACCGGCCAGCAGCTCGTCGTTGGCATCGTCCTCGTAGAAACCGGCATCCCACTGCTTCTTGGTCACCTTATAGGCAGCCTGCAGGCGGTTGGACGCGGTCTCGTCGGGACCGAAGATGCGGAAATCATCCATGTTCTTGGCCAAAACATCGGCAGTGTACTCACCAAAGACGCGGGCGGCCTCGGTGGAGCCCCAGCCGTGGCCCTTACTTGCGACGGGGATTTCGTGAGCGTGAATATCGGGAAGCTCGAGCTCGCGGCGTACCTTGCCGCCGTTCGCGTTGGGATTGGCGCCGATACGCAGCTCGCCGGTCGGCATAAAGGCCGTCACCTCGGGGCGCACCTGGCCTTCGGGCGTAAAGAGCTCCTCGGGCTTGTAGGAGCGCAGCCACTCGCGCAGCACGCGGAAGTGCTCGTGGGTGTCCTTGGCGCTCGCGAGCGGCACCTGATGGGCGCGCCAGGAGTCCTCGGTCTTCTTGCCATCAATCTGCTTGGGGCAGGTCCAACCCTTGGGCGTACGGAACACGATCATGGGATAGGCCGGACGGACCACGGTCTCGCCCGCAGTGGCCTGATCCATAGCGGTGGCCTTGATGTCGCAGATCTCATCGAAGACCTGCTCGAACAGGGCGGCGAAACGCGCATGAATGCTCGCGTGGCTCTCGTCGTCAAAGCCGGCGACAAAGAAATGCGGCTTATAGCCCATGCCCTCAAAGAACTTGGCGAGCTCCTCGTCGGACACGCGGGCAAGAATGGTGGGGTTGGCGATCTTGTAGCCGTTGAGGTGCAGGATCGGCAGGACGATACCATCGGTTGCCGGGTTCACGAGCTTATTAGACTGCCAAGAGGTCGCGAGCGGACCGGTCTCGGACTCGCCGTCGCCCACCACAGCCACGGCCAGCAGGCTCGGGTTATCCATGACGGCACCGTAGGCGTGGCTGAGCGTGTAGCCGAGCTCGCCGCCCTCGTGGATGGAGCCGGGCGTCTCGGGCGCAAAATGGCTCGGAATACCGCCGGGGTAGGAAAACTGGCGGAAGAACTTCTGCAGGCCGGCCTCGTCATTGGTAATGTCGGGGCGAATCTCGCGGTAGGTACCATCGAGCAACGACTGGGCGGTGCCAGCGGGACCACCGTGACCCGGGCCCATCAAGAAGATCGCGTTCTGGTTGTGATCGGCGATGAGGCGGTTGACATGACCGAACAGGAAGTTGATGCCGGGCGTGGTGCCCCAGTGACCGACCAGGCGGTGCTTAACGTCCGGGCGACCAAAGTCGCGCACCTCGCCGGTTTTCTCATCGACAAAGTCGGGGCGCATGAGCGGGTTAGAGCGAAGGTAGATCTGACCGACGGACAGATAATTCGATGCACGCCAATACAGGTCGACGCCCTCGAGCTCGGAAGCCGGCACCTCGTGGCCCAGCTTTTGCCACGGCGTCCCCAGTGTTTTAGCCATTGTTTATGTCCCTCCGCTGTGCGGTCGCCCTCCAATACGGCAACCATTCGTTGGGACTAGTATATTTGCTAAAACGTTTTATCATGGTGAAAAAACGTTTTATCACCCTTATCAATCACATCGATCAACAAAACGCGACATTCACCTGCAGCATTGTCTGCCACAGGTACTCCACATTCGGTCTCTGCAAATTGATAAACGTGTTTAGTTATGTTTAGTAAGCTCGAGCACGCTGCCCTTAACGATAAGCGCCGGCTCCAGGACGACCTCTTCGGCACGCCTACCGCCCCTACCGGCAAGACGCTTGGACATGCAGCCAAAAGCATGTTCCGCGAGGACACCAGGATCCTGCTCAATGGCGGTCAGCGCCGGCTCAAAGAGAACGTCGGCCGCCGAGTTGTCATAGCTCACCACCGAAATATCGCCCGGGATGCTCTTCCCCATCTCGTGCAAACGCTTGAGCAGACCGAGGGCAATGTTGTCCGAGCTCGCGAATACGGCAGTGGCGTCGGTTGCGAGCACCGCCTCCGAGGCCTCGTAGGCGCTCGGAATGTAGTACTCGCTCTCAAACTCCAAACGCGCGTCGATAGGCAGGCCAACCTCGCGCAGCGCGCGCTCATAGCCGGCAAGTCGCTTGCGACCCGTATTGGAACGACGTGCATTAACCAAGCAGGCAATGCGGCGGTGACCCTGCTCGATCAGATAGCGGGTAGCCATATAGCCACCCATCTCGTGGTCGAACATCACCTTGTCGCACTCGAGCCCCTCAATGGCGCGGTCGACCATCACGGCAGGGATGGGTAGATGGCTGACCTCTTCGCGCAGGGCACGGTCGTCCGAGAACTCGTCGCCTACCACCAGGAAGACACCATCGACGCCGCGCGTCACCAGCTGGCGCAGCAGTTCCAAGTCATCGTCGGCGCTTCCGCCCGAGCTGGTAATAAAGAGCGCATAGCCGTCCTCGCGGCAGCGCTTTTCCAAGCTACCGGCAAGTGAAGCAAAAAATCGGCTCTCGATGTTGGGGACGATAAGACCCAGGGTGCGTGACTCGCGCATGACCAGGCTGCGCGCAATCTGGTTGGGAACATAGTGGTTGCGCGCCGCGACCTCCTTGATAAGCTTGCGGTTTTCTTCCGAGATGCGACAAGGCCGATTGTTGAGAACAAGCGAGACCGACGAGGGGGAAAGCCCCACCTCCTGGGCGATCTGCTTGAGGGTGACTTTGTTGGCCATCTCGCTCCTTCCGGGTTTACGCGCAATCTCTTGAAAGTATAGCGACTGCCCCTCTACCTCGATGATAAACACTTTACCAATCCGGTAGACGGCTGTTTTATCGCCGCCAGCGCACCAAATACGTCCAGGTGGGGTATATTGCAATCGATTGATGACAACGACCACCAAAAGGCGGATATTCGGATGCACGAGAACGACTTTTTTAACGAGGACCTGCTGTGCGCGCTCGCTGGCGTTGCCGGCGAGGACAACGTGTTGATGAGCGAGCCCATGCGCGAGCACACCACGTTTAAGATTGGCGGCCCGGCCGACGTCTTTGTCACGCCCGACACCGAGCAGAGCCTCGTCGCCACGCTTGATACCTGCTATCGCTGCGATCTGCCACTCACCATCGTGGGCAACGGCTCCGACCTACTCGTCGGCGACAAGGGCATACGCGGCGTCGTCGTAGCGCTAGGCGAGGGCCTCTCCGACATTACCGTCGACGGCACGCACGTTACGGCAGCAGCCGGTGCGCTGCTTTCGGATGTTGCGGCCGCGGCAGCCGAGGCCGGTCTCACCGGCATGGAGCCCATCTCGGGCATCCCCGGATCGGTCGGCGGCGCCTGCTACATGAACGCCGGCGCCTACGGTGCCTGCATGGCCGACGTGCTGGAGTCTGTACGCGTCTACAAGCCCGCCCGCATGCTCGACGACGGCACCCGCGGTAGCGGCAGCATCATCGAGTTCGATGTCGACGAGCTCAATCTGGGCTATCGCAAGAGCCGCATCGCCGACGACGGCTTCATCGTGCTTTCGGCCACCTTCAATCTCGCCCCGGGCAACGCCGCGATGATCAAGGCCGACATGGACGACTACCGCCAACGCCGCGAGGACAAACAGCCGCTCGACATGCCGAGCGCCGGCTCCACTTTCAAGCGCCCCGAGGGCCACTTTGCCGGCAAGCTCATCATGGACGCCGGGCTGCGCGGCCACGCTGTCGGCGGCGCCCAGGTGAGCGAAAAGCACTGCGGCTTCATCGTCAACGCCGACCACGCCACCGCCGCCGACGTCGACGAACTCATCCGCCACATCCAAGCAACCGTCAAAGACCAATTCGGCGTAGACCTAGAACCCGAAGTCCACCGAGTAGGCGAATTTTTATAAAAAGAAGGCCCCAAAAGGGGCCTTCACCATATTTATTCAGATAACCCAGTCCGGTGTGTCGTGCTCAGGACCCGTGAGGGCCGGGACAGTCCGAGAGGCATAAGGTTGATCGCGAGTTCCGCACGAGCCGGAGAGCACTTAATGTGCTCTCCGCGCGAGCAGGACTGCCCGAGCAGGCAACCTTATGCCTCGCCCGCAGTCCCGGACCAAGCCGCAGCTACGACAGCGCGATACCGCCGAGCCAGCCCCAGCGCACACCAGAGCCAGTGCCGTAAAAGCTAATGAACGAGTCAAGCGACCTCGACGTGATGGCGCCCTCGTTACTCATAACGATGCCGCCGCCAACATAGATGCCCACGTGTCCGTACAGCAGACCCGGCATACCGGTGCCACTGTGCGACGAGTCGGCCACGATCATGCCCACCTGCAGCGCCGAACGATCGGAGCTGTAGCACCAGGCGTTAAACATGTCGCACGCGTTGCCGCCAAAGTAGCCCACGCCGGCGTTGCGGAAGACGTTGGTGACCCAGGCGGCGCACCAGTTCAGGCCAGGCGAAGGCGTGGAGTAGCATGCGTTGACGACAGCCTGCTGCTTGCCCGAGCCGGCATTCTGTTGCGGATTTCCGGGCGCATACGATCCGCCACCCGAGTTTGAACCACCCGAGTAGGAATTGTTCTTGTTTGCGGCAGCCGCAGCAGCGGCAGCCTTCTTGGCAGCCTCCTCAGCCTGGGCGGCAGCGAGAATCTCGGAATCGCGCTGAGCCATGAGCTCCTTGACGTCGTCGGAGAGGCCGTTCAGAACCGTCTGGACCTCTTGCTGCTTGGCCTGCATGTCCTGCATCTGGGCAGTCTGCTGGTCCTTGAGCTTCTCCAAGTCGGCTTTTTGCGACTCGAGCTCGGACTTCTGTGTATCGAGCTCTTTCTGGATGGTCTGGATATCCTCGATGGCGTCGCGGTCGCTCTTGTTGATCTTCTCAACATAGTGCGCATTGGCGACGAGCTCCTCAAACGAGCCCGAGGCGAGCAGCAGCGACAGGATGTTGGTGCCGCCCGACTTATAGTTGGCGGAAACGCGATCGGAAAGATCGCCGCGCTTCTTTTTGAGCTCGGCCTTCTTTTCGTCAATCTGCGCCTGCGTGCTGTCAATCTGGCCCTGTACGCTCTCGATATCGTTGAGGGTCTGGGCGTTCTTGTTGGCCAGCGCCGCGTATTCATTTGCGATGCTGTCGAGCTGGGCCTGGACCTCGTCAAGCTGAGCCTGGGCCGCATTGAGCTTGTCGGTGGTTTCCTTGGTGGCCTCCGCAGCATGGGCGCGAGCGGGCAGACCAAAAAGAACGGCTGCAGAAGCGGCGCCGAACAAGGCCTTGAGGGCAGTGCGACGCGAAAGCTCCTGGGAAAGGATGGAATCGCTGTTTGGTGACATATCTACTCCGTTACATGTTTATTTATATGTCGCTCAACTCATACATATTAGCGTACATCCGACGCGTCCCAACGATTTCCACGAACGGCAGGAAACCCCATGGTCGGCGGCTCGTATGCAAACGTCAAAGTCAAGGTTATGCCCACGCCAAACATTTCCATGAGTACGTTAGCATGTTCGTCTGCTTTTCCTGCCCTGCACGTTTTGGGTGCCCCTGCCTGCGCTATACTCCCTCAGGAAGTGTTCCTGATTCGATAGGAGACTACATGTCCAAAGCACTCGACCCCAAAGACACCTGCGTCCTCGTAACCGGTGGCGCCGGCTTTATCGGCTCGCACACCGTCGTTCAGCTGCTCGAGGGTGGCTACCAGGTCGTCATCGTCGACGACCTCTCCAACTCCAGCGCCGTCGCCGTCGACCGTGTCAAGACCATCGTGGGCGACAAGGCCGCCAAGAACCTCACCTTCTACGAGGCCAACGTGCTCGACCGCGATGCCATGAACAAGATCTTCGATACCCATCAGATCGACCGCGTCATCCACTTCGCCGGCTTTAAGGCCGTCGGCGAGTCGGTGAGCAAGCCCGTCGAATACTATCACAACAACATCGAGAACACCCTGGTGCTCGTCGACGTTATGCGCAACCATGGCTGCAAGTCCATCATCTTCTCGAGCTCCTCGACCGTCTACGGCGATCCGGATAACCCGCCCGTCACCGAGGAAGACCCCAAGAAGCCCGCGACCAACCCCTATGGCTGGACCAAGTGGATGATTGAGCAGATCCTTATGGACGTTCACACCGCCGACCCCGAGTGGGACGTTGTGCTGCTCCGCTACTTCAATCCCATCGGCGCACATCCCTCGGGCCTGATCGGCGAGGACCCCAAGGGCATCCCCAACAACCTGGTGCCTTATGTCGCGCAGGTTGCCGTGGGCAAGCTCGAGGCCGTTCAGGTCTTTGGCAATGACTACCCCACTCCCGACGGCACGGGCGTGCGCGACTATATCCACGTTTGCGACCTGGCCTCGGGCCACGTTGCCGCCCTCAACTGGATGAACGGCAAGACCGGCGTCGAGATCTTCAACCTGGGCACCGGCACTGGCACCTCGGTGCTCGAGGTCGTCGCCGCCTTCTCCAAGGCCTGCGGCAAAGAGCTGCCCTACGTGATTCGCGAGCGCCGCGCCGGCGACATCGCCGCCAACTGGTGCGACGCTTCCAAGGCCGAGCGCATGATGGGTTGGAAAGCACAGTACGACATCGCGGACATGTGCCGCGACAGCTGGAACTGGCAGAGCCACAACCCCAACGGCTTCGCCGACGCCGAGTAGCAAAAACCTACATACCGTTCTTGCCCCGATCTCACGATGTGAGACCGGGGCTTTTTCATGGCATGTAACCATTCGCCGAAAATCGACCAACTTATTTATATTTCCTATATATGTTTAAACAACATGTATACAATAGGTGTATCGAATCAGAACATCGGAGGCGGACTGCCCACCCATCGGCAGGCCGACCCCACAACGAGAAGGATAGAAGACGGCCTTGCCAGTTGCGAACTCGTTGGTGGCGTCGTCGCCGGTCTTGGAGGCAAGCTGCGAAGGATCGCAGGTGGAGTCGGTGATGTACAGGTCGAAGATCTGCTTAAAGTTGTCGAGATACTCGCCCTTAATCTCGTCATCCTCCTGGTTGTGCTCCTTCTCGAACTCGTAGTAGAGCGGGAGGTTGGCGAGGTGGGTGGTGTAGCGCCAGCTGGAGGAGTCATCCATGCCGGCGGAAGTGAAGGCACCGTCAACGCCAAGCTCGTCCTTGCGGGCCTGAATGTCATCGGCGCAAGCCTTCAGCTTGTCGAAGGAGTTGATGTCCTCGGCCTTGTCGCCAGCCTTCTCGAGGAGCTCCTTGTTGTAAATGATGCCGTAGCTCTCCTGGACCCAGTCGATACCTAGATCCTTGCCGTCGGACTGCAGAGCCAGGGAGTCGTCGACGAGCTCACCGCGGACCTTGGTATCGGACAGGTCGGCGCAGTAGTCCTTCCAGTTCTTAAGACCGGTGGGGCCGTTGACCTGGAACAGGGTCGGAGCGGAGCTCTTGGACATCTCGGACTTGAGCTTCTCCTCGTAGGTGTTGGAGGCGGCGGTCACGATCTTGACCTCGACGCCCTTCTCCTCCTTGTACGCCTTGGCGATCTCCTTCCACTCCTTGTCGACCTCGGGCTTGAATTGGAGGAAGTAGACCTCGGCAGCGTCACCAGAAGCAGAGGAGCCGGAACCGGCGGAGCCACCGCAGCCCACGAGACCCAGGCCAAAGACCGTGGCGGCGCCCTTTGCCGCCGCCTTCGGAGATTGGTTCGGGGACTTTGCCCCTTTTTCTGATTTGTGCAATACGCTGTTTGCCTAGTTGTCTGAACAAGTATTAATAGAGCGGTAGAAAAACTTCGGTGAACGGTTCTCGATACATTCGTACTTGACAAATATTGTCTAAACAATTAAAGCGCCCCGTGCGGCCGATATCCCATCGACAGCACGGGGCGCTTCATATCGAAACGCAAGCTTATGCGTCTGTTACCTATCGCTTGGAATTGACGCGGTAATGGAAGATCTCGGGGTGTGTGCGAGCATGCGTCACCTCGAACAAGATGCCATCCGATGTGTACGACTGACTCTCCATGACGGCAACGCAGTTGTATTTGCCGAGGTCAAGATAGCTGCAGTCTTCATCGTTGGCGAGCTCGACACTCACCGTACGGCGACTCGCCATCACTTTGATGCCGCGCTTGTGCTCCAGATAGTCGTAGATAGATTCTGCCGCGATCTCGGGAGTCAGACCCTTGGCGATCGACTCCAAAAAGTAGCCATGGTCCACTTGGCGCGCGCTGCCGTTGAGGCTTCGGACACGCACTACGCGAATCAGCTCCTCGCCCACCTTAAAGCCCAGGCGACGAGAGAGCTGCTCGGTGCAGACCAGATGTTCAAAGGACTTAACGTCCGTCGATGCAACGGCATTGCTGCGCTTTGCAAATTCGCCAAACGACTCGACTTCCTCGAGTGCGCCCAGCATGTCGGTTTCGCCCTTGAGCCAAATAACGCGCACGCCCTTGCCGTGTATGGGCTGCACAAACATCTCGTCGGCCAGCATGCTCAAGGCGCGGCGGACGGTATTGCGCGTGCAGTCGAACTCTGCGGTCAGCTCGGCTTCGGTTGGCAGCATCTCCTGGAACGCATAGGTCCCGTTAATGATGCGCGAACGGATCTCGCGGTAGATTCCTTCGTAAATCGCTTTTGGCATGGCTTCACCTCTAATGAATATGTATGGCTAGGCACGATAGCATTTCTTGGGGTTGTTTAAACCGTCTATCGGCAAAGCACGGATTATTTACCGTCGACGGTTCCCCCGGCACCCAAATCGGACCGAATCAAAACCGTCAATGCGGCAAGCAGCCAGTCCTCTACAATGAGTTCATTGTTTAAACGTTCTTGCTCGCACAGCATGTTGCATCCGGAAGGCATATTATGCTGCAGAAAATCCAACGCTTTGGCGGGGCAATGTTCGCGCCCGCCATGCTGTTTTCCATATCGGGCCTTATGGTCGGCGTCTCCGCCCTCGCAACGTCTGCGGACATCGTCGGCGACCTCGCCGTATACGGAACCCCTTGGTATGTTTTTGGGCTATCATCCAGCGCGGCTCGTGGACGGTCTTTAAACGCCTCCCACTGCTTTTGCCGTAGCGCTGCCCATCGGCCTTGCCCAAAAGCAACCGGCGCGCTGCTGCTTCGAGGCACTCGTGGCCTATTTTGCCTACTGCTTCTTTTTGAGCGAGATCATTAAGCTGAGCGGCGATAACCTTGGACTTAAGTACCCGTCGTCTTTGACCTCCGCCAGCGGCATCACCATCATCGACGGCATCAAGACGCTCGACACCGGCATTAAAATTCTTATGTCCACACCGCTCGCCAACCGCATCGCCCAAGATGAAGAGCTTGGGCCTCTGCTCTGCCTCAACGAGCTCGAACTCGAGGTCACGGAAATCTCGCCTCGCGAGTGCACCAAACGGGCCGGAATCAAGGCCGTGCTTGACGCCCTGGGGCCAGATCACGGCACTGTGTACGGCATCGGCGACGCAAGCAACGACATCGCCCTCATGGAGGCGGTCGATGTTGGCGTCGCCATGGGCAACGCGCCGGACTTCCTCAAGGAAAAGGCCGACTACGTCACCGACAGCTTCGACCACGACGGCGTCGTCACCGCGCTCGAGCACTTTGGACTTATCTAGCCGCGCCTCTTGCCGCATTTGCGACAACATGGCTCAATCGTCTTCAACCGCCGCGCTCGATGCCCTAATGTGGCAATATGTTGTCTGCATAACGCAACGATGCAACCTAAGAAAGAATGCGAGAACCCGTGTCCAGTCCGTTTACCAGCTTTTTAGCCCAGCATTTTGACCAGATTAACGACTATCTGGCCACATTCTTTGACGGACAGGCGACCTCTGCCGATATCGAGCGCTACCTGTATGGCCCGCTCTCGGCATTTACGGCCAATGCCGGCAAGCGCCACCGCCCGCTTATCTGCATGCTCGCCGCCACCGCGGTAGGCGGCAGCTTTGAGAGCGCCCGAAGCGCGGCGGCGGCCATCGAGCACTTTCAGTCGGGAGCGCTTATCCATGACGACATCGCCGACAACGGCCAGCTGCGCCGCGGCAAGCCCTGTATGTACCTTACCGAGGGTACGGGACTTGCCATCAACTGCGGCGACCTAGCGCTCACCATGGTTACCAAGACGGTTCTCGACGACCCCACGCTCGAGGCAGACGTGAAGCTCCGCGTGCTCCACGAGCTCACCGAGATGATCGTTCGCACCATCGAGGGTCAGGCGCTCGACCTGGGCTGGGTCCGCGATGGGCGCTTTGACATCTCGGTCGACGATTATCTGGACATGGCGACGCACAAGACCGCGTACTACAGCGGAGCCACGCCACTTGCCGCCGGAGCCATTATCGGTGGCGGCAGTGAAGACCAGATTGAGGCGCTGCGTGCCTTTGGCCTGCACACGGGCCTTGCCTTTCAGATCCAAGATGATCTGCTCAACCTTATTGGCACCAAGGAGGCCGCCAACAAGGACTTCCGCACCGATATCACAGAGGGCAAGCGCACGCTCGTCGCCGTGCATGCCCTGTCAGACGAGCGTTATCACGACGAAGTCGAGGCAATCCTTTCCTCGGGCACCGAGGACCCCGTGCAACTCGCACGCGCCGTGGAGATCTTCCGGCAGACCGGCTCTGTCGATTTCGCCCACACTTACGCACTCAACCTGACTGCCAAGGCCAAGGCCGCTATCGAAGGTGTCGAGCTCGACCCGCATGCACGCGAGCTGTTCGACTCCATGGCAGATTTCTTTGTGGAGCGCCTTAACTAGCGGGGGTTATAAAACCTGTCAGCAGCGCATTTGGGTACAACTTGCTACACTGTTGAGTGCATGTTTATGCAACCCTTTGCGTTGTCTATCCGACACACGCTCAAATAGTACGAATGGTACGCCGAAAGGGGTTCGTTCATGGAACCTATCACAACGGGTATGCAGGGAGCAGCCGTCGAGGACGTCCAGTCCCGCCTTCTGCAGCTCGGCTATACAATCGATGACGCCGAGGTCGCCGACAAGCGCTTTGGCACCACCACCGAGCAGGCTGTTGGCACCTTTAGGCTCGACAGCGGCCTTGCCGCTGGCTACGCCGTCGATATTCCCTGTTGGAGCGCCCTGGTAGACGCCTCGTATAAGCTGGGCGACCGCACGCTTTATCTGCGCATGCCCAATTTCCATGGTGCCGACGTTCGGGCCCTGCAGAGGGCACTCAACGTTTTGGGTTTTGCCTGCGGTGAGGACGACGGCTACTTTGGCCCGCACACCGAGGCGGCCTTGCAGCAGTTCCAAGAAAATGTCGGCCTGTTTGCCGACGGCATGGCATTCCAGGATACCTACGCCTATATCAACCGTCTGCATCACGTGTGGGAGGGCAAACCCTCGGTTACCGAGGCCGAGTCGCGCATCGGCTTTGCCCGCGCCGCCAACGTGCTCGAGCGCTTCCAGATTGCCGTCATCGGTGAGGACCCCATCGCACGCAGCGTTGCATCGCGCATGTGGAACATCGCCACGGCGACGACCGACAACAGCGGCATGATGCTTTGCGATTCCGAGGTTCCGACCGACGTGGACCTGGTACTCGAGATCGCAAGCGATGAGCTGCCCGCAGATGCAGCGCCGCGCGCCACGATTGCCCTTGCCGAATGTCACAACCTGGCGCAGCGCATCCGCACTGCCAATGTCGCCGCGCAGCAAAAGCCCGCGCGCATCCGCATTGAGCTCACGGGTATGACGCGCTACAACGGAACCTTCACCGCAAGCGACGCCCAGACACTCGCCGTACGCCTGCTCGATGGCGTTTGCGATGCCCTCGCAGATTAGGTAAACTAGACGAGCTGCTTTTGGGCAGCACCACACATTGGGACGTAGTTCAACGGTAGAACTCCGGTTTTTGGTGCCGGCTGTTGGGGGTTCGAATCCCTCCGTCCCAGCCAAGGTAACTGAGCGCCCCGGGCTTTCATCAGCCCGGGGCGCTTTCTTGTGGGCATGCGGAGGGATTCGAACCCGCAAGGGTGCGGAGCTGAGGAAACGCGAAGCGTTTTCCAGCGCAGCACGCAAGGAGCGGAGCGACGCAGCGGGGCGCGGCCGCCGGAAGGCGGACGCGGAATCCCTCCGTCCCAGCCAAGGTAACTGAGCGCCCCGGGCTTTCATCAGCCCGGGGCGCTTTCTTGTGGGCATGCGGAGGGATTCGAACCCGCAAGGGTGCGGAGCTGAG
>NZ_JBQKHK010000023.1:0-15712 GCF_052118305.1 Collinsella sp. LCP21S3_D3
CACGGATGCGGTGCGGGACGCGGGGCATCCGGCCCCAGTCAGGGCGGCGGAGCATCCCGACCTGGTCGATGAACCAGGCGGCGGCGGACAGCTGTCCCAGCCGCTCGGACAGCTCGGATTGCAGCGCATGCACCTGCTGCTCGAGTCGCTCCACGCGTGAGATGAGGTCAGGCACCAGGTCGGTGGCTGAGGTGATCTCCGCCGACCGCTGCGTCGAGCGCTGACCGGCACGCGCCACAAGCCACGCCACCACCGGCGACACCATGATCGCCAGCACAGATAGGACAGTACCCACCATCATGCCTCCCGATCGGCGGGGATGCGGGCCGTGATCCACACCGCCCACAGCGCGATCAGATACAACTCGAGTTTCGTCGCCGGGTCGTTGCCGTCGTGGGCGATCCATGCGACGATCCATGCGCCGACCCGTTCGGAGGCTACCAGCGCCATCGCAGCCAGACCCCACACCGACGCCCGAACATGGCTTGATGTGGCGATCGCGACCACGCCGGCAGCGACCCATAGGGCGGCTCGTAGCCAGTCGGGCAGGTCGATCAGCTCGGCGCGGGCAGGGACGGCCGCGTAGAGCAGCGACACCCCGACCAGCACCCATAGGACGCCGAGCCCGAGCATCGCTGTCCGGCGAGACACGCGTCAGTCCTTGAGTGCGTCGCCGAGCCGGGACACGACCGCGTCGGCGACAGCCTGCGGGGTTCCACCGGTCTTCACTGCGGCCTCGACGGCCGTGCGCACGAGCGGGGTGAGTCCGGCGAGCACCGAGCGGGCGATCGCCTGCTCATCGACGACCACGCCCTGACGCTTGGCGAGCTCCCGCACCAGCCGCAGCGTCTCCTGGCTGTTGATGCTGGCCCAAATCTGGTTGTTGTTGCGGGAGCTGGCGACGAGCGCGTTCGATGAGCCTTTCTGGAGCGGCTGCCAGTCGTAGGCGGCCAGCGCGTCGGTGACGATGGCTTTGAGCTGGTTTGGGGTGTAGGGCATGTCATCCTCCTGGGTGGATGTTTGGGTGGTGTGGGTGTCGGTGCGCTGCTGGTACTGCTCCCACGACAGGAGCGGGGACGGTCGCCACGGGTCCGGGTCGCGGTCCTTGCCGACGAGCCCGTCGAGGCCACGCCGGTAGTGCGACACCTGCACCATCGCCGACGCAGCCAGCCCCTCTGTGTTGGTGGTCTGGTCGGGGGGCATGAGCACCAGATGGTGATGCTCCACCCATGAGCGGGACGGCATCCGATGCCATGCCGCGAACCCGACCTGCCGACACGCCCTCAGCACCGCCTTGCGCTGCGGTGGGGTGAGGTGGTGGCGGATCGACAGGTCGACCACGCCGTCTCCGGTGTGGGTCGAGCCCGAGTAGGGGCTGCGTGGCTGCCACGACCCCTGACCGGGGCGGATGATCCACCCGTCCCGCCAGCCACGGAACTCGGGCATCGCGGCAGCCAGCCGCTCGGCCTCGATCAGTGCGTCCCGAGTGCGGGGCGACAGCAGGGAGCCGCGCCACGTGATCCGATCAGCCATCATCACACCTCGTAGGTCATCGTGAAAAACAGCGAGTCGCCCGACGCCCACCCACCAGGGTTGTTGTTGGAGATCCGCCCGGACGGGATCAGCGCAACCACACGGCCAGGGCCCACCGGCCTCACCGTCAGCGGATACTCAGACCCGCCACGCGCCAGCCACCCCACGCCAGTGACCATCATCCAGGCCCTGGCGTTGACCGGCATCGACCACACCCACGCCGCCGACCCGAGATTGGTGGTCGAGCCTCGCCCCATCGACACCGAGGCGTGCACCAGACGCCCCACCTGCATCCAGCGACCCTCCAGCGTGCCGTTTCCGATCGAGAGGTTGGTGCCGTCGCTCTGCGACCACGCCACGGCGTATGACGACCACGACGGAGACAGCGACGACAGCGCATTTTCGGTGCCCTGAGCCAGCAGGGCCATATCTGCCGGGACGTTGTTTGCGTCCGCCAACTCCGGCGTCCGGAGTCCATAGATCGGTGTGGTCGGCATCCCGTGCCTCCTTAGATCGTGGTGATGAGAGTGACCCGTCCAGCGTCGGGACGGTCAGATGGGCCCAGTAGTGCCATGTAGTCCGTGGTGCCCTGGTACGAGACAGCGATCCCGCGAGCAGCGCCGGACAGCAGCGCCGACACCTCAGCGCTGGTCAGCGCGATGTCGACGGTGCCGCCCTGTGCCACTGTCCCGGCGGCGCGAGGCTGAGTTGTCAGCGCGGGAGGTGACGATGGTCGCGTCGCAGCACCGTGCAGCGCCAGCCACACGGTCCGCGCCGCCGACATGCCCGCACCGGTCGCCCGATACAGACGCACCACACCAGACGAGCCAGTCCCGCCCCGTGCCAGGGTCGAGCCGTAAAAAAAGTAGCCGGTGTTGTCGGCCACCTGCCCCGAGGTGGAGTGCCCCTGATAGGCGCGGTGCCCGGCGGTGCCGTCGCTGCGCCACCTCCCAGACCTAGCCGTCGCAGCCTGCACCGCCCCAGCAGCCACAGTGGCCGGTGCGGGCGCCGGATCAGTCTGTGGCGGGGTCGGGTCAGACGGCGGCGTGGATGGCGGCGGCGGAGCGGACGGTGTGCCGATACGGCCCACCACCACACCACCAGCAGACCCCCACAGCAGCGCCACCCGATCACCCACCACCGGCACACCACCGACGTGCGGGACCGTCACAGGCCCCACCCCAGTCGAGACGGTCACCACACCAGACCCAGTGGATGACACAGTGCCCTCACTCGGCCGGGCGGTACGCAGACCCACCACATGCCACACCCCCTCGGAGCGCAGCAGCAGCACCCGGTCACCAACCGCCAGCGGTGTCGGCAGCCACACCAGCGGCGTCACCTCGGACCCCAGCACCGACACCAGCAGCACCGGGGAAGTTGCCCTCACCTCCCCCGCGACGGCAGGCGGACGAGCCGGGGTCAGAGCAGACGCGACAGCATCACCCAGAGGATCAGACATCGACCAGCACCCCCCACCCAGCGCTCGCCGTGACCGTCATCGATCCCCCAGTCAGCGGCAGCCTGATACCCGTCACCAGGGCATCCACCGTGCGGGTCGGCAGCCGTAGCCGCAGCGTGTCCAGCACATCAAGGGCCGGGTCTGGGGCGCACGTCACGGTCAGCACCTGACGACGCGCCGCCCTCGCCCGCTCACCCATCGTCCTCGCCGCCGACGCGCACTGAGCGTTCGTCCGCATTAGCGGGGAGTGCAGGAACTCGGGGACGCGTCCGAACCCGGAGGCATCCCATGCCAGCGGACCCGATGCCTCGAACTCGGCCCCACGTAGCGGCTGCCCAGACTCCGACTCCGATGTCACCACCCACCCGTTGCGGAGCCCGTCCCGGTCCATCACCGGCACCCACTCCACCACATCAGCAGCAGACGCCTCCCACACCTGACCAGACCCCACATCCGGGACACCCTGGAGCGCCCCGGCACGATCCACCCACGCCACCACACCCGCCAGACGCATCACCGACAGCAGCGCATCCATGCGGGACTCCGAGTACTCCACCGACGACGGCACCGTCTGCGACGCTGACCAGTCACCGACCGGCAGGATGTCGGCGACGAGCCGCTGCACCTCAGCGCGCACCGTTCCCCCACGCGGCCGCGTCGGGGTCGTGAACCGGTCATCGGCGACGATCCCCAGCAGGTCACCAGCGGAGACGCGCAGCATCTGAGCACCACGCACCCACCGGCCCGAGCGGTGTAGCCGCCACGGCGACCCGTCCGGCACGATGCGCTCCACGCGGAACTCGCCCAGCGGCGCATCACCGACGCCGGCGTACCCGGCACGCACCACCAGTCGATGCCCATGCACCGCCAGCGGCGCATCCGGTGCGCCCGTGAACAGCGACCCGTCCGGGTCAGCCACAGACAGTTCCAGCGACGACTGCACCTGCCCGCCCCGCACCTCCACCGACAGCGACCCGTCCACCACCTCCAGCGGCTCAGCAGTCAGCACCTGACCCCGCAGCGTCGGCCACACCTGACACGACAGCTCCACATCCCCCAGACGAGCCGCACCCCACCTCTCATCGACCGGCCACATAGCTACGCCTCCAGCAGACGGAGACGGTCCAGATACGTTGCCGCCGCAGCAGTCGAGTCCTGATACGTCGGATGCTCAGCCATATCGTCGGCATAGGTACGGGACGGCACCACCGGCAGGATCGCCGGCCCCCGCGACTCATACCCGTCCATCTGCCACGTCACCCGAGGCAGGTGCGGCACAGTCCGCTCCGACTCCACATCAGCCGCCGACACGTACAGCAGCCCCGTCGGATGATCCAGACACTCAGGGTCGCCCCGCAACACCACCGTCGGCCCGGCCAGCATGATCGCGTCCACCGCCTGCACCGTCGCCTCATCCTCAGCGACCAGACGCCACGACCGGACCCGCACCTGACGCTCACCGCCCTGCGTGATCGGCAAACCACCCATCGGACGCACCATCTCCATCGCCGACGACCACCGGCCACGCGACCCGCCCCGCAGCACACCAACCACCACAGACCCCATCGGGGACATCGGGTCAGACAGCCACGCCATCGAGTGCCCGGGCGACGGGGCCGACACCTGCACCGACGCCGACTCCACCACCTGACCCGACCCGGACAGGGCCTCCACCCGATACGACACTGGAGAGCCGACAGGCAAGTCATAGTCCACCACCCGAGCCGACGACCCGAGCAGCACGTGACGGCCACGCACCAGCACCTCTGCCGCGCGCCACACGCGCCACGCTCGCACCGACACCGCACCGGCAGGCACCTGAGTCACCAGCATGTCCACCCACGGCGGGGACTGCATCACCAGCGGAGCCAGTATCATCAGCGTCTCCTCACCGTCGATGCCGACCGACGGCCAGCCATCTCGATCCGCGCATCCACCAGCCGCTCCACACCCGAGGTCGGGTCCACCATGACGATCCGGGCACCAGCCAGACCGGCAGCAACCGCGTCCGCGACGCCGGATGTGTCGAGAACTGGGGTGGTGTGCGAGATGCCGCCACCGGCGTAGGTGCGCATCCCAATCAGGCTGGCCGTCTCCCGGAGGATCGACTGCGCTCGAGGGCGGCGCCAGTCGTTGGCGAGCGGAATGTACGCCTCGCCGCCCGTCTCCGGCTCGGCCCAGATGCGCCAGTCGCCCGCTCGCGCGATCTGCGGCAGGTGCCCGTTCGCCCGGTCGGTGTACAGCCCGCCAGAGGCGTTGATAGTTGCCCTGTTTCCGCCGCCGACCATCTCCCGGCCGTCCTTGGAGACATGGACTTTGATCGTGGCAGTGCGGGTCCGGGCTGCGTCCGCCAGGAGCCGGTTCGCGGTCGCGAGGTCGCCCCGCTCCACGGCGGCGAGAATGCTGGTGCGCACAGTGTCGGGCACGCCGTCAAGCTTGGTTTTCCACTGATTCAGGCGCGCATCGGCGGCCGACTTCTCCAACTGGACCGCGGTGCTGATGTTCTTCGGTGTCTTGAACAGCTGGTCAATGTAGGCGACTGCCGCGGCCTTGCTCCCGAGGTATTGGGTGGCGACCTTGATCATCTGGTCGCGGTACTGGCCGTGGATAGCGATGATCGACTCGATCGACTCACCCTGTTTGGTGCGTTCCTCGATGTCGCGCTGCGCATTGCTGACCATGTCCAGCATGACGCGGTTGTTCGCAATGCCAGCTTCGGTCGTCCGGTCGAACGCGCTCTTGGCCTGGGCGTGCCCGCCAGCGACCTTTTCGGCCCACTCCTTGGCGGCCTTGCTGCCGTCCAGCACGGACTGGTTGAAGCCGAGCTGTGCGTCGAGCATGGCGACGGCAGCGTTGTTGGCGGCGAACAGGCTGTTGACATACTCGTCATAGCTTCGGGTCGCGGCGTCGGTGGCGGCAGAGAGTTCCTTCTGCTGTTTCGTCAGCGCCTCGGATGTCGAGCCTGCGTCCTTGGCGGCGATCTGGGCGGACCGGACGGCGATGGGGATGTCGCCACCCATCCAGCGCACGAGGTCCTCGTTGGACAGGTTGAGCAGGTCGGTGTATCCCGTCGCCTCAGCCAGCGCCGACGCCTGCGCCCGCAGCCCCTCCGCATAGGTCGGGAACTGGCGGATGAGAGAATCGTTATCGACACCCTGCTTCTTGGCCGCCTCGGCCATGCGGGCGAACGCGGCGGCGGCCTTGTCGGCGTGGCCGGTGCCAACCATCTGGCCGAGCGCCTGATCTGCTCGCCGGAAGCCCTCTTCCAGTTCCTTGAGTGCGCCCAGATTGGCCGATGCGCCTGCAAAAAGGTTGGCCATCGGGTCAGAGCTGTTCCGCAGGTCATCCCACTTCCTCAGCTGCTCGAACGCCCCTTCGACGCTCAGTTCGATCTTCTGCCAACCCATGCTCGTCTGAGCCGCGAAGTCTTGGCGAGACATTGCGGCGGCGGCGGATTCAGTGGACAGGGCCAGCTGATCCATCAACGAAGGGTTTGCTCAAGCGTCGGTTGGCCAACCCTGACCTTTTCAAACACCATGGAGGCGACTTCGAGCGCCACGAAGGCCAGGCCCACAGCGCCAGCGGCCCTCCCCATGGCTCCCAAGGCGCCGATGAACTTGGGCTGGGCTGCCTGCAACGCCAAGAGCGCGGTACGGAACTCGACAGCCGCCGTCGTGGCCTTCATGATCAGACCAGCGGCGAGCGCGAACCCGCCGAACGCGGCCAGCAGCTTGAGGACCGAGGCGGCCATGGTTGGATGCTCAGCAACCGCGTTGATCAGTTCGGTCAGCCACTGCACGACGCTCCGCAATGGGGCTTGGGCGTCTGTGCCCATCTTGATCAGCAGTGTCTCCCACGAGCCGCCGAGCACCTGCAAATCGCCGTTCAGGTTGTCCAGCAGGCCTGCGGCGACACGGGCCGCGTAGCCGGAGTCGTTGACGTTGTCGACCCACTGCTGGATACCCTCAGCGCCCTGCTCGTACAGCACCGACGCGTTGCGGATCGCGAACGAGCCGAAGATCGTGGACAGGGCCGCCTGCCGCTGCTCCACGGTCAGGTCGCCCAGCTTGTCCTTGAGCTGGCCGGCGAGGTTGGTGATGCCCACGAATTGGCCCTCGGCGTCGTAGGCGGAGATGCCGAGCTCGTCCATGGCGCGCTGCGCCTCTCTGGACGGCTTCGCCAGGGCCAGCAGCATCGACTTGAACCCGGTGCCCGCCTCGGCGCCGATCATGCCCGTGGAGGCGAACGCGGCGAGAGTGCCGACGGTCTCCTCGATGGAGACGCCGAATTGGGAGGCGACGACGCCGGACTGCTTGAGCGCCTGCCCCATGTCCCCGACCGAGCCCATGGCCTTACCAGCTCCTGCGGCGAGCAGGTCCGCGACATGCCCAGCGTCCTTGCCCTTCAGCTTGAACTGGACGAGGGCGGCGGATGTTGTTTCAGCGGCGTCGGCGACGCTCAGCTGGCCGGAGGCAGCGAGGTTGAGTGCGCCCCGCAAACCGCCCGACAGGATGTCAGCGGTGGACACGCCAGCCTTCGCCAGCGCCGTGATGCCGTCGGCGGCTTCGGTGGCCGAGAAAGCAGTGTCGCGCCCAGCGTCGAGCGCGGCCTTGCGCAGGCCGGCGATCTGTCCACGGGCCTCCTCGCCAGTGGCGGCAACCTCCGCCATCGACTGCTCGAACGATGCCGAGGCGCGGACGGCCATCGCGACCCCGGCCATGGCGGCGGCGCCGAGGCCGATCATCGCAGTGCCAGCGCGGCGCCACCCCTCCGTCTGAGAGGCCTTCGCGGTCGCCGCGCCCAGAGTCTCCACCGACGCCTTCGCGCGACCCAGCGCCGCCGTGAATCCTTCCACAGAGGCAGCGAGAATGACCTTGACATTGCGGTCAGCCATCAGGGCCTCCCTTCGGGGTGCTCGAACGCGAACCACTTGAGGTGGTGGGTGGGGACGGGCTGGTCATGGTTGGCAGCCTCGAGGGCCTTGACGTGCTTGCTCTGCACCTGCTCCAGCACCTCGCAGGGGCGGCAGCGATACATGCCGACGCGCCACCGTGGCCGCTTGTCCGGCTCGGCGTCGTTGTCCCACAGGCCACGCTCGTAGGGGGTGCCGCAGCCGGGGCAGCACTGCTTCTCCCACGCGTCGAATGCGATCCACAGCGACCGCTCCCACGCGTCGAACTCGGGGTCACGGGTGGTGATGGTTGTGCCGTCGGGGCGGGTGGTGGTGACCGTGGTCGGCTCCCACCCGTTGAATCGGCGCAGGCTGACGCCCAAGCTGCGGGCGATCGCCAGATCAGTCCGCAACTCGGCGTCGGAGGCGACAACCTCAGCTACATAGGAAAATCCGGCAGCTCACCGAGGATCGCGTTCAGTTTCGCGTTGTGGGCCTCCAGTTCGGGAAGCTCCATGTTGTCCACGAGATGCGAGAACCGGGCCTCGTCAATGTCGGCGATCGTCTCACCGTCGAGGGTGGTGGCGTGGGTGAAGCAGCGGCGCATGAGGTTCCCGTACACGTCGGTCGCGGGGCCCTCGGTGTCGATGGTGGCGTAGAACTCCCTCGACTCGGCGGGGAGCAGCGCCCGGTAGTGGATGAGGATCGACGCCTCACGCAGAGCGGCGCGGGCCGCTTGCACAGCCTTCTCGGCCGCCTGACGCCCCGACGGCTTGGCTCCGAGCGATCCCGTCTTGGGTGCGTCGTCACCGGAGGGGCAGGCGTCCAAAGCGTTCTTGGCGGCCTCCCAGGCCTCCCACAGAGCGGGGTCCAGGCAGACAGGGGCGGTGGTGGTGCGCCGGATGCTCGACTTCACTCGGGCGTCCAGCAGCTGGGCGTACTTCGATTCAGACATGGTGGCCTCTCTGAGATGCAGCCACCCCCTACGCGCGAGGCCATGCGGTAGGGGCTGGCTGCGATTGGGGGGTTAGGACGCGATGGTGGCGAACAGCCCGGCGTTGCGTCCATCGACGGCGAGCGCGACGCGGACCTCGTACACGGCACCCTCCTCGACCCCGATAGGCACGAGATCGACGGCGGCGACGCGAGCCTTGATGACCTGAGCCTTCTGCGATGCTGCAGCCGGGGTCGTGTGCTTCAGTCCGGGCCGGTGGATCAGGTATACCACCGAGTCCTCCACGAACTTCTCCGAAATGGTCTCCGCCTGGGGGTCGCCGATCTTGATGGTGAGCGGCTCGAGGTTGCGCTCGCGATTGCCGACGCGCTTCTTCGCGACCTTGTCGCACAGGTACTGCGAGCTGGCGTAGGAGACGTCGGTGGAGATGCCGAACGACTTGATGGAGCACTCGATGGCGGTGCCCGCGTTGTACTCGGCGACGGTCGGCTTGTCGAGGTCCGCGACAGCGGGGGCGACGATAACGGCGGAGTTCTCGAGAACCTCCACGCCGTCGGGATTGAAAACAGTGAGAGACATGGGGGCTCCTTAGATGTTGGTCTTGAACTTGGGGTGTGCTGGGTTGCCGTTGGCGTCGACGGCTGGCGACTTGAGTGGCTTGTAGCGGGCCTTGTCAGAGTCCGCGAGGTTGGCGGAGATGGTGATGTGGTGTCCGGTCGCGGTGTCGCGGACACGCACGACGCTCACCCCGATTCGGGTGACAGCGGCCATGTCGGCGTCGGTCGCCTCGGCCTCCTCGGCCTCGGTCGTCTCGATCTCGACCGGTTCGGACTGGTCGGCGGCTCGGGTGGTGGTCATAGCTGGTTCCTTCTGATGCGGACGGTGAAAACGAGAGTCGCAGACATGCGGACGTCGCCAGCAGGGCCCTCGGTCACCAGTGGCCCGGATGATTCCTCGACCATCGCCGAGTCGGCACCGAACGGCTGGCACCTGTTGAGGGCGGTGCGGACGATCGTCACCGCGTCCCGGACGCCGGGGCGGGTGCGGGCCACACACACGGCGCTCACGTCGACCCTGATGTGCGCCGACGGGGCACAGATGCGGCGCTCCGACTCCAGACCGGTGTCGTAGTACAGACATACGTACCGGCCCGGTGGGGTCGCTGGCGGTTCCCCGTCATAGACGGTGAGGGCCGGGATGCGTGCCGCGAGGTCGTCGTGCAGGTTCACAGGATGTCCCCCGCGATCTGCTCAATCCGCTTCACGTAGGCGTCCTTCTTGGCTGCCAGCGCGGGCCCGAGGAACGGCTGCGGACCGTGCCGGGAGGTACCGAACTCCTGGAACACGCCGTGGCGCGCATCGGCGGCCACGACAGCGACGAGACCCTTGGCGTGGCTGACGATCGAGTTGGCGAGCGCACCGGATCGGCGCGGAGCGCGGCTCTTCGCCTCCGATGCCACCTCCCTGCCTGCGGCGGCGGTCGCCTTGATGACCTCTTGGGTGACCTTCGACGACGCCTTCCCGAGGTCGACGGCGAGCTTCGTCAACTCCGCATTCTCGGTCATGGCGTCTCGATCACCGATGCGGTGAAGCGGCGCTTGACGACGCCGAGACCGTTCTGGCGGACTGTCTCCACCGTGAACCGGGCGCCGTCGAGAGACGGGTCGCGGGGGCAGTGGTTGACGACCATGACGTGACCCTCCCTGAGCGCATCTACCCACCACGGCACCGAGCAGCGGTAGGCGCGGGACGTGACGGGCTGCTGACCCGTTGATGTCACCTGCCCGGCCATGGAGCCGGGATCGACAGCACCGACGCCGGCGTAGACCTCGGGGCCGAACATCTCCACCTCGGAGCCGTCCACGAACTCGTAGCGGCGATGGGTGTAGATGGTGACGTCGCAGTCCATCTCCGACTGGGCGTGAGCGCGGAGGGTGTCGAGGGCGTCGCGGGTGACCTCACCAAGCAGCATGACGGCCTGCCTGATAGGCGGGGTTGATGCTGAACGCCTCGGACTCCCGTCCGCGATCTGGGGCCAGCAGGTCCCAGTGCGCGGCGGTGATGCGGAACCAGCCCGTGTCGGCGGTGTCGTACCGCACCGACGTGGACGAGTCATCGACAGCGACCTGAGTTGCTGTGACGCCTCGCCCCGGCGAGGTGAGGCGGTCGGCGACCACCTCGGACACCACCAGGGCGAGGGCGTCACTGTCGAGCGCCTCGAGGGGGCCGAGGCGGTCAGCGATCATGCGTTCAACCACCGCGATCCACCGCTGAACGAGGACTGTCTCATCGCCACCGAGGCTCGCCCTGCGGGCGGCGATGCGGACGTCCTCGACGGTGGTCACTTCGACCGGCCCCGCGTGGCAGGCTTCGGCTTCGACGGGGCCGGGTCGTCGGCGGCCAGCAGATGGTCGCCGATCATCCCCTCAGCCCAGTCAGGTACCGCGTCGCCACTGCGGAGCGCCACCGGCTGACCAGAGTCAGGGTGGCGCACCACAGTGGTAGCGATGAGAGTGCTCATCACAGCACCTTCACGGCCATCGACAGGTTCGCGTTCGCGAGGACCGGCAGCGCGATCGCGTCACCGACCACCTCGGCGATCATCGGCACCGTCTGATGCCGCCACAGCCCTGCGACGAGACCCGGCATCTCCGCATCGACGAGCGAGAACTTCGGATCGGTCGCGGTCAGGGTCTGACCCCAGAACGTGGCGCCGAGCTCGGTCCCGTTGTAGTCATCGATGGCGGTCGGCTCCGGCAGGAAAAGCAGCGTGTCGTCAGGGATGACGCGCCCGCTCTTCGTGCGCCGGTCGTAGATGATGATGTCGGGCAGGCCGGCTGAGGACACGATGCCGCGAACATCCTGCTCCATCGGGCGGCGGAACGCCCCAGCAGCGGTCTGGCCCTGCATGACCTTAAGGCCGGACAGGGCGCGGAACACGCGGCGCGGCATGACGATCGCGCCGGGTTCGGTGCCGTTGCGGGTGGAGTACAGGTCCATCCACGTCTCGAGTTGGGTCAGTCCGTCCGTGGTGTCGGTCGACCAGAGGCTGTTCGCGGTGATGGTCAGGTCGGCGTCTCGACCGAAGTCATCGCTGGTCTTGTAGTTCGACTGCGTGATGGTCGCCTTGCCTGTGGCGAGCACAATGCCACGCATCCGCTCCACCGCATCAGCGATAGCCAGCACGCACCGGTCGGCAGCGCGGAAGCCTGCGTTACGGATCGAGTCGTCAGAGGCGTTCCGGTGCCGCAGCTGGGCGTACTCGCTGATGCGCTCCTTGCGAGACACAGCAGGCAACTCGATGATGACACGACCCTCGGGCGGGGTGTCGCCGATCTCGGGCTCAGCGTCGTAGGCGCGCCACTTCGCCTCATCCACGAGACCGTTCTGGCCCTTGTGGAAGCGGGCGGAGATGTCGTCCACCTCCCGGTTCGGGAGGAACTGGGCGAGCGAGCCCTTGCGGCGCTCGATGGCCGACAAGCCCTCACGGACATAGCCGGTGAGCTCGGCAGGGTCGATCAGGTCAGTCCACAGTTCAGCCATGGATCAGCCCTCCTTCACGAGGTCGAACTTCGACGCGTCGGAACCGGTTTGCGGCTCGACGTGCGCCTTGGGGAGCTTGGAGACGTTGATCGAGCCGTGCCACACGACGGGCACCGCGAGATCAGAGACCCCATCGGTAGCCTCGTCGGAGAACAGAAACCCGAGCTTCTCGCCCGAGGCACCCGTCCACGGCTCGATCGCGCCGAGGTTGGCGATGTTGAGCTCCAGGCCGGACGGGAAGAACCCCTTGGGGTAGTGCCCATCGGTCAGGCTGGTGCCCTTGGTGAACTTCGACACGTCGAGCGTGCCGGTGTGGTTGTTGACAATTGCGTGAGCCGAGGCGAGCCAGGAACGATTCCCGCCCGAGAACGACTCAACCTTCATGCGAGGCATGGTCACTCCTTCTTCTGATGTAGTTGCCGGTAGGCGTCGCGGCCCGCTTGAACGGTGCCGCCCTTGTTGGAATCGCCCCCACCTCGCCCGATGGACGGGTCCGGCTTGGGGCCGCGGGGCTTCGCGCCGTCGCTGCCGGTATGGTCGGCGGGTGCCAGCCGTGCCGCGAGGGCATTTAGCTGGTCTTCGCTGGTCGTCGCGACCAGAAGTTTGATGTCGTCCTCGGCGGTGATGCCGTGGGAGCGGGCCGCCCGTTCGACGGCCAGCTCGTGCTGCATGTGCTGCATCTGCGCCGCAACGTCCTCGACCGTCACCTTGGTTGGGTCGGGGGTCTCCGCGCCGGCGATCGCTGCCAGGCCGCGTTTCAGTTCCGACATCTGCTGCTCGAGCGCCTTGCGTCCGTCGCGTTCCCTCTGGAGGGCGCGGAGGCCGCTGTCGCCGAGCTTCTCGTCGGCCTTGTCGGCCTTGTCGTCATCCTTGGGCGCCTCGGGGGCCTTGCTGCCGTCGGAGGGTTCCTTGGGGGCCTCTGGGGCGCTGTTGTTGTCGGCCAGCATCGTGAAGCCGCCGAACAGGGCGCGGTGAGTGTCGATGATCTGTCGCAGATCGTCGGGCGTGTGGTGCGGCATCGTGCCACCTCTCTGGGGTTGGGTGCGCTGACTCGCTCAGCGCATGTACTTGTGTTTCCGCAGTAGCTGGATCGCCATGTCCTGGTCGTCGCCCGCCTTGGCGTAGATCGCTTTCGGGGTCCAGCGCTCCATCCTGCGAGCGCCGTACATGGTGCGGGCGCCGTTGGCTCGCAGCACCGACTTCTTTTCGCCGTCCTTGGTGATGCGGACAGCCGGCTTGGCGTTGATGACTTGGTTGATGTCAGCGCCGTCCTCGATCGCCCGAAGCTGGTCTCGGGTGAGGTCCTTGATGTCGGACACGTCCAGCGGAGGCACTGAGGGTTTATCCCGGTCACTGACAGCCACCAGGCGTCCATCGCAGCCGGGGTGCCGCGTGAACGACCTCGTGCCAGGCTTGAACAGCTTCCCGACGAGCACCGCGCACCGCTGGCACATCGGGGCGGGGTCCACGAACATCAGCGACGTGCGAGCCCTCCCAGTCGCCCCGACCATGGCGGCGTTACGGCCGGCTTCCGACACAGCCCAGTGGGCCATCGTCTGCGCCACCCTGCCGCCAGCGGCCAGCTTCTGAGTGGCAGTGCCCGGCGTCGCCCTGGCTGTGATGACAGCCGGATACAGGAGGGCGGGGATTGTGAGAACTGCCCCTGACGTTGGGTGCTCCGCCCATCCGCCGAAACCAGCCGGGTCGACCTCCGCCAACGCCTTCTCTGGGTATCCGGAGCGGTACAGGTCGTCGTCCACGCTGGCAGCGCCAGCAGCAGCGGCACCGATCTGCGCGGCCACCACCAATCGAGACAGAGGCGTCAGCTTCAACTGCCATTGAGCAGCCCAGTCGCCGCTCGCGCGGATCGTGCGCCACTCGCGGCCCACCATCGTGGCAGCGGCCCGCGAACGGGCCAGCATCGCCTTCTCAGGCGACTGTGGTGACATCGCCCGGAGCCGCCATCAGCGCCTGCACCAGCGGGTCGGCATCCTGCTCGCGGAAGTAGGCCCGCTCCCGTTGCTTGCGCCCCTCGTCCCATCCCAGTTCGTCCCACACGCCCTCGCGAGAGAGGATCGGCACGCCGCCAGCCATCTTCGTGAGGGCGTCGGCTCGCTGTGAGTAGGTGGGGGTCGCGGGATCGTGCCACAGCGCCCTGATCTCGTTGCCGGGGAGCCATTCGCCGGTGCGGAGGCGTTCCCGCAGGCCCATCACCCACGCCCACGAGTCACCGTCGTACACGTTCATGCGCTCGACGTTGCGGATTAGACGGGCCTCATCGGCGCGGATCGCGCCCTCCGACGCAGGATTGACGGTGTCTTGACCGAGGTAGCGGGTCGGGAGCCCCAACATCCCGCCACACCAGCGCAGCATCGCGTTCACGGCGTCGGTAAAGTTCGACAGTTGCGCCGCGTCCCACGACCCGAACTTGGCGTCCTTGTTCGACGTGACCTTGAGGATGGTCATGTATGCCTCCCACGTCGCCATGGGTTTACCCGTCTTGGGGTTGATGAAGTCTTCCTTCTTGACGCCAGCGGCCCACCGGTGGGGCCACGCCAACGCCTCAGCGCCGATCTGCGTGTTCGTGATGATGCGGGCGATCGCGTCCGTCATCGGGATCACGTCCGCCATCTCTGACACGCCAGTCCAGCGGCCCGTGCGGGGCCGGTTCAGGAACATCACGACCGGCACTCGGCCAAGCCCGTGCTCGTCAGGGTCGAACTCGTCGGCCCAGTCGTGGCCGTCGCGGATCAGATAGCGGCTCTTGTTGGGCAGGTACAGGGTGGCGCGCTGCCGGTCATCGTCGCCGGTGTAGGTGCGCAGCGCGGCAGTCATGCGCCGACGGGGATCGATCTCGACCGAGAACGCCTCAGGCGACTCCACGGTGATGAGCGGCTGATCGGGTTCTTCAGGGTTTGTGGACACGACCGCGAAGCCGCGCCCGAAAGTTCGGCAGTCCTTGTGCAGCAGCGATGACTGGGAGGGCAAGTTGTTGTACTCCCACGCCTCCTGCAAGCCGCGGTCGATCTTGTCGGAACCCGACCGCTGGAAGGCGCGCAACTGCTGGCGGCGCTCCGGCTCATCCACAGCCATGCGTGGCACGTTGATCGCGACCTCGAACATCCTCAGTTCGGGCGGCACGGCGAGACCGATCACGTCGATCTTCTGCAGGCCCTCGTAGTACATGTCGAGGTGCTTGTAGTCGCGCTTGATCTTCGGGGTCTTGCGGTGGAGGCGGTTCAGGACATCAATGTCACCCATGCCCACCTCCATTCATCGTCTAGGCGAAGCACCACACGGCGCTGTTCTGTGAGTCGTCATCGGTCCAG
>NZ_JBQKHK010000024.1:0-14040 GCF_052118305.1 Collinsella sp. LCP21S3_D3
TCGCAGGGGGGAGAAAAAAGGGCACCCCGCGGCCCCCTGCGATTCGCGATGGGGGTCGCGCGAGGTCCAGATTGGGGGACTGTAGTGGAGCAGGTCGAGTCTCCTGTCCTGTCGGGTCGGGTGCTGGATGACGGCTTTGGCGAGTCGGTGCGGCAGGCGACTGATGCGGCGCTGCGTGAGTGTCCGCCGTCGCGTCGTGCGCGTGGCTTGGTGGCGGTGATACGTCGTCTTGCTGACGCGATCGATGCGATCGATGCGGAGGGCCTGAATCCGGCGGGGAAGCTGGACAATGTGACGATCCCGACATATCTGCGGTATGCGGAGGCGCTGGGTATGACGCTGTCGAAGGCGGCGTCGCCCCCCAAGCCCGAGGCCCACGTGGTGCCTGATGATTCGCCGGGTGCGAGGATCATCGCGATGCAGCAGCGGGCGTCTCGTCGTGGGGCGAGCTGACGATGGCTGCTCGGCTCGGTTCGACGGTGCCGAGGGTCTACACGCCCCCGTTGCGTCCGCTGGAGCCTCGGTCTGAGGAGACGGAGCGGTGGACGCTCGGCTACCAGGTCTGCGACTTCGCGGAGCACGTCCTGCGGATGCCGCTCCTGCCGTGGCAGCAGTGGTTCATGGTCCACGGCCTCGAGTTGCTGGACGATGGCTCGTTCCGGTTCAAAACTTTGGTGTTGCTGGTGGCTCGCCAGAACGGCAAGTCGACGATCTCGCTGGTGCTGGGCCTCTACGCGCTGTACGTGCTCCGGTGGGGTACGGTGCTCGGCGTCGCGCAGGGGTTGGACACGGCTGAGGAGATTCTCGACCTCGCGTCGGAGCTGGTGACTGCTACCGAGGAGGATGACGACGGCGAGGAGCAGCCGCTGCGGCCGTGGTTGGCTGATCAGGTTGCCAAGGTGGTGGCGATCAACGGCAAACGGGCGCTACTGCTGCGCGGGCGCCGTCGATGGAAGGTGAAGGCGGCGTCGAGGGCCGCGGCTCGTGGCTTCTCTGGCGATCTGATCCTGTTCGATGAGCTGCGTGAGCAGAGGAACTGGCTCGCGTGGGGCGCGGTCACAAAATCGACGATGGCGCGGCCTCATGCCCTGATCCTGGCGATGTCGAACGCGGGCGACGTGATGTCGGTGGTGCTGAAACAGTTGCGGCGGATCGCACACTTAGCGCTCGGTGACCCGGACGGCATCTGCGAGCTGACACCGCTCGAGAAGTACGCGCTGGCGGCTGATGATGCGGCCGCGGACGAGGCGTCTGCGGACACGGTTTTCCTGGCGGAGTGGTCGGCTGCCCCCGGTCGTGCGAAGGGTGACCGTGCTGGGTGGTGTGAGGCGAATCCGTCGCTGGGATACCTGATCGACGAGCGCACCGTCCTCGGCGCCTACCAGACCGATCCTGAGTGGGTGTTCCGCTGCCTAGACGTCGCCACCCCCACCCTCACGCGGCGCGGATGGGTTCCCATGGGCGACATCGCGGTTGGCGATCAAGTCAAGGGCGTCAATGGCGAGTGGGTGAACGTGGTCGGGAAGTCGCCGGTTCACACCGGACGAACCTGCTACCGGGTAACGCTCAATGATGGGCGATCTGTGGTCTGCGACGAGGGCCACCTATGGACCGTGTCTGACCGACGTAGGCCGGGGCGAGTCGAGACGCTCCGCACCTCTGAGCTGATTGACCGCGGGGTGACGTACTACAACCCGAGCATGGGCTACGACGTACGGAACTTCACGCTCCCCAAGGTGGAGCCGCTCGACGGTCCCGAGGTCGATCTCCCGGTCCATCCCTACCTGCTCGGCTTGTGGCTAGGAGACGGCAGCAAGCACGCCGCGATGGTATTTGTCGAGGCTAGGGACCGGGCGCACATCGAGCGCCGGATCGTCGAATGCGGCGGCACTGTGACCACTTCGGCCAAGGACTCGGAGAACTGCTACCGCATTGGATTCCAAGTCGGTGGGTATGGGCGCTTCACAGGCGCCCTCCGTGCGCTTGGTGTGCTCAAGAACAAGCACATCCCAGACATTTACCTGACCGCTTCCCGTGAGCAGCGCTTGCAGCTCCTCCAAGGGCTTATGGATTCCGACGGAACCATCCACAAGAAGACGGGAAGGTCCACCTTCACGAACACCGACATGCGACTCATCAGAGGCGCCCGCTCGCTGGTCAGATCACTGGGGTGGAAGACCTCTGAACTCGACGGTGGCGAATACGGCAAGAGGGGGCACAAGCTGCGTTTCGACGTGTCATTCACGACGCGACCTGACGATATGCTGCCCGCGACCCTCCCGAGGAAGCTGGCCAATCTTCGCGCGTCTCGCTCCCGTCGAGATGTTCGGCCAGCCACGATTGCGCGGATCGAGACCGTGCCGTCAGTGCCTGTCTGCTGCATCAAGGTAGACGCTCCCGACTCGCTATTCCTCGCCGGCGATCTGATCCCGACGCACAACACGGAGGTGCTGTGTCAGTGGCCGGACGGGGCGATCGAGTCGCCCTACCCGCCCGGCACGTGGGACGCGTGCGCGAATGAGCCGGTCGATGGCCCGTCGGGGCCGCGTCTGGCTGACGAGGACACGCTGGCTGGCCCGCTGGTGGCGGCGATCGACGTGACTGACGACAAGTCACGAGCCCATGTGGTGATCGCTGGGTACCGCGCCGACGGGCGTCCGCAGATCGAGCATCGCGCCTCGCGTGTCGGGACGCACTGGGTCGAGGGGTACCTGTCGTCGCCGGAGGTGGAGCGCCGGTTGACGTGTGTGACTGGGCAGGAGCGTGGCGCTCCCGTGTCGGCTGTCCTGGCTGACCTGCGAGCCTCCGACGATTTCACGCTCCCGGTCGTGGAGTGGGGTGGGCAGGACATGCTCAACTCGTACACGGACTTTTTCGCGTTGGTGACATCGGGTCGGCTGGCGCACAATGCGCAGCCCGGTCTCGATGCGCCAGCGTCAATGGCTGCGACGCGTCGTCTCGGTGGAGTGGATGTGATCGATCGGCGTGGGTCGCCGTGTGATGCGTCTCCGCTGATCGCTGCTGTGGGTGCCGTGTGGCTGCTCGATCATCAACCGGTCGTGGAAATCCGCGACCCGATCCCGCCGCCGCCGAAGGTTGGTGTGGTGGGCGGTGCCGATGGTGGGTCGCGTGAGGTGAGCCTGCTGACGATGAGTTTTTGAGAGGGGTGGTGTCTTGTGGCTGAGATCGGCTATCAGAGCGGTGATGCGCTGCTGTCGTGGTCGCAGATGGCCTCGGCGCCCCAGGAGACGAACCCCGATCTGGTATGGCCTCGCTCGGTCGCCGTCTATGGGCGGATGAGGCGAGAGGAGTCGCAGGTCAAGAGCGTCTTGAAGGCAGTCACGCTGCCGATCCGGCGCACCACATGGGAACTGGACCCGGCAGGTGTACGTGAGCCGGTGCTCCAGGCGGTCTCGGCCAACCTCGGCGTCCCGATCAAGGGGCGCAAACCTGAGGCTAGGCCGCGCCGGACCCGTGGCACATTCTCGTGGAGCGAGCATCTGCGGTTGGCGCTGCTGGAGCTGCCCTACGGGCACTCCATTTTCGAGCAGGTGTACGAGTCTGCGCAGGGTTTGGTGCGTCTGCGGAAGCTGGCGTGGCGGCCACCGGAGACGATCGCCGGTTTCGAGGTCGCCGCCGATGGTGGCCTGGTCGCCGTCGAGCAGCACTCGATGGGGACGCGCCGAGTCCGTGTCCCCATCGACCGGCTCGTCGTGTACGTCAATGAGCGCGAGGGCGCTAACTGGGCGGGCGAGAGCCTACTGCGATCGTGCTACAAGAACTGGCTCATCAAAGATCGACTGCTGCGCTCCCAGGCGTTGACTGTCGACCGCAACGGTCTCGGCGTTCCGGTGTATACGGGTGCGCCTGTGCCGGATGGAGCGACGGCGCTGGAGCGTGATGCGTGGATCGCTGCCGAGCGTGAGAATGGTTTGGCACTGGCGACGGCGTTCAGGTCTGGTGAGCAGGCTGGTGCGTCGATCCCGAGCGGCGCGAAGCTGCAACTGCTCGGCGTCGAGGGCGACCTCCCGGATGCTGACAAGCCGATCCGGTACCACGATGAGCAGATCGCCCGCGCCGTCCTCGCACACTTCCTGAACCTCGGGACCCAAACGGGCTCGTGGGCGCTCGGCACCACGTTCGCAGACTTCTTCGTCGGGTCGCTGCAGGCGGTTGCGATGCACATCGCGGACGTGACTCAGCAGCATGTCATCGATGATCTGGTGGACCTCAACTGGGGCGAGGACGAGCCTGCACCGCAGCTCGTCTTCGATGAGATCGGGGCGAAGAGCCCGGCTACGGCGGACGCAATCAAGGCTCTGGTTGACTGCGGAGCCGTGACCCCCGATGAGGGGCTGGAGGACTACATGCGGGCCAGCCATGGCCTGCCGGTGAGGGAGGTGGCGTGATGGCGACTCAGCACTACTGCTCGATCGAGATGAGGGCTGATGGTGGTACCGAGACCGTGGCTGATGTCCGCATCTACGGCGACATCGGGAGATGGGGTGGTGTGTCCGCCAAGGACTTTGCCGAGCAGATCGCGGCGCTCGATGTCGATCAGATCAACCTGTACGTGAACTCTCCGGGCGGCGCTGCCTGGGATGGTGTGGCGATCATGAATGCGCTGCGTCGGCACCGTGCCCGCGTCCTCGTCACCGTGGATGGGCTGGCCGCGTCGGCGGCGTCACTCATCTGCATGGCCGGTGACCACATCACAATGGGTCCATCGAGCCAGATGATGGTGCATGACGCGTCCGGGATCGCATGGGGAAATGCGCAGGTGCTGCGCGACACCGCGACGGTGCTCGACAAGCTCAGCGACTCCTATGCCGACGCGTACGCGAAGCGCGCTAGTGGAACCCGTGCCCAGTGGCGCGACATCATGCGCGCCGAGACGTGGTACACGGCGGAGGAGGCTGTGCTGGCGGGCCTGGCTGATGCGTGGGACGGGTCGGAGGATGCGGCGGCCGCTGCGTCGGCAACCCCGTTCGATCTGTCGAGCTTCCGCTATCAGGGTCGCGCTGATGCGCCTACCCCGCCCCTGCCGAGCGTGTCGGCATCCACTGAACTCCCGGCCAGTCCTGAGCCGGGCGAACCCACCACGAAGGAGGACTCCATGTCCGATTCTCTGATGGCTGGGCTCCGAGAGCGGCTCGGGATGACCGATGCCGACGCCGACGAGGGTGCCGTGCTTGCGGCGCTCGACGAGGCCCTCGAAGAGCGAGCCGAACCTGCCCCGACTGCTGCCCTGCCTGAGGGTGTCGTAGCGGTCGATGCTGCGACACTGGCCGATCTGCAGTCTGCTGCTGCCGATGCCCGGTCGCTGCGCGCCGAGCGTGACGCTGAGCGCCGTACCTCGCTGGTGGCGTCCGCCATCACTGAGGGGCGTATCCCGCCCGCCCGCCGCGACCACTGGCTGGCGCAACTCAATGCCGACGAGGAGGGCGCTTCCGCGATCCTCGCCTCGCTGGCCCCGAACACGATCCCGATGTCTGAGATCGGGCACGCCGGATCGGTCGAGGCCGCTGCCGACGCCGAGTACGCCCGCTACTACCCGAAGGAGGAGACGCGATGAGCGACTACCTGCCCCAGTTCAAGCCCGGCCAGACCGTCACGTTCACGGCGTCAGCAGCCGTCAAGGGCGGACAGTGCGTCGAGGTGACCGGTGACCGTCGAGTCGCCGCCACGTCCGGCGCGTCCACCAAGTACATCGGCGTCGCAGGCCACAGCGCCGCCGCCGAGTCCAAGGTCGTCGTGCACCTGCGCGGACACGTCCAACTCGTCAAGGCGAAGGGCGCCGTGACCGCTGGGCAGCATGTCGTGACCGCTGTTGACGGATGCGTGGCCGCCAATGAAACCAACCCCATCGGACTCGCCATCACCGGCGGCACCGATGGCACCCTCATTCAGATCGCGGACTGAGAGGACGCATCATGGCATACACCTACCCCTATGTGACGGGCGCAGGGCAAGACCTCGCACCCGCCGATGTGCATCATTTTTTGCAGACCCCGACGCTCGTGGCGAGGCGGGTCAAGGAGTTGGCGCAGCAGAAATTCATTTCAGACTTCCTGCTGCAAGGCCGCTACGACGTGTCGGGTGGCGCGATCAGCTACCTCATCGACGATGGCCTGTACGTAGATCGGGAGCCGGAGGAGATCGCCGCTGGTGGCGAGTATCCGCTGACGCCCGCGACTGAAGGCACCCCGGCGTCTGCCCCGTCCGAGAAGGACGGGCAGGACTCTGAGGTGACCGATGAGGCGATCAAGCGGCTGCTCATGGACCCTGTGGAGCGTGCGCTGCGCAAGCTCATCAACTCCATGGTCCGCCGCGTGGATCGCAAGAACCTCGCGGTCATCGGATCGCCGGTCTCCCGCACCAAGGCGGCTGGCGCGAACTGGACGACTGCTGACCAGATCATTGAGGACGTACTGGCTGCTGACGCCGTGCTCGATGATGACGACCTCGGTATCGACGGCTCTGTCGTGGTGCTGAACCCGGCCCAGTACGGGAAGGTCGCGGCGAAGTTCGTCAAGGCCGACCTGGCCGCGAACGGTATATCGCGCTCGGTGGAGAGCGGGGTGATTGGGGACTTCCTCGGCAAGACGTGGCTGGCTTCCAAGCATCTGCCTTTCGCTGACCCGATGGTGCTCGACCCGAGTCTGCTGGGTGGTATCGCGACCGAGAAGCTCGGGTCTCCCGGCTACACGGCCGTGCCCGGCACTCTCGGGATCGAGACGAAGGTATGGCGTCCGACTGACTCCGACCGTGACGGCTACCGTCTGCGTGTCCGTCGTGTCGGTGTCGCTGCCGTGATCGAGCCGAGGGCCGCGATCCGCATCACGGGCACGGGGGTCTGACCATGGCGTACCGAGTGAGCGGACCCAAGGCTGTCGTGCTGGTTGGCGGCGCATACATGCACATGTCGCACGGCTGTGTGCTGCCCGACGGGTCGGACACTGAGCACATCGAGCACCTGCTCGGCATCGGTCTCATCGAGGCCGTTCCCGAGCCGGACGGCAACACCGAGGGTGAGGGTGAGGCTCCCGACGGGTCGACCACCCGAGGCCGGAAGTAGGGGGGCGTGGGGCGATGGATTTGGCGCACATTCACGATGACCTGACAGTCGCTCGTCGCGTACTGGCATACGCCCAGACCATCGCCCCATGCATCACCTCCCTGACCGGTGAGGCTCAAGTATTGGCCCTCGCGATCCTGCGAGGTGCCGCCGCGAGCCTCGCCGGGTCAGACCGGCGCATCAAGTCGCGTCAGTCGGGTGAGTGGTCGCGCACCTACTTCTCCGACGCCGAGCTCGGGTCGGTGTTCTCTCCCGATGACACGCGAACCCTCGCGGCCATGTGTCCCGGCAGTGGTCGTGGCGTCGGTCCCGTCGGTTCGTTCCCGCCCCCCGATGGGGCCTATCGGAATCTGTGGCCGTGAACTGGATCGGAGAGTGCGAGCTCGTCCGGCTGGTGGGCGGCGACACGTTCCATGCGGCCGTGTCCGAGCGTGCGGTCAGCGAGCAGGCCGGTCGTCCTGGCGAGACGGGTCAGCGCGTCATGCTGGCTGTCTATCCGGCGCGCCGTATCGACCCTCCCACCCGGCTCGTGGTGCGGGGGCGTGAGGTCCGTGTGCTGGGTACTCAGATGCCGCCGTGGCCGGATGAACCGGCGCTCGTGAACTGTGTGGTCGCGACCCCGGCGCTGCCGGATGATGCGGTCATCACTGATGCGCCGTCTGACGTGCTGGACGTGGCGACGGGACGCCTCGGCGTCGAGGGTGCTGTCCGCTGGTCTGGCGCCGTGCACGTGTCCAGCCCGGCCCCCGCCACGGTCGAGGCTGCTGGTGAGGATGCTCCGCTGAATCGGGCTGTGATCACTCTGCCGCTCGACGCCGTCTATGCGCCTGACATGGTGCTGCGGGTCACGGGCTCCCGAGCCCCTGCGCTGATCGGTGCACGGTTCGTCCTGTCCGGCGAACTGCTGGACTCCGACGGCGAGGTGCGCCGCATCGTCGGCTATCGACCAGAGGGGGCGGCATGAGTATCACTGTGAGCGGTGCGCGTGAACTACAACAGGCATGCACGGACGCCTCGGGTCGCATCGACAAGGAAACGATTGCTGTGCTGCGGCGTGCCGCGGTTCGGGTGCGGAAGAGGCAGAAGCAAACTGCGCCCCGCGACACTGGTGCCTTGGTGAAGGCGATCGGATACCGCATTCGCGGCACCCGATGGACCCGCACCGCCGAGATCGGCCCGCGTATGGCGAAGATGTACCCCGTCTATCAGGAGTACGGCACGGCTCGCATGCCCGCGTCACCGTTCGTTAGAGCCTCGGTGGATGGCGAAGTGGACCTGATCGCTGACGATCTCGACCAGGTCGTGTCACGGAGCTACCGGTGAGTCACCCGCTGCTGTCCGTGCTGAACCTCCACGATCTGGCGCTGGCGCACGCGAGGTATTTGGAGCCGCGTGTGCTCGTGTTCGGTGAGACTCCCCCTGACGCGTCATCTCGACGCGTCCCCTATTTGGTGATCGACCCTGATCCCGGCTACGACCGCGTGACCCGCGCCGACGGGCGGGTGTCGTCACGGCAGGGCCGGTTCTCGGTTCGTTGCTGCGGCTCGACCCCACAACAGGCATCGCTCGCGCTGGATGCGTGCCGGGGTCGGTTCGTGGATTGGCGCCCGTTCCCTTCCCTGAGGTGGGGCGCGGCGCTGGAGTCGGACGCTGGGCCGCTCATCAAGGACACGTCTATCCCCACCGAGCCTCGGTTCAGCTTCACGCTGACCTACGACATCGACGACTGAGAGGACCCATCATGCCGACTCCTGACGCTGCGGGCTGGTACCGGGTGAGACGCAAGGGCGACCCGACATCGCCCGTGTGGTCCACCCGCGTCTATGACCAGGAGACTGAATCCATCCATCCCGGACGTGCGTCCGACATCTACGGCGAGGCGCTGCCGCCGAAACTGCACGCAACCCTGACTGTGGCCCCGGAGACGCCGGAGTCCACCCCAAACGACGAGGGAGAAAATAATGGCGACTGAGGACATCTACCCGGCAGGCATCTCCTCGCCGGGCAACAACACATGGCTCGTGAATGACACGAAAGCTGCCTCGCTGGCTGACCTCAAGGCGATGTTCGACGTGTCCTGCTACCTGCCCTCCGGGGAGGTCGAGATCGGCTTCTCGCAGGAGCGTGAGGACGACACGCGGGCCTGTCACGCGAGCAAGGTTGAGAGCTTCGGCGCGACCGTGTACGACCGGAAGGAGTGGGTCCACCTCGTGGCTCCCCAGGGAGACGGCACCGAGCAGGGAAACCTGGCGAAGTCGAAAATCAAGGCGAACCAGACCCAGTACGTGTATCTGCGGATGGGGGTTAAGCATGGCACCGAGCTGAAGGCGTCCGACAGGTGGGATGAGTACATGGTGCAGAACGGCGCCGAGCACACGTCCCCACTTCAGTCCGGCAAATATGTCCGCAAGGTACAGACCTCGTGGACACTGCTCCGCTCCGGCGTGACCTTCGCCTGACCTACCGCCGCATAGCCCGCCGCAGCCCCCGCCACGCCCTGTCATGGCGGGGGCTGCGGCCAGACAGGGAGACCACACCATGAGTACTGCGAACCAGAAACTTCGGGAGGCGCTGGAACGCCGCCAGCAGCAGCGGTCCACCGCCGGGCTGCAGCGCATCCCCTTCATGCTCGATGAGGAACTGGCGGACCGCATCGAGGGCATGGGGCGACGTGCCGCTGCGATCGAGGATCTGCTCCAAGCGCTGGGGGATGCTGGCGAGGGTGAGTCTGAGGATCGTCGCGCCAGCGATCCCGACGAGCGTGAAACCCTGACTGCCGAGCTGGGGCACATCAAGGCCGATCTGGAGACGGCGATCGAGGAGGCGCGGGACTGTCAGGTTGACCTCGTGTTCCGCCGCCTCAATGCCGACGAGTATGAGCACATTCTGATCCGGTCTGGCGGGGCGGAGGTCGATACGGATGCGGCCTCGGCGCAGAAGTTCCACTCCGAGGTCACTGCCCGCTGCTTCTTGCGGGTCGAGCTGGACGGTGAGGACACCGGCCAGACGTGGACCGAGTTCTTGGATGCGGCGCAGCCGACGTTTGGCGAGTTGGACCCGATCCGGGCACTCGTGTACGCCAATAACCGGCGGGGCAGCAACACCGTAAATTTTTGATCGGCGCCCTCAAGGCCGATCCTGACATGCTGGCGCTGGTGCGGGCCGCGAAAGCGCGTGGGTTGACTGTCCGGGCGATGCTCGGGTGGGAGCCGAACCGCACCATCACACCCACTGGCGACGGCAGCTACACCATCACAACCGACCCGGCGTGGGACGAGACTGAGCGCAATATGGCGCTGGCTCTCGACGAGATCGAGGCCCACACCTGTCACGGCTGCGGTTCTGATCTGACAGAGACCCTGACCGACAAGTCACCGCTCGAGGACGACGGTGATGGGTACTACCACCGCATCCACGTCGGCTGGTGCCGAGGCTGTGTCGCAATGGCCCGCTGGCAACAGCGGGTGAGCAGCGAAGACCGGGAGCTGGAGGGCACTTCCGCTGATCCGCTGCCGCAGGCCCGCCGTATCCGTCTGGAGCGGCTGCCGATCCCAACCGAGGACTGACACTGCAGAGGTGGTGATGTGGCGTGTCTCGTACCGTCATGGCTCGACTGACGATCGACGGCGTGCAGGGCGTCATCACAGGCTTCCGACAGGTCGGCCAGGCCGCTGTCGAGTACTCCCGCACCGCCCAGAAGGCCGGGACGACCGCGACCCGCTGGATGGACAAACACTCTGACCAGCTCGGGAGACTGGGCGGCACCCTTCTCAAGGTGGGTGCGGTTGGTGCGCTCGCGCTGGGTGGGCTGGCGAAGTCCGCGATCGACTGGGAGTCGGCTTGGGCGGGCGTCACCAAAACCGTGGATGGCACACCGCAGCAGATGGCTGCGATTGAGGCTGGGCTGCGGTCGATGGCGAAAGAACTGCCGTCGTCGCATCGAGAGATCGCCGCTGTCGCTGAGGCTGCCGGTCAGCTCGGCGTGAAGTCCGAGGCCATCGTCGGTTTCACGCGCACCATGATCGATCTGGGCGAGACAACGAACCTGAGCGCGGACGAGGCAGCCACGTCACTGGCGCAGTTTATGAACGTCATGGGCACCTCTCAGGCGGATGTGCGGCGTCTCGGGTCGGCTGTGGTGGCGCTCGGCAATAATGGCGCGACGACAGAGCGTGACATCGTGTCCCTGTCGCAGCGTCTCGCTGCTGCCGGGTCACAGATGGGCATGACTGAGGCTGACGTGCTGGCGACCGCTGCGGCGATGGCGTCGGTCGGTGTCGAGGCGGAGGCCGGCGGCACGGCGATGTCCAAGACATGGCGGCTCATCGACGCGCACGTCCGTGCCGGTGGCAACGGTTTGGCGACACTGGCCCGCATCAGCGGGCAGACCGCCGATGAGTTCCGCGAGAAGTGGGGACGTGACGCCGCTGGTGCGACCGCCGATTTCGTCGAGGGTCTCGGCCGGATGCGGGCATCCGGTGAGGATGTCAATGCGGTGCTGAAGGACCTCGGCGTCGATGGTGAGCGGCAGCTCGACGTGATTGGGCGTCTCGCTGGCGCTACCCGAGCGGCTGGCACCGAGCAGGACCTGCTGCGGGACGCGCTGAAGCTGGGTGCGGAGGCGTGGGAGCAGAACAATGCGCTGTCACTGGAGGCAGCGAAGCGCTACGAGACCCGCGCAGCCCAGGCGCAGATCGCCATCAACTCGATCCGTGATGAGGCGATCACGCTGGGTCAGACGCTGCTGCCCGTGGTGGATTCGGTGCTGCGTGGCCTGTCGGCACTCGCGGAGGCGTTTGGCAGTCTCCCGAGCGCGGCCAAGACCGGGGTCGTCGGTATCGGCCTGCTGACGACCGCTGGGCTGCTGGCCGCTGGCGGCGTCCTCAAGGCCGTGAAGGCCCTCCACGATTTCAAGATCGCGCTCGCGGGTCTGGGCATCTCGGTGCGGACGGCCACGCTGGCGATGGGCGCGATCGGGCTGGCTCTGACTGCTGCTGGGCTGCTGCTCGGCGCGTGGATGGGTCGGCAGGCGGAGGCGACCCAGCGGGCCCGCGAGTACACAGACGCGATCCGTCAGCAGGGCACGGTGATCGGTGAGGCGTCGAGGGCGTTGGCTGCGCAGCACCTACAGGATTCGGGTTTGTTCGACCTCGCTCAGAAGGCTCAGGTCGGTCTCGCTGACCTGACTGACGCGGCGCTCGGGAATGCCGACGCGATGGCTCGCGTGAGGAGCCAGCTCGATGCGAGCAAGTCGGCGCTGGAGGGTCAGGTCCGCGCCAACGATGCTGCTATCGAGTCGATGCGAGCCAAGGGTGTGGCGACCGAGGATGTGCAGATCAAGTTGGCGGGCCTCGTCCGCGAGAATGACAGACTGAAGTCGACGCTTTCCGACCGGGTTTCGCTCTCGGATGAGGTGACCTCCCGCCTCGCGGAGGAGTCGCAGCTCGTCGGGGATGCAGCCGCGAAGGCGGCGCAGATGGCGGAGGCGACCGAGGGGTCGACCGACGCCGCCAAGGACAACGAGAAGGCGCTACAGAAGCAGGCGGACGCCGCCCAACGATCGGCAGAGGCGCAGAAGGAGCTGCTGGAGGCGACACAAGCGTACGGGAATGAGCTGCTGAAAATGTCCGGGTCGCAGATCGCGGTCGAAAAGTCGATTGCGAGCTTGGCCGAACAGGTAAAGAAGGGCGAAAAGGGCCTCGATCTCGCTACCGAGGCGGGGCGGGCTAACCAGGAGGCGCTCAACGATCTTGCGCAGGCGTCGATCAGCTACATCGGCACCCTCTACGACCAGGGAGCTAGCGCCGACCAGATCACTGCGGCCACGAAACGCGCCCGAGACGAGTGGGTGCGCGGCGCAGTCGCGATGGGTAAATCGAAGGACGAGGCGGACAAGCTGGCCGCCGCCTACTTTGCGATCCCGGACGACGTGAGGACGCAGATAGCCGCGACGGGAGCGCCGCAGGCCACGCAGATCGCGGACAGGTGGAAGGGTCTTTTGGCGTCGATCCCGGAGGAGGAGCGCACACGATTCCTCGCAACCCTGCACGGCAAGTCGGCGGCTGAGGTGGAGTCCGCATTCCAGCAGCTTGCTCGTGACCGGGCTGCGCAAATCAAGGTGCGCTACACCATGACGAACAACATCCCGGAGATGCGGACCTCTAGCGGACTCGTCGCGACGGGGCGTGCGATGGGTGGTCCCATCTACGGCCCCGGAACAGCCACCTCTGACTCGATCCCGATCATGGCATCGACGGGCGAGTATGTGATCAGGGCGGCGTCTGCCGCACGACTCGGGCGCGGCGTCCTCGACTACATCAATGCTCACGGCGCTGTCCCGCGCTTCCGCGACGGGGGCAGCGTCACCGCCTACCGTCCAACACTCTCGGCCCCGACACTCAGGCATAGCGTAGACACGTCCGGTATCTCGGCTGCTGTGGCGGATGGCCTGGCTGGTGTCCGGATTGTGATGGTGGACCCGACCTCGGGTGTGGAGCGTCTGGTGGATGCGCGGATCGAGATGGCTGGCCGTCGGTCGGCATCGACGGTGAGGAGACGCTGATGATACTGGCTCCGCTGGTGATGCAGTCGCCGCCGTGGGTGGACATGCTTGTGACGGAGGTTCCGGCTGGGGTGGTGTCGCTGCGTGTGTGGCGGGTGGTGGATGGTGTGCGGGTGCCGGTGCGTGGGCAGCATGTGCCGCTCGGGTCGTCGGCGCGTGTCGTGGACTGGGACATACCGGTCGGTGCGCCTGTGACGTATCTGGTTGAGGCCGTGTCGTCGTCGGGGCAGGTGGTCGGTACGGGTGGCGAGTCGGTGCAGGCTGTGGTGTCTCCCGGACACTCCCGTGCGTGGCTGTCCGATCCGATGGCACCGCTCGGTGCGGTGGTGGTGGGTGTTCTGCGCTCGGAGTCTCGTGGCCGGTGGTCGTCGGCGTCGGAGATGGTGCGCCCGATGGGTGG
>NZ_JBQKHK010000025.1:0-12697 GCF_052118305.1 Collinsella sp. LCP21S3_D3
TGGGCATGCGGAGGGATTCGAACCCGCAAGGGTGCGGAGCTGAGGAAACGCGAAGCGTTTTCCAGCGCAGCACGCAAGGAGCGGAGCGACGCAGCGGGGCGCGGCCGCCGGCAGGCGGACGCGGAATCCCTCCGTCCCATATCAACAACGGGCTCTCCGTATCTCAACCGGCACTTGGGGACGTTCCCAAAGTGCCGGCACTAAAGGAACGCCACCAAGTACCGGCTCATCCACCCTCAAAAGACAGACGCCCCAAGCCCGAAAGGACCAAGAGCGCCTTACATCAAGAAATATCAGCCCCGTTCCGAAAAGCGAGCCGCCATCTACAAAATGGCGCGTGGCCCCGGCGGGCCGGGCATTAAGTTTGTCGCGAGTTCCGCACGCAAAGAAGGCCACTTAACGTGGCCTTCGTCTTGCGCAGGACTGTAGAGCAGCAAACTTAATGCCCGGCCCGCCGGGGCCACGCGTCCCTAATTGTTCAGCATGCGGTCGAAGCTTCCCGAGTCGCCATCCCGATAGTCGGCGGTCATCAGAATCTCCTGCGGAATGCGACCTCCCTCGCGCAGCACATTGCGGAACTGCACGCGCGTGACCATAGGCAGATCCTTGATCGTCGCCGCCAAATTCTGCGGCACACCCTGATTGGCAGCCGCAGGCTCGCACTCGCCGCCAGCTTTCACGCGACGCTTGTGCTCGGCGAGCATGGCACGATACATGCCGGCATGCAAGCGAATCTCAACCACATTGGCATTGCGGGCCTGCTCGACGATGCGCGCACCCTCTCGGTCGATATCGCCCACGTAGTAGACATAGTTATAGCGATAGCCGATCTCGGCCAGATAATCATCCAGTGCGTGCGAGACGCTCGCCTTGCAGCCACCGCCAAAGATCACGCCACCCACCTTGGTGCCAAAAAGCTTAGCGTGCTTGCGGCCGCGCAGGAGCTTGACGATCTCGTCATAGGTGTCCAGGTTCTCGACCATAATGAACGGCTTGTCGGCGCCCAGCGTAAAGAAGCCCGTAAAGTGCACGGGGCGGTTGGGGGCGACCTTAATCGCCTGCATGCTGATGCCCTTTTCGGTCATACGCCGAATCAAGCGCTCGCCGTGTTTACCGTCAAAGGCCTTCTCATCGTTAAAAATCTGGTAGGCGCGCTGGCGACGCGAAGCGACCGGCGTGTCGGCACTGCGATTCTGCTCAATCCAAGCCTGGATGATCGCAATCTCCTCGGAAATCTTGCGGTTGGACATCTCGTTGTGCTGAGTGCGCTGCGAAACCTTTTTGCCGTCCTTGCCCTCAACCTTAACGATTTGAGTCTGTTGCTCCTTAATCTTGGAGAGTGCAGCAGGTGTGGGAACGACCTTGAGCAGCTGCCTGCCCAGGACACGGGCCAGAGCAAACGCCGAAACCTCGCCATGAGCGGTCGACTCAGGCTGCTGGGCGGTCGCATCGTTTGCAGTCGGTTTGGGCTGCGTCTGGGATTTGCACTTGGAATCTGTCCGAGTATTGCGCTCTTGCTTTGGCGCGGACGAGCCCTTTTGCGAACGCTCAGGCTTGCCCCCCTTTACTGGCTGGCGCTTGGGCTGCTCCGCCGGGATCTCAGCCTTCGCATCCTTGTTTTGCCCCGCTGCCTGCTCGGCCACGGATTCGGTATTTGAGCCACGGCCGCCACGGTGACGACGACGGCGAGGCTTGCTCGAAGCGCTCTCCTCCGCTTTCTCGCCCGCAGACTGCTGGCCTCGGGGCTCGACATCGCCCGTAGGCCGCGGCTCAACAGGCTTCTGCTCACGGACCATCGGCTCGGCAGCCTTCTCAGCCTTCTCCGCTGGTGCAGCGGGAGCCTGGTCGGTCTTTTCTTGACGCCTTGCGGGATACGCACGACCCATAAAGCCGCGTCCGGGACGGCATGAACCCGGAGCCTTCTTGACGGGCTCCTCGGGTGCATCAGCAGCCTCGACGGACTCCTGAACGTCGCACACAACACCTCCCTGCTCGGCCTTAAAGTGAGCACCGCGGCGACGCTTGGGCTCCTGGACCTCAGCGGGGCACTGTGGCTCGGCAACAGCCTCATCCTTGACGGGCTCGACATCCGTCGCATCCTTTTGAGCCACAGCGCGACGGAAGCGCTCCTGCTGGGCACGGCGCTGCGCATCGCGCTTGCCGCCCCCGCCAAAACCGCCGCGGCCCGCCTTGGCCGTAAAGGCGCGAACGACGCTCTCGTCAAGCAGCTCATCGGTGTCGACGTTCTCGCGCGGAGCCGTTTCCACCGCAACAGGCGCCTCGACAACGTCCTCGACGGCCTCTTCGGCAGCCTCGGCAGGCTGCTCCTGGACATCGCGAATCTCGGCATTAATGGTATAGAACGCTGGGCGCCCGTTAACGCCGCTGCCCTCGATCTTGGTAACGATCTTTGCCGCGATAAGTTCATCGCGCATCGCCTTGGTGTCACATTCCTTATCGACGGAACGGAAAATCTGTGCCAGCGCGCTCGACTTGATCTTGAGCGCCTTGCGGCAGAGCAGGTCGTAGGCAACCAGCTTGGCACGCTCGGCAGAAAGCGACGTCTGGCTGCTCAGACGCTCAGCCAGGGCATCGACGTTGTTTTGGTTATCGGAATATACCGTCTTGGCCACGGGGCCCCTTTCATATGCACACATATATGTCTACATGGTACAACGCACGCCCCTATCCACGCAAAATATCTGCGAGAACACCCGGGCACACTAGCTTTTGCATAGAAAAAGGCCGAGCCCGCGCAGTTGCGGACCCGGCCTTTCCGAGTCATATAGATGTGACGTTCAATCCCTTAGGTCGATTAGGCCTTGGCGGCCTCGGCGCCTGCGGGAGCCTCGGCAGCAGCAGCGCGACCATACTCGGCCTTGCCCATCTCGGACCACTCGGGCTCCTCGTCGGGCATGGAACCGGCCTCCTTGCCGAAGAGCTCCTTGAGGCAGTTGACGGCAACGATGAGGCCCAGGACCATCAGCAGGACGGCAAAGACGAGCTGCAGGCCCTTGGTGGCGGCGACGGAGACTGCGGCCGTAGTGGCGGTAGCCGGGATGGTACCGAAGAAGCCGTAGGCCTGGACGGCGGTCATGCAGCCCATGGCGCTCTGGACCAGCGAGGTAAAGGTGCAGCAGAGCAGGAAGGCGACGGGCACGTAGAGCATCCAGCCCTTGCGACCGGTGCACTTGCAGAACACGGCAAGGGTGATCATGGTCATGCCGCCGAGCAGCTGGTTGGAAGCACCAAAAAGCGGCCAGATGTTGGCATAGCCGTCAAAGGCGAGGGCGAGGCCGGGGAGGAGGGTGACAACCGTGGCGAACCAGGGGTTGCCGAGGACCTTCATGTAACCGGCCTTGGACTCGATGGCCAGGGCGTCGTTGGTCTGGGCAAAGAACTCGGAGAACGAGGTGCGGGCGATGCGGGCGACGGCGTCGAGCGAAGTCAGGGCCAGAGCGGAGACGTTCATGGTCATAAAGACGGTAGCGAGCGTGCCGTCAACGCCGAAGGCCTGCATACCGCGAGAAATGCCAGCAGCGAAGATCTGGAACGGGGTGGAAGCGACGCCGGCGTTGAGGGCGCCGGTACCGGCAGTGTTCATGTCGGAGAACATGATGCCGGCGACGATGATGGCGAGGATGCCGACGAAGGACTCGACGATCATGGCGCCATAACCGACCGTGACGGCGTCCTGCTCCTTCTCGACCTGCTTGGAAGAGGTACCCGAAGAAACGAGGCTGTGGAAACCGGAGAGAGCGCCGCAGGCAACGGAGACAAACAGGACCGGGAACATCATGCCCGAGGCATTGCTAAAGCCGGTGAAAACCGGAGCGGTGATGGTGGCCTGGCCGTTAACGCCCAGGACGACGATGCCGAGGACAGCACAGACAATCATGACGATCATCATGATGGAAGTGAGGTAGTCGCGAGGGGTCTTGAGCATCTGGATGGGCATGGCACCGGCAAAGACCAGGTAGACCATGACGACGGCGAACCACTGGAACTTGTCCAGGTAAACCGGGAACTGCATACCGACGGCGAACATGAGGACCATGAGCACCACGCCGGTGACGAACTCGGCAGCGCCGGTGAGGTTGAACTTCTTCTGAGCCCAACCAAAGGCCATGGCGACGAAGGTGAACAGGATGGAGATGGTGCCAGCGCAGCCAGCGGCATAGGACTTGGTGAAGTCGATGGCACCGGTGGCAGCGCCAGAGGCTTCAACGACCGGGGTGAACATGAACGTCTTGCAGACCATGTCGGTAAAAGCGGCGATGACGATGATGCAGAACAGCCAGCAGAACAGCAGGAACAGGCGACGGCCGGTCTTGCCGATGTACTTCTCGATGAGCTGAGCCAAGGACTTGCCGTTGTTCTTCATCGAAGCGTACAGGGCGCCAAAGTCGTGAACGGCGCCAAAGAAGATGCCGCCGACGAGGACCCAGAGCACGACGGGCAGCCAGCCGAAGGCCATGGCGACGATCGTACCCGTAACAGGGCCAGCACCGCAGATCGAGCTGAACTGATGCGAGAACGCGGTGAAGGCGGAGACGGGCGCCTGCCGCCATATATGAACTTTCCTGCTCGGACAGTCCTGCTCACGACGGAGGCCACATTAAGTAGCCTCCTGTTCGTGCGGAACTCGCGATACAGTTCATATATGGCGGCAGGCGCCCGCCCCGCCCCCGAGGAGTTCCCATCCCAAATCTCAACTCTGTTATCATAATTACGATAATATCCTGATAGCTCAGGAGGTAGCTGTGAATATTAGGCCGGTCTCAGATCTTAGAAATCACTACCCGGATGTTGAACGCGAAGTCGAACAGGAGGGTCCGGTTTTTCTAACTAAAAACGGGCGGGGCTCTATGGTCGTCATGAGCTTTGAGCAGTACAAGTCACTGTGCAATACAATCGAGAGCGCACTTGATGCCGCTGATCGTCAGGCTGCCAGCATGCAACTTCGCTATACACACGACGATGTCTTTGGCTCTGTCAGAAAAATGCTCGACGGCGGTCTCGATGAACAGGCACTATAAGCTCCGCTATCTTCCCCTATTTTGGGAGGACCTCAGCCAAGCAGCGTCATATATCGCCTTTGATCTCAATAACCCCGCTGCAGCAAATAGGCTTGTCGACAATGTTGAAGCAGGCATACTCGAGCATCTCAAGAATCCAACCATGTCACCAACATACCCTTCGACAAGAAGACGGTCGCACCCGTATTACCGCTTCTACGTTGGCAACTACATGGTTTTTTATGTCGTCATCGACGACGTCATGGAAGTCCGCCGACTGCTATATAAAAGCCGAGATATTGAGTCGATTATCAGGTAGGTTTCTCTCAGCTAAAGCACGCCGGAAATTTGACGCTGACCTGTTAACCTTGCCGGACGTTGTCGACGCCGATCCAGCTCAGTAGCTGCATCGATACAGAAAGGTTCCCGACGCTGCCCGGGCGCCAGCGGCCGCATATGAACTTTATCGCGAGTTCCGCACGAACAGGAGGCCACTTAATGTGGCCTCCGTCGTGAGCAGGACTGTAGAGCAGGAAAGTTCATATGCGGCCGCTGGCGACCGGGCAGCGTCGGAGACCGCACCCATACGACTACAGCGTCATGTTTGGATCGGCGTCGACGTCGAACGGCGAGATTTCACCTCGGTCGAATTTGCGGCGAGCGACCTCCGCAATCATGGCGGCGTTGTCAGTACAGGCCGAGAGAGGCGGCACCGTTACGCGAATCCCCTGACGCCCGAGTTTCTTAATCATCATCTCGCGCAGATGCGGGTTGGCCGAGACGCCGCCGCCGATGCAATACTCCTTGCACCCGGTGGCGTGCAGGGCGTTCTTGGCCTTCTTGTACTGCACGTCAAAGACCGCCGCCTCAAACGAAGCCGCCAGGTCGGGCAGGTGGATCGTTCGGCCGGCTTTGGTCTCCTGCTCGATGTATAACGTCACAGCGGTTTTGAGGCCCGAAAGCGAGAATCGATAGTCTCCCCTGCTGTTAAGCGCGCGGGGAAAATCGATCGCGCGGGGATTGCCCGTCTCGGCGAGCTTGGAGATGATGGGGCCACCGGGATAGCCCAGACCCAGCGCCTTGGCAACCTTGTCGAAGGCTTCGCCCACGGCGTCGTCCAGCGTCTCGCCAAGCACCTCGTAGTCGCCCCATGCCTTTACGTGCACGAGCATGGTGTGCCCACCCGAGACAAGCGTAAAGATAAACGGCGGCTTAAGGTCGGGCTGCGCCAGCAGGTTGGCGAACAGGTGACCCTCCAGATGATTGACGCACACGAGCGGTTTACCGGCAGCATACGCAAAGCCCTTGGCAAAGGCGACGCCCACCACCAGGGCACCCACCAGGCCTGGGCCTTGCGTCACACCCACGGCGGCAAGCTCACTTGGCGCAATCGCTCCACCCTCAAGGCCAAGCGATACCGCGGCATCTTCAAGCGCCGCATCTACGACACTCACAATCACCTCGACATGCTTGCGCGAGGCGATCTCGGGCACCACGCCGCCAAAGCGAGCATGAAAATCAATCTGCGTCGACACCTGGTTGGCCAGCATATTGCCGTCCGCATCGATAATCGCCACAGCCGTCTCGTCGCAAGAGCTCTCGATGGCAAGAACTAGGCGACGGCGCTCGATTTCGGCACGCTCCTCGGCGGTGCGCTCGGGCTCAGGCAGCGGCCAGACGCGCTGCTCGGCAGCCGTTGGCTCGGGCGAGGCATTGTCGAGAGGAAGCACCAGGGGCAGCGACGCCGTCATGACGATGGCATCCTTGCCGACGCCGTAGTAGCCACGGCGACGACCCGCCTCGGTAAAGCCCAAGGCGCTATAGAGCGCAATCGCACCCTCGTTGCCGTCCTCAACCTCAAGCGAAGCAGTGGTGCAGCCGAGCATCTGGGCGTCATAGCTCACGTGCGACAGCAGCTTGCGGGCAATGCCCTCGCGACGATGAGCAGGATCAACCGCGACGTCCATAATCTGAACGTCACCGTCGACGACCATGCCGCCGGCAAGTCCCAGCAGCTGACCGTCGTCGTGCGCCACCCACCAGCTACGCGGCGCGGCAACGCCCTCGCCCAGCTCGGACAGGAACATGCCCGGCGTCCACGCCTCGTGTCCGGCGCCTTCAAAGCAGGCGGCCTCCAATGCGCTCGCGCCCTCGGCATCCGCCGCGCCCATGGGACGGAACTGCAGATGGCGGCCGGCGAGCTCGTCGGCAACACCCGTAATCTCGCTCTGGGCGCTCTCGGCAAGCCCAAGGCGCTTACGCTCATTTTCCTCGGCATCCGAAAGACGCGTGTAGATCGGCAAAACGCGAGCCGGATTACCGTCGCCCGCGGCGTGCGCCATCAGAAGGCCCTCGCCCGAGGGCCACCACAGGTCTCGCTCCACGCAGCGCGCAGTCTCGTCCTCACTCAGCAGCTTGCCATAACGTACGAGACCGTCACCAGTCAGCTTAACCTGGCTCCAGTCCGCGGCCTGGCGCCACTCATCAAGCGCCACGGCGGCTTTGACCACGTGTTCGCGCTCAAACAGACGCTCGGGGCCTTCGTCCCCCAGCACGTACAGGGCCGGATACACCTCGCCACGCATGGCGTCGGCAAGAACACCAAGCTTGCCGCGCACGCCGGCCTTCCACGCCGTCCAGGCGCAAGCGTCAAGTGTCGACACGCCCAGCAACGGCACGTTGGCACCGCGCGCCAGACCCTTGGCGGTCGAGATGCCAATGCGAACGCCCGTAAACGAACCCGGGCCGCGTCCAACCACATAACAGCCGACATCGCCGCGATTCAGCCCGGCCTGCGCCAACACGCCATCGACGGTATTCACAAGTTCCACGTTGGCATGGCGACGACACAGATGGTCCCCGCTCACCAGCTTCGCCTCGCCCGTCTGCTCATCAATCCAGCTTGCCGCGCAGGCAAGCATGTCGGTCGAAGTATCGAGCGCCACTACCAGCGCGTTGTCGTTATGCAAGCTCATCTTGTACAGCCTTATCAATCAAATCGAAAAGCTCCGTCGCGCGCTCGCCGTGCGCCTCGAGCGCGATCGTTCGCACGTCGCTATCGTCCTCATCGCGCCTAAGCGTCACCGAGAGATACTCATCCGTCAGCTCGTCCTGAAACTGCTCGCCCCATTCCAACAGGCAAGCGCCCTCATAGCCGAGCACGTCAAAAATGCCCGTATCCTCGAGCTCGTAGGCATGCTCCAAGCGGTACAGATCAAAATGGAACAGCGGGATACGCCCCTGGTCGTGAACGGCCATGAGCGCGAACGTAGGACTCGTGACCATATGCCCGTCGCCCAAGCCGCGCGAAACGCCCTTGGTAAAGTGGGTCTTTCCCACGCCCAAGCCGCCGGTCAGTATCAGCACATCGCCATTTTCTAGACACGGTGCGACCAACTCGCCAAAATGCTCCGTATCGGCAGTACGAGCCGTTTTGTAGGTACCTAGCCCCAGGCGCTCCAGGGACATATACGCTCCTTATTATTCCGAGGCGCCCTCTGGCGCGGGGTGTCGCACCAGATAGTCGCCCAGCATCTTAAAGTCTTCCTCCAGCAACTCCTGCCACGCCGGATTGCGCAGCGCCGCCGCGGGATGAAACGTCGGCATCACCACAAAGTGCCCCATCTGATGGAACCTGCCGCGCAGCTTGGTAATGCCAATCTCGGTCTTGAGCACAAAGTGCGTTGCGGGATTGCCGAGCGTCACGATGATATCGGGCCAGATACTTCGAATCTGCTCGCGCAAAAACGGTGAGCAAGCAAGCGCTTCCTCGGGACGCGGATTGCGGTTTCCCGGCGGGCGACATTTAAGCACATTGGCGATATAGACATCTTCACGCTTAAGGCCCGCCAGGGACAGAATGCCGTTGAGGTCTTCACCCGCCGCCCCCACAAAGGGCTCGCCCTGTAAATCCTCGTTACGGCCCGGCGCTTCACCAATAAACATCACGCGAGCGCGGGGGTTTCCCACCCCAAACACGATATTGTGGCGCGACTGGTAAAGCTGGCAAAGGCGGCAATCACCCAGGACGGCCTCGATCTCCTCGAGTGCAACTTCGCGCGGCGCCTGATGGCTATGGCCGGGGATGTGCATAACGCCCATAGCGGCTCCTACACGTAGACCTTGTCGAGACGCATGCCAAAGCCGCAGGCGACCTCGTAGTTGATCGTGCCGCGCAGGCGCGCCATCTCATCCATGGTAATCTCGGCATCGCCATCGCGACCGATAATTATCATCTCGTCGCCATGTTCGGCCTCGGGAATCTCGTGAGCCGGGTTGGACTGAATGGCAACCATAAACTGATCCATGCAGATATTTCCGACCTGACGCACGCGCTCACCGCGATACAGCACGTCCATACGATTGGAAAGCGTGCGCGAAAGGCCGTCGGCATATCCGATCGGCAGCGTGCAGATCTGAACGCGTGTGCGCGGTACGCGGTAGGTAAAACCGTAGCCTACACCCTCGCCCATCGCAGGATGCGCCACGCGCGTCACGCGCGCATGAACGCTCATAACGGGATCAAGCTGCATCACGCGGCCGCTCAGCTCGCACGGCTGCATGCCATACAAGCCAACGCCAGCGCGAATCATATCAAAATGCATCGAGGGGTCGAGCATCGAGGACGGCGTGTTGGCACAGTGCACGATACCGCACTCAAAACCCGCATCCTTAATGGCCTGAACGGCCTCGGTAAAGCGCTGGCACTGCAGCTTGTAGTCCCAACCCGATGGTTCGTCGGCCGTGGCAAAGTGCGTAAATACGCCGTCGCACTGAATACCGCGATGGAAATTAATACCGCGGACAAAGTCGAGCACCTGCGTGTAGTGAACGCCGATGCGGTTCATACCCGTCTCGATGGCAAGATGATACTTGCCCACCTTGCCCGCCGCGACGGCACATTCACCATACGCAAGAGCAAAATCGGACGTATAGACCGAGGGCATGATATCGAACTCGAGCAATGAAGGAATAGCCTCGATGGGAGGCTCGCTTAGAATCAGGATGGGCTTGGTGATTCCGCCCTGGCGCAACTCAATACCCTCGCTGACCGTCGCCACGGCAAACATGTCGGCACCGGCCGAATACATGATCTTGGCGCACTCGACGGCTCCATGACCATAAGCATCGGCTTTAACCACGCAGCACAGGCGCTGACGCGGATCTAGCAAGTTCTTATAGGCCCTCGTATTGCGACGGAGCGCCCCGCGGTCGATCTCGACCCAGGACCAACGCGTCAAATCGGCTTTATTCATGATTAGTCATCCGACCCTTCGTCCATGATTCCCAGATCATCGAGCGCATCCTTTGCCGCCAATTCCATGGCGGGACCGATCAAGTCGATAAGATCGGTCGCGATAACGCTCTTCTCGCCATACTCCGTCGCCGCAGCAAAGCCGGCATAGCTGTGGAGTGCGACGGCATACGAGTACAGCAGCTCCCAACGGTCCATATCGTCACGCATGGTCGCAAGCGTTCCTGCAAGGATACCTGCGAGGACATCACCCGAGCCAGCGGTCGCCAACGACGCTGGGCCCGAAAGCGGCAGCAGCACGCGCTCGACGCCGCAAATGGCCGTCGTCGGGCCCTTAGCGATAACAACGAGATTATCGGAACCGGCAGCCCAGACAATCTTTTGAGCAGCGGCAATCGCAGTGCCAAGATCATTGACCTCGTCGCCGGCAACGAGACGCGAAAGCTCGCGATAATGCGGCGTCATAACGAGCGGCTGCTCGCGACGGTACATCTCGGGATTACTGTCGATGCCGTCGATTGCAATCTTGGCAAGGCAGTTGAGCGCATCTGCATCTAGGATAAGCGGCACATCGAGCTCAAGCAGGCCCGAAACGACTTGCATCGATCCGGCAGACGTCGTCATGCCAGGCCCGCACACAACGCAGCTGTACTTCTTAGCAATCTCGCACACTGTCATACGCGCAGCGGCACCAAAAGATCCACGGGAATCAGACGGAATGGCGAAAACGGGAATCGACGGGAGCGCCATACGAATAAGGTTGGCGCACGCATCGGGCGTCGCAACGGCCACATAACCGGCACCAGCACGAGCGGCAGACTTTGCGGCCATGATGGCGGCACCAGGATATTGTGCCGACCCGGCAACGATGAGCGCGGAGCCGCGCGAATACTTATCGATATTCGTGGGCAGCGGGGCAAAGTAGTCCACCAGATCACCGGGCTCAACGATCTCGGCAGCATGATCGACATCATCGATAACTTCGTCGAGGCGGTCGTACAGACCGCCACACACCAGGTCGCCAGCATACTCCGGACCGTCAGCGCTGTAGAGGCCGATCTTAGGGGCAATCATCGTCACGGTACGCTCGGCACGGATGCAGTCGTCATCCACAACGCCCGTCTCGGCATTCAGGCCCGAGGGAACATCGATAGAAACAACGCGATCGGCGCACTCGTTAACCGTAGGAATCCAAATAGAAAACGGCGCACGAAGGTTGCCGTGAAAACCGGTACCAAAAATAGCATCGACCACGACATCCGCTTTGTTAATGAGAACCTCTAGCTCGTCTCGCGAAGGCCCAACGCACACATGAACGTCGCGACCGGCGGTGCGACGGGCAACGTGACGAGCAAGGGCAGCAGGAATCTCATCCGGCTCAACTGGAGAAACGATATCAACATCAACGCCCTTATGGGTCAGGATATCCGCAGCGACCCAACCATCACCGCCGTTATTGCCAAAGCCGACCAGCACAAGAACGCGATCAGGGTTGAGCTTTAAAATTTCGTTGGCGGCAAATTCACCTGCCAACTCCATGAGCTCGGCCTTCGAGGTGCCCTCGCGCTCGATGATATCCTCGAGGCGAACGACTTCCTCGGTACTCAAAACCGGTTTCATCTATGCTCCTTGCGTATCTTGCGGATCATCGATCAAATGCTCCGACAAAACAGATTGTTGCAGTTGTTCAAGCTCATCCAATACAGAACGAGCCTCTTTAAATGTCTGGGCAACGCGCTCCTTGGTGCTCATTTTTTCTTCCTTAGGCTTAGGTCGAGCATCCTCGGTGATCGCAATGGCATTAGCGACAGCCAAGTCACCCGTAAGGGTAATAGAAAGAGCAACCTCGACAACACCCAAATCCTGGGCGATTTCGAGAGCGCGACCAGAAAGCAGAGCCTTTGGCTTGCCGAGCCTATCGCGTGTTACGGAAACGTCCTTACGTCCAACGCCCTGACTAAACCCCGTTCCAAGTGCCTTAAGTACCGCTTCGCGAGAGGCAAAGCGGCTAGCATAATGAGCGGCAGGGCGAGACGACGCATCGCAATACGCACGCTCTTCATCGGTAAACACGCGCCGGGCAAACGAGGGCGTCTTCTCAAGGATTGATTTCATTCGGGAAATCTCGACGATATCAACGCCGATACCAGCTTCAGCCATGTTCACCTCCATGCTACACAGACTACGATATTGTAGCCCGTTCAAAGAAGATGCGACAAACGAGGGTTATAAAACACAGCTACTATGTGAGACAAATTGCCTGAGAAACGAAAAAGGGGGAGGCCGCGAGGCCTCCCCCTTTTCAGGTCCTTCGACGGCTCGGTGCCGTCCACCGGTCAGCGGCGCCCTGGCCTCCCACGGGCTGGCCCCGCAGTACTCTCGGCGCGATGGGGCTTAGCTTCCGGGTTCGGAACGGGACCGGGCG
>NZ_JBQKHK010000026.1:0-11314 GCF_052118305.1 Collinsella sp. LCP21S3_D3
TGTCCGAGCGGCTGGGACAGCTGTCCGCCGCCGCCTGGTTCATCGACCAGGTCGGGATGCTCCGCCGCCCTGACTGGGGCCGGATGCCCCGCGTCCCGCACCGCATCCGTGACCATATTGACCCGAGCCTGTGGCTCGACCCTGATCCGGTGGACGACACGGAGCCGTCCCCTGTACGAGAGGACTAGATGATGACTGACCAGACGACGGCACCGGTGCCGGTGCCCCCGATCCCGGCTGAGGCGCGTCCGGCTATCGCTGCCCGGCGTGGCTGGCAAACCCTCTGGCAGGGTCTCGGGGTCGCTGTCCTCCTCGGTGTGCTGATGGCTGCCCCTGCTGTGCTGGGGGCCGAGTCGTGGTCGCAGGTGTGGCAGACTGCGCCTCAGTGGTCGTGGACGTTGGCGCAGGCTGCTGGGACGGCGCTGGTGGCGTGGCTGCTGCGCCGGTTCGGGGACGACTCTCATGTGGAGCTGCGTCCCCGCCACGCCGCCGACGAGGACTGATCTGCGGTGGCTGAGTGTCGAGGGCTGGATATCGGCCCCACGGTCGCGCCGTTGACGGTGCGTTTGGTGGAGGGTGACCCGGCGTCGATCGTCGCGCCCGGCGTCCCGTCCGGCGCGGTGCTGCGTTTCGAGGCCGGTCTCGACGTGTCCCCGTCGCCTCACGCCGAGGGGGTGTCGTGGGTGCTGTCCGCTGAGCAGGTCGCTCAGGTGGTGTCTGCTGGGTGGCATGTGCGTGGCGTGGCGGTCGTCCATGGGGGCGGAACCCTGATGGCTGGGCAGGTGCGTGTCATCTCCCGCTGGACTGCTGACTGTCCGCAGCAGGGGCAGGTGGTGCGGTATGTGCCGGGCGTGCCGGGTGCTACTGGACCCGCGCCGAAGCTCACTGCTGGGGGTGTCTCGACGGTCCCGTATGGCGAGCCCGCCACGGTCTCTGTGGTGGAGGCTGGCGCTGGTGTGTATCGGCTCGATCTGGGTGTGCCTGAGGGGCGGCGGGGTGAGCGCGGCGATGACGGGCTTTCCCCGGCCGTGGCCGTCGGTGCTGATGCCCGCCTCGTCATCGACGGCACCCCCACCGGCCCTGCCCTGACCGGACCCGCGCCGACTGTCACGGCTGGCACCACGTCCACACTGGCCCCCGGCCAGTCGGCGACGGTGCAGGTGCGTCAGACGGGGCCGGGTAGTTACGCGCTCGATGTTGGTGTCCCGAGAGGTGTGGCGGGTGATGGTGCGCCGGTGCCGTCCGGGCCGTGGCCTGTCACCGCGACACAGGTGGCGGCAGGCCAGCCCCCGACCGCTGCCCTGACTGGGCAGTGGCCCGACATGGCGCTACAGCTCGGGCTCCCGGCCGGTCCACCCGGGAGCCCCGGCCCGCCGGGTGCGGTGCCGACCGCCTCCGACTATCTCGTGGTCGGCCCCGGCAGGCCCGATATCCCGTCCACCACGTCCCTGACGGCGTCCCAGCTCGCAGCACTGCCGGTGGGGTGTGAGTACCGCTCCACAGACGGCGCGAGTGTGGGGGCGTGGCGGTGGCAGCGAGTACTGACGGACACCCTATGCTCCCGCGACGGGTGGCTCTGCACCGTCGGAGACACCGGTTTCCGGGACGTGGCACCACTGAGCCCCTACTACGACCGGATGAAGACGGGTGGCTCCTGGGATCGTGTGCTCATCCTGAGGCGCGTCGGCAGCTCGATCACGCTGGACTACGGTTTCCGCACCTCAACCTCGGAGTACGAGCCGATCATATGGACCTTCACCCCCGGGTGGAGAGTTTTCGCTCGCGGCGAGCCGTACTCCTACGCGAGCAGCGGCCAAAGCTTCACCCCCCTGCGCCTCAGTGGAGACGAGTTGAGGGTAGCCCCTGGGGCCACACGCGACGGTGGGGCGTACATGGGCGTTTTTAGCGGGCAGTCGCGCGACCCGTGGCCTGTCGCCCTCCCCGGCACCCCACACAACACCTGACAAGGAGATCACTATGGCAATCACCATCCACGCATCCGCTGAGGAGGTCCGGCTCGCCGAGGAAGACGCTGGCCTCGCTGACCGCATCCGACGCGCCACCCGCCTCGCAGGCATAGCCGAGGGGGAGGCGACCATCCACATGTCCCGCATCATCGGAGCCCGCATCACCGTCGGCGGCGAGCAAACCTCCCTCGCCACCCTTTACGCCTACCACTGGGGCGCGGCGTGCAAAGCGTTCTCGGGTCGCGTCCCGTCACGGAAGGCGGTCTGGGACGAGCTCGCCGCATGCGGTACTCACCCGGCACGGGTCACGGACGCGGCGATCATGCTGGCGGTGCAGGCCGTCCTCACCACCTAGACCTAACCCTGGCGCAAGCAACTGGCCCCCGCCCCCGTGGCGGGGGCCAGCTTTTTGCTGCCTCAGGCGCTAGTAGCGCGTCGTGCTCATCATCGTAGCCACTCCACCTCGAGATCGGGATCAGTCAGCATCGCCCGCCCGGCAGCGGCAGCCCACCACCCCCGAGGCCTGTCACCCACCGGGTGGCGCGACAAAACCACCGGCACCCCAGCATCCAGCATCCGCCGCACCTGCTCATCATGGCGGGCCAGCTCAGCCCAGATCAGAGCCTCAGCCCGCTCACTGATCCGATCCCGCTCAGACTCCCACGACCGCAGGCCGCCGCCGTCATCGGCTGAGGGTCCGGTACACGGTGCGTCGAGTGAGACCCGATTGGCGAGCCAGTTCCATCACTGACACCCCCCGCTGATGGGCCGCGACGATGGCGCCCTGTAGCTCGGCCATCGCCTCACGCTCCGCGATCCGCGCAGCCAGCAGCGTGGCCGCGAGGTCGGCGAGGGTGGCGTCGCCCAGGACGAGCTTCGCGGCGCCCATGAACTCCGGGGAACCCGTGCCGGGCTCCCCATCGTCGGGGATCGTCTCGCACAGTGCCGCGTCGGCGGCCAGCAGCTCGGCGCGTTGGGTCGGGGTGGCGGTCGTGTCGGACAGCCATGCGTCGAGGTCGTGCTCGGTCATCGGTGCGCGTGCGGTGGTCATGCGGTCACCCACTCGGCGCGCTGGTAGTCGTAGCGGTAGGTGACGCCTGCGGCGACGAACGTGTCGTTGCGGTAGTTGGGGTCGGCCTCGCTGGTGGCGTCCTCGTCGTAGCCGTCGAGTCCGTAGATGACGTCCCGGAACAGGCTGTCGCCGTCGTAGCCGTTGAGTTGCTCAAGGATGCTGGGGCGGCGGTGGCGCTCGACAGCGGCCCAAAACTCGGCGTCGTCGGCGGTCTGCGTCCACCGGTACTCGGTGCCCTCGCCGATGGTGTCGAGCACCTCAGCGGCGATCGCGTCGATGTCGTACTCGTCGCGGCTGGCGTCACCGGACTCGATGGGCTCGATGATCTGGCGGAGGATGGCCTCGTCGCGGGTGGTGTAGCTGGTCATGGTCTGTCTCCTGTCGTGTGGTCGGTGGTGGCTCAGTAGCCGTAGGGGTCGTCGTCGATGATGTCCGTGCAGTCGCAGCTATCGATGTGGCACTCCGTGACGGACTCGCCGCCGACCGCGCTGGCGAAAGCCTCGCCCTCGGGGGTACGGTGCGCGGGGAGGCTGTGGTAGACGATGCCGAGTTGCGCATTGGCGGCCTCCCAGAGCTGGCGGGCGAGGCCCTCGCCGCGGCGATCCTCGCGGGTCTCGATCTGCATGACCTCGGCGTCGCTGATGCTGACGTACAGCTCGGAGGCGATGCCCTGCTCGTCGGAGATCTCCCAGATGTGGTTGGCTGTGTCGGTCTCGCTGTAGTAGCTGCCGGTGCGGTAGGTGATCGTGGCGTTCATAGCGGGTTCCTTTCCCTATCTGATGTATCCCAGTATACACATGTGGGTACCGGTATGCAAGAGGGGATCGAGAAAACACCGGGGAGATTTCTTGGCCGTGCATCTAGCGTGCATTAGTGATGCGGTCCCATGCGGTCTCATGAGCACTCCTGCGGACCAATGCAGACAACGAGAAGCCCCTGACTAGGTATGTCTCCTAGTCAGGGGCTTCGACTTATTGTGCGCGAGAGAGGAGTCGAACCTCTCCGCACTGAGCGCAAATATCCGATCCTCTCGCCCCGCGTGCATCTAACGTGCACTAGTGTGGTCAGCATGGCACGCACTCGCCGAGCATTCGGCACCCTCCGCAGACTCCCCTCAGACCGCTACCAGGCCAGCTATATCGGCCCCGACGGGCAGCGTCACCGAGCACCCTCCACCTACCTCCTGCGCTCCGACGCCGAGGCATGGCTCCGCGATGAGGAGATCGCCATCGACCGGGGCACATGGATCGCTCCCAGCGTCCGCGCCCCCGAGGTCGCCGCCGTCACCCTCGCCGCCTACTGCGCCGACATCATCGCCCGACGTCAGCGCCGTGCCCGCAAGCCGCTGCGCGACTCCACCGCCGCCCTGTACCGCCGCCTCGTGCAGCAGGTCATCGCCCCCACCCTCGGACGCATCGCCGTGAGTCAGATCAGCCCCGAGGCCGTCCGTGCATGGTACGACGCACTACCCGCCGCCACCGCCACCCAGAACGGCAACGCCTACCAGCTCCTGCGCTCCATCCTCTCCGATGCAGTGGAGGATGGCCTGATCCCGACCAATCCGTGCCGCATCCGCGGGGCGGGGAAGCCTGCGCCGGCGCACCGCTCAGTCGCGCTCAGCCCCACCGAGCTGCGCACCTACCTCGCCGCCGTCCCCGACCGGTGGCGCGTCATCCTCGCGATCACCGCATGGGGGGCGCTGCGATCCGGTGAGGTGCGGGCACTGCGGCGCTGCGACATCTCCGACGACGCCACCACCATCCGCGTCGAGCGCACCGCCGCCCGCATCTCCGACCCGGACGGCGGGCGGCGGTGGCACATCGGGCCGCCCAAAACCACTGCCGGTATCCGCACAGCCCACCTGCCGCCGTCCATCGCTGAGGGGATCGCTCAGTGGCTCGCTGACTGGGATGCCCATCACCCGGACGCCACCGGCGACGAGCTGCTGTTCCCAGCCCGTGGCGGTGGGCCACTGAGCGATGGGTCCATCTACCGCGCCCATCAGCGGGGTGCACGGGCCGTGGGTCGGCCCGGCATGTCCGTCCACGACCTCCGCAAGACGGGGGCGACGCTGGCCGCTCAGTCCGGCGCGACCGTCCGCGAACTCATGGCGCGGCTCGGGCACACCACGCCGGGGATGGCGATGCTGTACCAGGTCGCCACCGACGAGCGCGACAGGGCGATCGCGCAGCGCATGGGGGAGCTGGGTTAGCGTGTCACGTCAGCGATGCGTACCTGCTGGGTGGCAGGTATCCCGCGACGCTCCCAGTTGCCGATGCTGCGCTCGGTGACGCCGAGCTTGTCTGCGAGTTGCCCCTGCGACCAGCCCCGCCTCAGTCGCGCCTCTCGGAGCTGCTGGCCGGTGATCATGTCCACCACGGTGACAGGAAAAATCGGGAAAGATTCGGGGTCATGAGGAAAGAGTAGCCGCTCAGCAGGGAAACACATCGTTGTAATTACGCAGCGCGCACCCTAGTCACTGCCAGTTTCTTGGTAGTTTAGTTTCCTTACTTGACTTCTTTCCTGTTCTTTCCTACTCTCTTCTTATGGAAGCAACCAGACTCGTGAACGGGGCAGCGGTCGCCGCTCTCCGCAACGCGGTAGGGATGAAGCAGGTCCGCCTCGCCAAGGACGTCGGAGTGTCAGGCGCATTCCTGTCCAACATCGAAGCCGGACGCAAGCAGCCCGGCCCCCAGACCGCACGCGCACTCGCAGACGCCCTCGGCGTCCCGCTCGAGGCCATCACCTACCCAGCGATTCGCCGGACGGTGGCAGCATGAGCGCCACGCTCGTCCCCTTCGCCTACGGCGATGCCACTGTCCGCGTCGTCACCATCGACGGCGAGCCGTGGTTCGTCCTTACCGACCTGTGCAAAGTCCTCAGACTCGGCAACGTCAGCATGACCGCCAGCCGCATCGCCGACGATATGAGGGGTGTCACTCAGATTGACACCCTTGGCGGCGCGCAGCAGATGACCATCGTCAGCGAGCCCGGCATGTACGAGGTGGTCATCCGCTCAGACAAGCCGGAGGCCGCGACCTTCCGCCGCTGGATCACCAGCGAGGTCTTGCCCTCCATCCGCAGGACGGGCGGCTACCGGGTCGAGTCGATCACCAAGCGCGAACTGGCGCTGATGGTCGTGGAGGCCGAGGACGCCCGCGAACTGGCCGAGCAGCGTGCCCGTGAACTCGCACCCGCCGCCCGCGCATGGTCCACCATGGTCGCCTGCGCCGGCGACTACGCCGTGGACGAGGCCGCAAAGGTGCTCTCACGCGACCCCGCGATCAGCACCGGCCGCAACCGCTTGTTCGAGACGATGCGCGAGCAGGGCTGGATCTACCGCTCAGGGCATCGCCAGCAGTGGCACGCCTACCAGTCGCAGATCGAGTGTGGACGGCTGGCGCAGAAAATGGCGTCCGGCCCGTTCCTCAACCACCGTACCGGCGAGTTGGAGCTGCCCGCCCCGACGATCCGCATCACCGCCAAGGGCTTGTCGGCTCTGCACCGCATCTTGGGTGGCACCGCTGACCTCGACTCGCTCCTGGATAGCGAGGTGGCGGCATGAACGTGCAGCGGGTTGCCCAACTCACTCAAGCCGTGACGGTGCTCACGATCTGTGCCCGCCTGCTGCGCACCGTCAGTGAGCTCGACTTCCTGTCTCAGCACTCGGCTGACTCGATAGAGGGGCTGGCTGATCTGGCCCAAAGGTACGCCGACGAAGCCGACGCTGAACTCTCTGCCGAGGTGATGTCGTGAGCGGCGACTGGATGACCCGCGCCGAGGTGGCCGACCTGCTGCGCGTCAGCCTCACCACCGTCGACCGGCTCGCCGCCGACGGGAAGCTTCGCCGACACAAGCCGTCCAGCAAGCGAAACGGGCGCGTCTTGTTCTCCGCCGCGCAGGTCAACCGGCTCATCACCAGCTCCAAGACGCGCTGACCCCACCAAACAGATCGGCCCTCACCGCTGACACGGCGAGGGCCACGTACCCCAGGAAGGGGCACATCTCATGACTGATCCTATTACTGTCACCACTCAGGCCGAGCTGGACGCCGCTATCGCCGCAGGAGCGCGGGTCATCGACATCCGCTCCGAGCCCGGCTCATACATCACGGTCAGGGCCTGCGACTCAACCACGGTCACGGCCTGCGGCTCAACCACGGTCAGGGCCTACGGCTCAACCACGGTCATGGCCTGCGACTCGGCCACGGTCATGGCCTGCGACTCGGCCACGGTCACGGCCTACGACTCGGCCACGGTCGCGGCCTACGGCTCGGCCACGGTCAGGGCCCACGACTCGGCCACGGTCACGGCGAGACCTCGGGTCGCTGTCCACTGCCACTCTAGGCGCGCCTCCATCGTAGGAGGCGTCATCATTGACCACACGCAAGAGCCGACAGACCCGGACGCATGGTGCGCCTACCACGGAATCGAGGTCGCTGACGGTGTGGCGACCGTGTACAAGGCCGTCGGGGACAACTGGATCAGCCCGCACGGCACCAGCTACGCGCCCGGCACGCTCCCGGAGGCCGCCGACTGGCGCGACGACAACGACTGCGGCGGGGGGCTGCACTTCTCGCCCTCCCCGGCGGAGGCGACCGCATATCACCGAGAGGCGACGCGCTGGCTCGCGGTCGGGGTGTCTGTCGCTGACCTGCGCCCGATCCTGGGCGACACCCCGAAGTGCAAGGCACCCCGCGTGGCGACACCCTGCCGACCCGTCACGATCGACGGCGACCCGATCGAGGTGCAGTCATGAGCCATAAACTGCTGGCGCAACTCGCCGAGGTCGACGCCTCGACCACAGCGATGGTAGAGGCCAAGGCGCGCCTCGAGTCCGCCATCGATGGCCTGGAGCTGGCCAAGGTCTGGCCCTACGGCGACATCTACATCGATGGCCTGGAGCTGGCCAAGGTCTGGCCCTACGGCGACGGTTATAGCTACGGCACTGGCGACGGCACTGGCTACGGCTATGGCGACGGCACTGGCGACGGCAACGGCGGTGGCGACGGCGACGGCAGTGATGACGATGACTGACCGCAACCACACCGCCGAGGTGCTCATACTCGCCCTGATCATCATCACCTCTTGCCTGCTCGTCTTCGCAGCAGGCATCTACGGAACCCCAGATTGGAGCTGGCAGCTATGACTGACTACCTGACCGACGAGATGGTCGAGTCCGCCGCCGGTTGGATCGCTCGCCGCCGCGCCCTGCTGGACGCCGCACCCCCCGCACCTTGGCGCTACAGGGAGGGAGCAGAAGGTGACCCCACCAATGGCCCCACCTACACCGCCATTGAAGCCGAGCACCCCGAGGCTGGCTGGTCGCCTATCGCGACTGGCGATTACGACGCGTGGAGCGGTTGCGGCCTGATTGCCGTCGAGGATGCAAGCACCGCCCTACCGAAGGCGCTCGACGCGCTGGAAGCGGTACTGCGGGAGCATCCCCGCGTCGGCATCTTCGAGCCATGCATCCCGGGTGAATGCGATGACCACGAGGTCAACCACGACCACATGGAGACCGACGGGGGCGAGTGGGTGCATGTCGATGAGCGCGTGGGATGGGCTTGCACGATCTGCCGCTACGACGATGGCGAGCCCTTCGATTGGCCATGCACCACGGTCCGTGTAATCACGGATGCGCTGGGGGTCGCGACGCTCACCGAGCCGATGCGTGCCGCCGGGATCGACTTCGCCGCGCTCGGCGGTGCGTCATGACCCGCCGCATCGTGCTCGACATCATCGTGCCCGTCATCGCGGTCCTGCTGTCCATCGGCGTGGTCTGCGTCGGGCTGTGGCTCGGGACGGAGGTCCGGTCATGAGCGCCTGTATTGAGCCGGACGCCTGCCCCCACGACGGCGAGATCGACGTGGAGACCTACGGCTGCAATGCGTGGCGGGTCTGCGGCGACTGCGGCGAGATCCTCGACTCCGCTGCATGGTGGGAGGCGGGACTGTGACCCTACTCTGCACCTACCCGCCGAACACGCCCGAGTGGCATGAGGCGCGGCGCTGGCGGATCGGCGGCTCCGAGATCGCCGCCGCCTGCGGACTGTCCCCATGGACCCACCGCGACCAGCTCATCGCCGACAAGATCGCCGGCACTGTCCACCCCCAGACCCCGGCGATGTGGCGCGGCACCATGCTCGAGGCTGCTGTCCTCGGCATGGTCGCTGAGCGGCGATCCCTCACCACCTCATGGCCCACGCCTCTCATCTACGACGACGCGATGGCGGGCACCCATGTGCATCCCCGCCACGACTGGGCGCTGTACAACCCAGATGCGGTCACCACAGACGGGGTGCTGGTCGAGGCGAAAACCGCCGACCGGCGTGCCGTCCTGACCGGTGACGACTGGGACGACCCCCACCGCCCCGCGCACGCATGGGGACGGGCCGGTACCGATCGGGTGCCGATGCACTACCTGTACCAGGTGCAGTGGGGCCTCGGCATCCTCGGACTCGACCGCGCCATCCTCGCCATCCTCGCCGCCGGTGAACGCGGCTTCGATTTCGCCACCTACCCGATCCGATTCAACCCAGCCCTGTTCACCGCACTGATGCGGGCCGGGCAGCGCTTCATCACCGACCTCCACGCCGCACGAGACGCGGCCACCACAGGCAGGACAGCAGCATGACCGGCACCGAACTGGCAACCATGCCCCAAAAACTCGAGTACGCCCGCACCCTCGCAGACGGGAACCTGCTCCCCAGGCAGTACTACAAGCAACCCGCGAACGTGCTCATCGCGATCGAGTACGGGGACGCGCTCGGCATCCCGCCTATGCAGGCCATCAACTCGATCCACGTGATCGAGGGTAAGCCGACCGCGTCGGCCGACCTGCTCGCCTCACTGGTGCGCCGGGCCGGGCACAAGCTGCGCATCCGCGAGGAGGCCACCGAGCATGGCCCGGTCGTGACCGCCACCCTGATCCGCGCCGACGACCCCGACTTCGAGTTCACGTCCTGCTGGGACAGGACGAAGGCGAAGGCGGCTGGACTGTCCGGCAAGGGCAACTGGTCCAAGTATGAGGGGCAGATGATGCGCGCCCGCGCCATCACCGAGGTGTGCCGCATGGGCGCATCCGACGCCCTGTACGGCGTCATCTACACCCCCGAGGAACTGGGGGCCGGCACGCCACCGGAGCGGGTCACGGTCACCCAGCAGCAGCCGACGCCTGACCCGGCCCCGACCAACGTCGATGCTGCGATGGAGGCGTTGCGCGGCATGGCTGAGCCGATGCTGAGCACCGAGCAGACCACCACCATCGGCGGACTCGTCAAACAGGCCGGGCTCACCAAGAGGCAGGCGCTGGACTTCGCCGTCGAGGCTGTCGGACATCCGCTCACGTCCGCGACCGACCTGACGGAGACCGAGGCTGCTGCCGTGATCGCTGCCCTTACCGAACTGGTCGCCGCCGAGGCTGCTGTGGCGGAGTCGCTGGCCGATCCCGACACGGGCGAGGTGTACGAGGCGGAGCTGGTGCCCGACGCCGAGCAGGAGGCCACGGCATGACCGTCGTCATCCCTACTACGAACCCCGGTGGCTACACCGGCTGGGGCATCGCCACCGAGCGCGGGGGCGTCGAAATCTGGCAGCGAGACGCCACGAACCGCGCACACTACCGCGAGATCGTCATCCATTTCCGCCGCGACCACGACCAGCGCGTAACCCACGAGCAGGGCACGACGTGCGAGCTGTTCGACTGCGGCTCCCACGGCCAGCACGGCGACCGCCGGCATCGGTTCTTTGACTACGACGGCGACAAGCGCCGCATCGAGAGCGACCTGCGCGAGATCGTCGCCGCCTGGTTCTCCGACCACAAGCCGCACATCTGGCGCGACACGCCGGACCACTGGGTGTGGCGCTGCGACTGCGGCCACATCGGACGCTGGCGACCCACCCACGCCGCCGCGCTCCGTGAGGTCAGCGACCACCTCGCGCACATGGCCTACCTCGCCACCGATGAGGGAATGCGCGCCACCTACGCCAACCGGGTCGAGAGCGCGGTGGCCGTATGAGCACCACCCGAGTCGCTGCCGGGGCGGGTGACGACCGCCGAGCCCCCGCCCCGGCAGCCTGCTCCGCCCTCCACATCCTCACCGGCGCGATGGGACTAGACGACCACCGCCAACCCATCACCCCACGACACCTGTACCGACACGGCCGCTGCACCCACTGCGGCCAGAGAGAGGACCAATCATGAGCACCAACACCATCACCATCTGCGGCAACCTGACGGACGCGCCCGAGGTCCGCTTCACTCAGGCCGGGGCC
>NZ_JBQKHK010000027.1:0-10925 GCF_052118305.1 Collinsella sp. LCP21S3_D3
ACGAGGAGGCGCCAGGTTAAACTGAAGGGACTGACCCCGGAGGAGTTCCGGAGACAGTCCCTTGCGGCGTAGTTCTTATTTAAGCCGTCCAAGTTTTGGGGTGCAGTTCAGTGCGCAGCGGGGGTTCTTTCATGTCCGAGGACGCGCTGGGAAGTCACCCCATGCGGCCAGCGGACTACTATGCGGCCTTGGACTAGAACATGCCCAAGAAACCGTGCACAAACAGCGCGGCCAGAGCGGCACCGATAAACGGCGCGATGCCAGGAACGAGCAGGCCGTACTTCCAGTTGTTGTCAGCCTTGTTCTTGATCGGCAGCACCTGATAGGCCATGCGAGGACCAAGGTCGCGTGCCTGGTTCATGGCGAAGCCGGTGATGCCACCCATGCCCATGCCAACGGCCCAAACGATCAGGCCGACGCAGATAGCGAGCATCAGAACGTTCTCGCCGGCGCGGCTAGCGGCAGCAAGGATGGCGCTGATGAACACAAAGGTGCAGATAGCCTCACAGAAGAAGTTGCGGGCATAGTTCGTGCCCTCGGTGGTGGGGTTGGTCGAGAAGATGTTGCGCTGGGCAATGGGGTCGACGACGCCCTCGGAAGCCTTGAACTCGTCGGTATACATAAACCAAGCGATCACGGCGCCCACAAAGCCGCCGAGCATATCGGCAATCATGAAGGGGATGCAGCTGCTCCACGGCACCAGACCGACGATGCACTGGGCAAGCACCATAGCCGGGTTCATGCACACGGCGCCGCCAAAGACAAACAGGCAGACCGAGATGCCAAAAGACCAGGTGGTGATGGCAAACATGTGGCCGGAGCCCTGATACTTGGTGCCCTTAAGCACGGTATCGCAGTGTACGCCCACGCCAAAGATGATCATGAGGGCCGTTGCACCGAATTCGCAGAGGAGTTTGGTAAGCATAAAACCTTATCTTTCTTGTCGGTTACAAACGATTCGTTTAGGCCGCGCGCTAGTGCTGAGCGACGACAACGCCCAGGCCATCGGGAATGACGGCTACCTTGGCATCGGCACCCTTCATTTCAAAGGCGAGCTTGAGCGCCTCCTCGAGGGTGTTGACCGGCGTCATATGCATATCCTTGAGCATCTGGTGATCACACAGGTCGGTGACCATGATCACAGGGTGATGCGCCAGGATGCGGGCAAAGATCTGGCTCGTCCACTGGTCGGGCAGGGTCTCGTCCTTAGGACGGTCGATGCAGGCGCGCTCAAACTCTGCCGGATCGTTGTCAGCGATGTTGTGATAGAAGCCCTCGCCACCGTGACCATCGGCGCAACCGGCGACATCGATGATCACGCCGCCCTCGGGAAGTGTGGCCTCGGCAGCGCACATGCCCTTCACGGCCTGATAGACGTTCTGATCGAGCGGATAGCCACCGTTGGTGGTGATGGCAATCTCGCACTCGACGGGCTCAACGCCGGCAAGACTCTTCACGAACTCGCAGCCGGCCTCGTGCGCCTTGTGAATGTCGCCGGCAAAGGAGCCGATGACCTCGTGCTTGCCGTTGAGCACCACGTTGAGCACAAAGGCAAGGTGAGCCATCTCGGCAGCGGCAAACATGTCCTCGCTCACGTGGTTGTGGCACAGGTTGCCGGCGCGCGAATGGGAATCGTTCACAAACTGGCCGTTGTGGTTGTACATGATGGTCTTGTAGCTGGCGATGCCGGGCAGCACGGACTTGCGGCTGCCAGAAAAACCGGCAAAGAAATGCGGCTCAATAAAGCCCTCGGCAAGCAGTAGATCGCAATCGGCGGCAATCTTGTTGATGATGCACTCGCCACCAGAAGGCAGGGTGCCGATCTTTTCCATCATGCTGTCGTCGGTCGCGACGTGCATGACAATTTCCTCGTTGGCAACGATCTCCTCGCCATACTTGTTGACGAGTTCCTCGTGCGTCGACGGACGATGCATACCCGTAGCAACCAGAATGCGAACGCGCGCCTCAGGCGCAGCGGAGTGGATGTGATGCAGCAGAATAGGCATCGTCACACGCGAGGGAACGGGGCGCGTATGGTCAGAGCTAATGATGACAATATCCTTCTTGCCAGCGCAAAGCTCCTCGAGCGAAGGCGATCCATAAGGGTTGGCAAGCGAATCCTCTACCAGCTTTTCCTGCGATTTTGCAGTCTTAAACTCGTTTTGGTGACCTTCCATCACACCCGCGAAGTTCTTATCCTCGAGCTCCAGATGCAATGTCTTGTGGTCAAACGGCAGTTCACATTCAAACAATGACGAGCGCCCTCTTCCTTTCAACTGACACACTAGATAAACCGTTGGAAGGATACGCCGCTCACCGAAAAACACCACCGTCCACCGAGTCGTTAACAAAACGTTCATATTTGACCCACAACAAAACGGCCGCGATCCCAAGAGGGACCGCGGCCTCCTGTCAAAGAAGCTATAGGCAGGGTGGCTTACGCAGCGCTGAGGCAAACATCAATCCTGTGACATGCGCGTGTAAGCTATCTTGCATAAATAGGTCAATATACTGCATAGAATGACGCATTGGGTTTCGAACCGCAACATGGTAGCCCCCTCCGGAGCGTGCATTTTTGCGAGTATTCAGCATCGCAAGATAAGATTTTCGTGTCAAAAGTCTTTCAAAAGGTAGATCGTCCTCATGACTCGTCCCATCTGGATAACATGCGGCGAGAAACCAGCCATATATGAGCATCGCCAAGGCCCAATTGTCTTGCAAAATCATCAACAAAGGCAGCGAGGGCCGGCTATGGCCTTATGCATCGATCTTTGGCTGCTGAAAACTCCGTTTTTTGCACGTCGCCCCAGGCACCACCCTCACCCAGCGGCCTTCCGCCGAAGCTGGACATCGCAGGGCCCGCCATCAGTTTACTTTTAGGCACACTCCGCAGGACGCAAGAAGCCCTCGCCGCACTCCACGCTATGCGCGAAGCGCGCCATTCTTCTCCTCAGCTTTAATTCCAGAGGACCGAGGACGAAGGGGCCCGACGGGTTTCCCTCTGAATGCATTCCGCAGCACGAAGCCCTTTCCAAACGCGCGAAGCGCGCCATTATTCCCCCAGCAGTAATCCGCCGAAGACCGGACATCGCAGGGCCCGCCATCAGTTTACTTTTAGGCACACTCCGCAGGACGCAAGAATCCCTCGCCGCACTCCACGCTATGCGCGAAGCGCGCCATTCTTCTCCTCAGCTCTAATTCCAGAAGACCGAGGACGAAGGGGCCCGACGGGTTTCCCTCTGAATGCATTCCGCAGCACGAAGCCCCCTTATCCGCAGCTCCGAAGGAGCAGGATAAGGGGGCTTCAAGTGCGAGGACGCATTCAGAGGGAAACCCGTCGGGCCCCGGTGAGAGCCACAGGGCTATCGATTACCCCGTGTTCTGCAGACCTGCCGAGACGCCGGTCACAGTCGAAAGAATCAGGCTCATGTACTCGGCCTTCTTCTCCTCGGCCATCTCGTCCTGGTTCATACGCACCTCGCGGAGGGCGCGGACCTGGGCGATGGACAGGGCGTCGACGTAGGGGTTACGCACGCGAACGGCACAGCCGAGCACGCGACGACGCTGCAGCGGCCACTCGTCACCGACGATGGCAAGGACCCACTTACGGGTGAGCTGCATCTCGGTAAAGACCTTCTTGGACAGATCATCGCGGTCGCCCAGATGCAGATACATCTTGGCAATGCGCTGATCGGTCTTAGCAATCGACATCTCGATGTTATCGATAAAGGTGCGGAAGAACGGCCACTCCTGGTAGGCAGCCTTGAGCTGGTCAAGATCGCCCAGCTGCTCGCAGGCGGTGCCCAGGCCGTACCAAGCGGCCAGGTTAATGCGTGCCTGGCTCCAGCTGAAAATCCACGGAATGGTACGCAGGTCGTCGAGCGACTTGGCACCCAAGCCGCGCTTGGCGGGACGCGAGCCGATCGGCAGCAGACCGACCTCGGTCAGCGGCGTCACAGTCGAGAACCACGGTGCAAAGTCCTCGGTGTTCAGCAGGTCCAGATAGCGCTCGTGGCTTGCGGCGTTGAGTTTCTCGGCCATATCCCAGAACTTCTGCGTGGTCTCGGTGTTGGTCTTCTCGACGCTCGGGGCCGACTGCAAAAGCGTTGCGGCGGCAACGGACTCAACATGGCGCTGAGCCAGCGTGCGGTTGCCGTAACGGGCAAAGATGACCTCACCCTGCTCGGTGAGTTTAAAGAAGCAGTTGACCGAACCCTTGGGCTGCGCCAGTACGGCCTTGTTGGCCGGGCCGCCACCACGGCCCACGGCGCCGCCGCGACCGTGCATGAGCACCAGGTCGATATCGTTCTTCTCGGCCCACTTGGCGATGCGCTCCTGCGCGGAGTGCAGCGCAAGCATGGCCGTGGTAGGACCGGCATCCTTGGAGGAGTCGGAGTAGCCCAGCATAACCTCCATGCGGCGGTTGGTCTGGGCAAGACGCTTCTGCACCACGGGCAGCGTAAGCATCTGGTCGAGCACGTCGACGCAGCCCTCGAGGTCCTCGAGCTGCTCGAACAGCGGGATCACGTCGAGCTCGGGAACGTCCTCCTCGTGTGCGAAGGACAGGTGGGCCAGCTCAAAGACGTCGGCCACATGCTGGGCACTCTTGGTAAACGAGATGATGTAGCGGTGTGCCATCTTCTTGCCGTAGCGCTTTTGGATGGAGCCGATAGCGCGGAAGGTATCGATGACCTCGCGCGTCATGGGCTGCAGGTCGCCATGGATACCGTTTTCGTGGATATCCTTGAGGGCGCGGGCATGCACCACGGAGTGTTGACGGAACTCCATCTCGACCATATGGAAGCCGAAGGACTCGACCTGCCAGATGATGGTCTGCACCGGGCCGTAGGCGGCACGGACGGCACCGCAGGCAGCCAGCGAACGCTGGACGACGCGCAGGTCATCCAGGAACTCGTCGGCGCTATGATACATGGTGTCGGTGATACGACGTACGGTGGCGCTCAGACGGTCGGCCATGACGAGCATGACGGCGCGATGCGGCTCGTGCTCGGAGATAAGCTCGGCGCGGGCCGTGTAATGGGCACTCATCTCGACCTGATGGTTCCACAGGTTGATGAGCTCGGCAGACGGCTTGCTGTAGGTGGCCTCGAGCGTGAGGTTGCGGCCGATGCGGCGGCACTTGTCCTCGAGCTTGAGCACCATGTGGGTGAAGTACTTGGCGGCGACCTCACGGCTCACCTTGGCGGTGACGTTGGGGTTACCGTCGCGGTCGGAACCGATCCAGCTGCCGGGATGGAAGAACGCCGGGCACAGCGGCGGCACGGTACCGGCCTTGTCACCCAGCACCCAGTCGTCAAAGCGACGATAGATGACGGGGATGACGTCGAACAGCGTGTTATCGAAGATGTCGATGATGGTATCGGCTTCCTCGACCGGCGTGGGCTTCTTGAGCGCGATGGGGCTCGTACGCACCAGGGCGTCAATCTCCTGCAGCATATGGCGCTCGTTCTCCACCAGGTCGGAGCCGCCCAGACGCGGACGCTCCTCCAGCAGGTTAGAGATACGGCGAATCTTGCCCTCGACGGCCTTGCGACGGGCCTCGGTGGGATGCGCGGTAAAGACGGGATGGAACTCAAGCTTGCCGAGCAGCTCGTTGGCGCCCTCGACACCCATCTCATCCACCAGCTGGTGATAGGCGACGGTGAGTTCGTTGGCGGGATCGACCTCGGTATCGGTCGATGCGCCGGCCTCACGCTCGCGCAGCTGCTTCACACGGTAGTTCTCCTCCGACAGGTTTGCCAGATGGAAGAAGCTCGTAAAGGCGCGGACGATAACCTGCTGCTTATCGAGCGGTAGGCTGTCGATCAAATCGACGACCTCGCGAAACGCCACAGCAGTGGGCTCGTCGGCGGTGGGCACGCCCTGCTCGTCGACGGCCTCGTCGGCGGCACGGCTACCGGGGTTGCCGGCATTGGCCACGATCTCGGCCGACAGAATCTTGTCGAACAGGTCCGCGATCTCGGGATCATACTCGCTAAGCACACGGCGCTCCAGGCGCAGGAACAGCGCAAGGTTGTCGCGCAGCTCCTCGGGAATCTCAATCTCGGCGAGACGCTCCCTGGACTCGGCATTCGAGCCGATTCGGTTAACGAGGCGGTTGACCACGGCAGCGACGCGCGCCGCGGCTTCGGGTACAGACTGGTTGCTTAGGTTCTCAGCCACGTTTCCTCCCATTCCTCCTTCTATGCACGTAACATGCGGTATTCATTATAGGCACTTGAGAAATACTTTCGACACTGATTGCGCTTTACCACACAAAAGTATTTTCTGCATTGCAAGGCTTTTTGCCCCAAATGGTCGTATTTCTCGGTGGGCGGCATATGCAAACGGGGACATTCCGCATAAAAGCGAAACACCCCCGTAACAATCGTTCGCCGCGAGCGGGACGCGTTAGCGGACCCGCAGCTCAAAATGATGCGCTACAGGCGCTCTCGAACCGCCTCGACCACGTTGGCCAGATCGACCAGCACCTCGTCATGGCTCTGCATGTCGCGCACCTTGACCTTGCCGGCGGCAAGCTCGTCGCCGCCCAAGACCAAAATGAGCTTGGCGCCCACCTTGTCGGCCTGCTTAAACTGAGCCTTGAGCGAACGACCCTGATAGTCTGCCTCGGTCACGATGCCTGCGGCGCGAAGCTTCTGCGTAATGGCAAAAACGTTCTGACGCAGTTCCTTGCCGGCGTTGGCAACGTAGACACACGGAGCCTCATCGGCACCCAGGTCGCTGCCAAAGGCCTGCAGGGCCAGCAGGGCGCGCTCAAAACCGACGGCGAAGCCGACACCGGCTGTGGGCTTGCCGCCCTCGAGCTCGACCAGGCCGTCGTAGCGGCCGCCGCCACCGATGGAGCCGACGCCGGCGCCGGGGGCCTCGACCTCAAAGACGGTACGGGTGTAGTAGTCCAGGCCGCGCACCAGGGTGGGATCCTCGACATACTCGATGCCGGCGGCATCCAGATAGCGCTTGACCTGCTCGTAGTGCTCGCGGCACTCGTCGCACAGGTTGTCACCCATCAGCGGGGCCTCGGCCATGATCTCGCGGCAATGGTCGTTCTTGCAGTCGAAGGCGCGCAGCGGGTTGAGCTCGGCGCGCTCGCGGCACTCATCGCACATCTCGTCGGCGTGATCGAGAATGAACTGCTTGACCTGCTCGCGATAGGCCGGACGGCACTGGGCATCACCCATCGAGTTAATGAGCAGACGGAGCTTGGAAAGATCGAAGCCCAGACGCTTGTAGAACTCCATGAGCATAATGATGCACTCGGCGTCCGCAGCCGGATCGGGAGCACCGAGCCACTCGATGCCCACCTGATGGAACTGACGCAGGCGGCCCTTCTGGGGGCGCTCGCCGCGGAACATGGCCTCGGCATAGTAGGCCTTAAACGGCGTGGAGCCCTGGGGCACCAGGTTGTTCTCCACGACGGCGCGCACCACGCCGGCAGTGCCCTCGGGACGAAGCGCCAAGCGCTGTTTGGGCTTGAGCTTGGCATCGGTGCCCTCGGTAAAGACACGCTCCAGGTTGGCGCCGCTAAACACGCGGAACATCTCCTTGCGCACGACATCGGTCGACTGGCCGATGCCGTGGACAAACACGTCCACCTGCTCGATCGCGGGCGTCTCGATGGGCTTAAAGCCAAACGGCTCGAACACGCCGGCAGCGATCCGCTGCATCTTTTGCCAGGCGCGCATCTCGGCGCCGATAAGGTCGCGGGTTCCCTCCGCCTTCTGTGCCTGCATGGGCAAACACCTTTCTTTTAGTATCGCGTCATAGGTAGTGGTCATTATACGGCACAAAAACAAAACGCGGCGACGCGTCTGACCGAACGAGGGTATGGGGGCTCGTTCGGCCAGACGTGCCGCCGCTGCAGCCGATCCGCTTTCCTCCGCCCCCTTCGAATCACACGATCTGTTGGGGACAGAGGAAAACGGATCATTTTGTATACCCGTGGCCGCCTTGGAAACCGAATGATGGTACGAGCATCCATTCGGCTTCCAAGGCGGCCACGGACAGAACACGGGGCGAACAGAAAAGAGCGACGGACGTCTATTCCCCCGCCACGCTCGCACGCAGCTTAGCGGCGATGGGCTCGGATGCCAGCAGGAATACGAGCATGACCACAGAACACACCAGGCACACGATCCAGGTGCTCGCAAAGGAGCCCGTGGCATCGAACAGCACGCCCGAGACAATGGCACCCACGGTGCCGCCGACCATCTCGAGCGAGGTAATGGTGCCCGTGACCTTGCCCAGATCGGCCATGCCAAACTGCTTGGACGCGGCGATAGTGGGCGTGATGGTGCCCATGCACGTTCCGACACCAAAGCTCACGGCAGCCACAATGGGACCAAGATCGGTCGCGGGGAAGCACAGGGCGACGCAGGCGATAATGCACGCAACGGATCCCAACACGTTGCCAAAACGTAGGCCAAAGCGATCGTAAATGACGCCGAGCGAAATCTTGGCGATAACGACGGTGACCATATAGGCCGAAAGCACAGTGCCCGCCCACACGGGATCGTGACCGCCCGTGACAATCTTGGCGCCGTTGACGGTAACGCTCGTCATGTTGGTGATCTGGTTGGGCAAGATGGCACCGTTAACGAGGCCCATAAAGAGAAAGGCGACGACAAGCAGCCAAAACGCCGGGCTCTTCTTGATGCGAGACCAACCGACGTTAACCTCGGGAGCCGTGTGCTCGTCCTTGTCGCCAGCTGTCGAGACGGACGGATCGCCCGGGTTCTCGCCGAGCGGCTTAAGGCCTATCTCAGAAGGCTTGGTGCGGAAGGAATAGGCCGTGATGGGCAGCGCCGCCACCATGCAGATGGCCGCGAGCACCAGGAAGGCGGAACGCCAGCCAACGCTCACGATAAGCGAGCTCACGGTGGGAGACAGAACAGCGCCTCCAAAGCCCGAGCCCGAAAGTGCTATGGAGATCGCAAGACCTCGCTTGGCCGTAAACCAGTTGGCGGTCACAAGGCTAATGAGCAGGCGGGTCGAGGCGACGGCAAAGCAGCCCGAGACGGCAAAGAGCACGTAGACCTGCCACAGCTCACCGACAAAGCTCATCCCGGCAAGAACGGCAGAGGTGGCGATAACGGTAAGGGAACCCAAGATGCGACCGCTCACTTTGTCGGCAACATGGCCAATGACAAGCGAGCCGACAACGCTCACCACGGTTGAGATGGCGTTGGAGATGTTGTACTGAGCAAGGGAAATGCCCAAGTCGCTCACGATAAGCGGCTGAAACAGGCTCATGCAGTTAACGAAAATCGTGTAACACGTGGCCATGATGACAAAGCCGGAGGCCACGACGAGCCAACCGGGGAAGAATTTATGCTGCTGGGACATGGATTACTCCTTGTGGTCGGCGATATAGCCCAGGGCGACCGCCGCATAAGCCGCGGCGCCGAGCGGCAACTCGGCATCGCTAAAGCGTGCCTTGGGATGGTGCTGGGCAAAGTGCTCGTCCGTATCGGTCACAGCCGCACCGAACGTAAAGTACGCGCTCGGTATCTCGCTCGAGATAAGCGCAAAGTCCTCGCTCGCCATGGCATGGAACAGAGGCAGGAAGGCGGCCTTGGGCAACGTCGCACCCACATAGCCAAGCGAAGCCTGGGTCATATCGTCATCGAGCACGAGCGGGGGAACATCCGAGAGCGTCTCGATAGTCGCCGGCGTACGATAAGTCGTGGCAACGCCTTTGACGACCTCCGCGATGCGGGTCTTGAGGTGCTCCATGAGCTCAACGTCAAAGCCGCGCAATGTTCCCTCGAGCACGCAGGTGTCGGGAATCACATTGGCCGCTTGGCCACCGGCAAACTTACCCACGGTGAGCGCGACCTCCTTGGCCGCCGGCACCTCGCGAGCGATAAGCTCCTGGAGCGCCAGGTGCACATGCACGCCTGCCGTGATGGGGTCGATGCAGATCTCGGGGCTCGAACCGTGGCCGCCCTTGCCCTGCAGCGTGATGCGGAAACCGTACACGCCCGAAAGCGCCGGGCTGCCGTAGAGCACCAGACCAAGCGGCGACTGGCTGTTGACATGCATGGCAAAAGCCGCCTGAGGACGCGGGTTCTCGAGCAAGCCGTCGGCGATGGCAGCACGTGCCCCCTCAAAGGTCTCCTCGCCCGGCTGGAACAACAGCTTGACGGTGGCATTGGCGTCGACAAGCGCGGCCTCGCGAGCCTTGAGCAGGCGCGCCGCACCAAGCAGCGCCGTCGCGTGCATATCATGACCGCAAGCATGCATGCAGCCATTGGTAGATGCAAAGGGCTCGCCGGATTCCTCGGCAACGGGCAGGGCATCCATGTCGCCGCGCAGCATAACGACCGTACCGGCCTGTTCGTCCGTGCAGACGCCATTGCCCTGGGCCGCGGCGGCACCGACACCGACAAGGCCCACAACGCAGGAACCATCGACGAGCGTGGAAAATGGGATGTCCATCTCGTTCAGGCGCGCTTGGATATACGCAGAGGTCTGTGGGAGGTCGTTACCGAGTTCGGGCATCCGATGCAGATCGTGACGCCATGCGGCAAGCTCATCGGCAAAAGCCTGAGCCTCTTTGACCAGACCGTCGCCAATGGCGGCTTGCGCCGCCGCTGAGGTCTGAAGCGCTGGTTGTGGTTGGAAATCGGACAGAGCTGGTGCCATAGATGCCCTCCAGTAAAGTTTTAGCAGCAAGCACTTTCATACTCTAAAGTGCAGGGCATAACTTTAAAGGCGACGCATAAAAAACGCCGCCCCAGAGGGACGGCGCAACAGATTGTTTACAAACGCGCTCGCGGCTTTTTACGCAACTCTCTGTTAGACCAGCATTGACGTAGCCGCTCCCTGCCGTTGCCAATAGTCCCAGAAGGGCTGGGGACGATCGATCATCTGGCGCCTCGTATGCTCGTAGAAGCCGCAGG
>NZ_JBQKHK010000028.1:0-10767 GCF_052118305.1 Collinsella sp. LCP21S3_D3
AGAGTACTGCGGGGCCAGCCCGTGGGAGGCCAGGGCGCCGCTGACCGGTGGACGGCACCGAGCCGTGCGCTTGGACTGAGAAGGGGGAGGCCTCGCGGCCTCCCCCTTTTTCGTTTGGGCGTTGTAAACTTAAAGCCCCTACGGCTTAATTGTCTTTTCTATTTGAAGAAAATAAAACGAATGACCAGCGCGATTGCCGCGATGGCAATGATCAAGAGCGCGATTTGGAGCCGGTGCTGTTTGCGTCGTCTGCTAGACGATATAAATATCGATTTTCCTTGCTTCGGCGTCTCTAAATAGCGGGCAGAATGCGTTAGGGTCTGCTTAGGGCGAGGCTCTCTTCGTTGTTGCTTAGCGGGTGTTTGGGCCTGCTCCTGGTTGCATGCGCTGTTTTTGGATAAGGGGGCATCTTTGAGATACGCCGATTCGCTCGGTGCGACGCCCATATGTTTGCGACCTGATTGAGATTCTTCAAGGGTTTGATAACGATTGCGAGTTACATATTCAGGCTCTGTATCGTCAATAGGCTCTTGGGAAATATGGGGACGATGGTAGCGTATGGTCTGCGGATAGGTTGATTTATCGTTCTGCATCTGATCATACGAATTGTCGGAGGCTTGATCGTCCATGATACCCTTAGGTTGTCATTAATATTGTGTATACGCTCATTGTAAGCCCCAGCTTTGTTTAGCTAGGGCACATTTGGTATTTAAGGCACGGTTCAAAGAAGCTTGATCTCATTAAACCTTAGTCATACAGACTTAGATATGCTTATAGATAGAGACTCAAAAAACTTTATATCAAAATGTATATATAAGAAATGGATGGGCATATATTAAAGCGTCAAAAGAAGTCCCTGCCACCTAGAAGATGGCTCGGCAGTTCCTTAAAGGAGTGGTAGTCATGGCAAGCATGGTTCCTTATCGTTCGGTTTTTGGTGTTCGTCCCTCTGCTAGCTCGTTGTTCGATCTGTTTGATGATATGACCGATCTGGCAAACAACTCGATCGCCTCCAAGGCGTTTCCCGTTGATGTTGAGGACAAGGGCGACGGTTACGAGGTCAAGGCTTATTTGACCGGCGTCGCGAAGGACGACATCGACGTTGAGCTCAATGAGGGTCGTCTTTCCATTAGCGTGAATGTTGAGGAGAGCGAAGAGAACAAGGACAAGAACTACCTGCAGAAGGAGTTTTGCTCTTACAGCGCGACGCGCGGTGTGTACCTGAAGGATGCTTCGAGCGAGGGACTTTCTGCAAAGTATGCTGACGGCATCCTTACCGTTATGGTTCCTAAGATTGTCGAAAAGAAGAACGTTACGAAGATTTTCATCGACTAACGTTATCGGCCATTAACATCGGTGCCTGAGCTAAGGGGGCTGGGAAGCGATTCCCGGCCCCCTTTTCTATTTGAGACAGCCTACTGAATATTTGAGACAGCCTACTGAATGGTCATGGGCCGATATTGCCCGGCGGGACGTATTGTGAGTTTATGTGGCCCCTCAACGCGGGTGGCGGTGCTACCAAGCTCGTTGTCGAGTGTCGCCCCAAGTGAGCTTGCGTAGCTTTTGACGGTAAGGCTTGGGCGATTGTTGTCTTGGCTAATGTGCATCGCGATAAGCTGCTCGGTGCGATCGGTTACCAGTGCGCGTGCGGCATCGGCGGCCTGATCGTTGGAGAGATGCCCTTTTGCAGACAGGATGCGCTCCTGAAGAAAGCGAGGATAGTCTCCTTGACGCAGCATGGCTACATCGTGGTTGCTTTCGAGCGCGAGAATGCGACAGTCCCTGAGCGTATCGATGGCATGCTTCGACAACTCGCCGGTGTCGGTGGCAAAGCCAACCGAATCACCCTGGGCATCAAAACGGTAGCCGACAGGATTGACGACGTCGTGCGATGTCGAATACGTTTGAATGTGGACCCCGGCAATAGAGAGGGCGTCACCTGGGTCGAATTCCTCAACAGACAGATGTGCGAGGCTTTCCTTTGATGCGAGCGTGCCCCTGCTGGAAAAGACCGGTCCGTTCCAATGTTTACACCACACCTCAAGCCCCTTAATGTGGTCGCTGTGCTCATGGGTGACAACAAGGGCGGACACGTCGTCTGCCGAAAGGCCGATCTCAGCCATGCGTTTGAGCGTTTCGCGGCGGGACAGTCCGTCATCGACCATAATGAGCCCCTGCGGGCCCTCGATGAGTGCGCAGTTGCCTTTAGAGCCGCTGCCGAGGATATGAAGGTGCAGGCGAGACATAAGATTCCAAAGGATACAATGAGTGCTGACGAATAGAGGAGGAAGCGAATGCCAACGGTATCACAGCATTACGGACACCATGCCGTACCCGGGGCAGTCGATGAGACCCGGACGAGGCAGCAGGCTGCTCCTGTGGTGCTCATGGTATCAGGCGGTGCGGACTCGACGGCACTGCTTCTTATGGCGTGCACATCAAAGCTGGATATCCAAGATGGACGCGGCGTTGCCCCCATTGCTCGCGAGCGCCTACATGTGCTTCATGTAAACCATCACCTGCGAGGCAAGGCGTCCGACGGCGACGAGGCCTTTGTGCGCGAGCTCTGCGCACAATATGGCTTGCCGCTGTGCGTGGAGCACGCCTATTTTGATGGGGAGTCGGGCAATATCGAGGCGGCTGCGCGCGAGGTGCGTTATGCCGCGGCGCGAAGGTATGTTCGCGAGCTTTGTGCCAAGATGGGGACGCCGAGAACGGCGGCGCGCATCTGTACTGCCCATACCTCTTCAGACCGCGCGGAAACATTTTTGATGAACGCCATTAAGGGGTCGGGCCCTGCTGGGCTCTCGAGCATTCCCCGCCGAAGGAATATTGTGGTACGCCCCTTGCTCGACCTAACTCATGGCGAGCTTGTGGGCTATCTGCAGGTGCATGGTCAGCCGTGGCGCGAGGACGAGACCAACGAAGATATCTCGTATCTGCGAAACTACGTTCGCCACCGGGTAATGCCAGTGCTGGCGCAGCGTAATGCGAGCGTGTGTAAAACGATTGGTGCCGCCTGTGAGATCTTGGGTGATGAGGATGCGTTTCTATCCCAGTTGTCGGCACAGGCGTTTCGAAGCTGCCTGCGCAAAGAGGCAGCGGGCGCGCTGGTGCTCGATGCCAGACGCCTTGCTGCGGCCGAGGTGGTAATCGCGCGGCGCATCGTGCGACTGGCGATTAAACGCATCGATCCGGACGCTCGCCCAGAGATGCGCCATGTGGAGCGAGTCCTCTCCTGTGTTGCCGAGGGTGCGGGTTCGGTTACGCTTCCGGCGGGGATTGACGCACGTGTTGAGTTTGGCATGCTGGCGTTTAAGGCGCCGGCGGCTCGTGAGGGCTTGGTTGCGGACTGGATTAGCATACCCGGCCGTATGTCGTTGGGCGGGGGACGTATGCTGGTCACAGAAGCGATAGCCGTTGAGCCGGGATGCGATATCGTGCGCCGCGCCCGTGAGCTTGCGGCTGCTGGGGAAGTGGCAGCTTTGGTGGACGCGGCTGCCCTGGGTTTTGCCAACAGCGATAGCGAGCGGATCTTGGCGGGCTCGCGCGGCGAGGTTCCTGCCGAGGGGCGATTGGCGCGCCTGTGGGTGGACGGTCCCGCACCGGGAGACGTGATGTGCCCGTTAGGCATGAGTGGCCGAAGCAAGAAGGTATCCGACTTGTTGTGCGAGGCTCGTATTCCCGTTTCCGAGCGCACCGGCGTGCCCGTGGTAAGGACGGCACCGGGGGGTGTCGTGGTGTGGGTTGCCGGAGTTCGCGCGGACGAACGCTTTAAGTGCACGGCGGCGACGCGTGTGGCCTATCTGCTTCGCGTGGTTGACGCGGATTAGCCCCTCGCACCAGTTTTTCTGTGCGGCGTTGACGGTATTCCCGCGCTGATGGTGCACGGGCTGGAAAATATACCCCGTGCGCTGCTAGAATGTGTAGTTCGCGTCCATACGGCGGTGTGTGGGCGATTAAGCACAAGAAAGGGTTGTCATGGCTTCTCAACATCCGGATATCGAGAAGGTTCTGTTTACGCAGGAGGATATCGACGGTATCGTCTCTCGCCTGGGCGAGGAGATTACGCGCGACTACGCGGGTAAGGATCTGGTGCTGATTGCGGTCTTGCGCGGCGCCGTGGTCTTTATGGGCGACCTGATGCGCAAGATCGAGCTGCCGACCAATATCGATTTCATGGCCGTTTCGAGCTATGGCGACGGTGTGAAGTCCTCGGGCATCGTGCGTATTATTAAAGACCTTGATATCGATATCCGCGGTCGTGACGTGCTGATCGTTGAAGACATTCTGGACTCGGGCCTGACGCTCAAGTATCTGATGAAGAACCTCGAGAGCCGCAAGCCCGCTTCTCTGGAGGTCGCCGCCTTCCTGTGGAAGGACGTTGAGGACCGCATCTCGGCCATTACGCCCAAGTATGTTGGAACCCATTGCCCCGATGCCTTTGTGGTGGGCTACGGCCTCGACTATGCCGAGCGCTATCGTAACCTTCCGTATCTGGGCATTTTGAAACCGGAGGTTTATTCGTAAGATGCCCGACGACCGTAACGACTACAATTCCCAGACACCCCGGGACCCTAAGATTCCGGGGATGCCCGGAGGCAAGAAACCCACACGTACGGGCTGGCTGTATTTTCTTTTGGCTTGCGCACTTCTGGGCTACGCCTTCTTTAATATGGGCTCCGGCTTTGCCAGCTCCAGCAATACCGTTAAGCTCGCGACGAGCGAGATGGTGAGCGCTATCAAGCAGGATCGCGTCGAAGATCTGACCTATACGGTTCAGGACGGAAGCGTGACGGGTCATTACTGGAAGGCGAAAAAGGACAAGGGCGACACGAGTGAGCTCAAGAGCTTTTCCTCGACCTATGTCGGCTCCGATTCGCTTGCCGAGCTCATGGCGGAGCATCCCGACACTAAGTACATCGTCAACACCAACGACCCCGATTTTTGGGGCGACTTGGCGATGAGCGTACTGCCGACGATTGCCCTGATCGCCATCATGTTCTACTTTATGCGCCAGATGATGGGCGCCAATAATAGGAACATGCAGTTTGGCAAGACCAACGCCAAGACCAACGAGGCTACGCGTCCCAAGGTCAAGTTCGAAGACGTTGCCGGCGTGGACGAGGCTGTTGAGGAGCTCGAAGAGATTCGCGATTTCTTGAGCGATCCGGACCGTTATCGCAAGCTGGGTGCCAAGATCCCGCGCGGCGTTTTGCTGGTGGGCCCTCCGGGCACCGGTAAGACGTTACTGGCCAAGGCCGTTGCCGGAGAGGCCGGTGTCCCGTTCTTTAGCATCTCGGGCTCTGACTTTGTCGAGATGTTCGTGGGCGTCGGCGCCAGCCGCGTGCGCGACCTCTTTAAGGAGGCCAAGTCTCAGGCTCCGTCGATCATCTTCATTGACGAGATCGATGCCGTGGGACGTCAGCGCGGAGCCGGCCTGGGTGGCGGTCACGACGAGCGCGAGCAGACGCTCAACCAGCTGCTGGTCGAAATGGACGGTTTTGAGGAAAGCGAATCGGTCATCCTGATCGCCGCGACCAACCGCCCCGATATTCTGGATCCGGCATTGCTGCGCCCCGGTCGTTTTGACCGCCAGGTTACGGTCGACCGCCCGGATGTGAAGGGGCGCGAGCAGATCTTGCGCGTGCATGCCGAGAACAAGCCAATGGATGAGGACGTTAAGTTTGAGAAGCTCGCCCAGATGACCGTTGGCTTTACCGGTGCCGATCTGGCAAACCTGCTCAACGAGTCCGCGCTGCTTGCCGCTCGCCGTCATCGCTCCGTGATCTCGATGGACGAGGTCGAAGAATCGATGGAGCGCGTGATTGCAGGACCGCAGCGCAAGGGGCGCGTGATGACCGAAGCCGAGCGCACCACGATTGCCTACCACGAGAGCGGTCATGCTCTGGTGGGTCACATCCTGGAGCACTCCGATCCGGTTCACAAGATTTCGATTGTCAGCCGCGGTCAGGCTCTGGGCTATACGCTGCAGCTTCCGCAGGAGGATCACTTCCTCAAGACCAAGAACGAGATGCTCGACGAGCTTGCCGTGTTCTTGGGCGGTCGCGTTGCCGAGGAGCTCATGTGCGATGACATTACATCGGGCGCGAGCAACGATCTGGAGCGCGCGACCAAGATGGCGCGCGAGATGGTTACGCGTTTGGGCATGAGCGAGGAGCTGGGCACGCAAGTGTTTGGCGAGGCACAGCATCAGGTGTTTCTTGGTCGCGATTATGCCGATCACCAGGATTACTCCGAGGAGACGGCGCGCCGCATCGATATCGAGGTTCAGCGCATCATGCGTGAGGCCCATCGCCGTGCTGTTGAGATTTTGGATGCCCGTCGCGATCAGCTCGATCTGATGGCGAAGGTGCTGCTTGAGCGCGAGACCGTCGAAGGCGACGCCGTGAACGCCCTGCTCGACAACGACTGGGATGCCTACCTTGAGCGCGAGGGCGACATTCTGGCAGCCAAGGAGGAGCGCAATGCCAAGGCGGGCGGCGTGCCGACCAAAAAGCGCACGCCTCGTATGAGCGAGGAGGAGCTGGCAGCTGATGCCGCAGCTTTTGCGCAGGCGGCTATGCAGGAAGATGCCGAAGTCGCATCCGATAGCGCTGACGATGTCGAGGCTGCTGACACAAAAAAGGCCGATGGCGACACCGAGGCCGACGAGTAGTCTTTGTCGCGAGAGCCTCCGCGGGGAAACCTGCGGAGGCTTTTTTTGAGCGATATGGGGCCATCTGTTGATTGGGGACAGACTTAAATGAGCGTTTTCACGCATTTAAGTCTGTCCCCAATTAACATTGCTGCGGTACTTTGCTTGACTAAAGCGTACAATACCGCCTATGCGAAAGGGGAACAGATGATCAACGAAACCATGTTTGCTCGCGGCGCGGAAAGCTCTATCATCCGCGAGATCTTTAGCTATGGACTTGAACGCAAGGCACAGATCGGTGCGGAGAACGTATTCGATTTTTCGCTGGGCAACCCGAGTGTTCCGGCGCCCGCTGCCGTGGCGGAGTCCATCAAAAAGGCCTTGGAGCTGCCGAGCGACCAACTGCACGGATACACGCCCGCACCAGGCCTGCCGCAATGTCGTGTCGCTGTGGCCGAGTCGCTCAACCGTCGTTTTGGCACGAGCTATGAGGGTAAAGATGTCTTTATGACCGTGGGTGCGGCGGCTTCGCTCACCTGCACGCTCAACGCTGTTACCAATCCCGGTGACGAGGTCATTGTTATCGCCCCGTACTTTCCGGAGTATCGCGTGTGGATTGAGAAGGCCGGCTGTACGTGTGTCGAGGCACCCGCCGATGAAGACACGCTCCAGCTGAGTGTGGGCAACGTGCTCAAGGCGATTACTGATAAGACGGCGGCCGTCATTATCGACTCCCCCAACAACCCGACCGGTGCCGTATATACGCGCGACACGCTGACGCGACTGGCCAATGTTCTGCGCGAGGTCAATGCCAAGCGTGATCCCGAGAATCCGATTATGCTCATCTCGGATGAGCCGTACCGCGAGATCGTGTACGGTGCCGAGGTGCCCTGGGTACCCTCAATCTACGATAACACCGTCGTGTGCTATTCGTATTCCAAGTCGCTGTCGCTGCCGGGTGAGCGTGTGGGTTGGATTTTGGTTCCCAACACCAATCCTCAGGCTGCTCGCCTTATGCCGGCCGTCGCCGGTGCCGCCCGTACACTGGGTTTTGTGTGCGCACCGGCGCTCTTCCAGCGCGTGATTATCGACTGCATCGATGAGCCGAGTGATGTCGAAGCCTATGCTCGCAACCGAACGGCGCTCACCGACGCATTGGCGGAGTACGGCTACACCTACGTTGAGCCGGACGGCGCTTTCTATCTGTGGGTGAAGGCGCTCGAGCCCGACGCAAACGCTTTTTGCGAGCGTGCAAAGAAGTACGAGTTGCTCGCGGTGCCTTCGGATAGCTTTGGCATGCCGGGTTGGTTCCGCTTGGGTTATTGCGTGAGTTACGAAACGATTATCAATTCGCTACCAGCTTGGAAACAGTTGGCGGACGAGTATCGTTAAAAGCAGAGCGCTCTGCCTACAATGTTTTACGTGAAACGGGGTTTGGTGTTAAACCGGACCCCGTTGTCATGGACGTTGTGTCTTTGGGATGGAGCGGTTTTACGACTATCGAAGGCTATGCGTACAATGAATATACGCGACGGCCATACCGGATAAGGAGACCTGATGCCCTACCTGCTTTCCTGTGACATTCATACCCATACGATGTTCTCTGCGCATGCATATTCGACCATTGAGGAGAATGTGTACTGGGCGGCAGAGCGTGGCCTGCAGGTGCTTGGATCTGCCGACCATCTGAGCTCTATGGTTACGGCTTGCCCCAATGACCTGCGCAGTTACCAGTTCTTTATCAACCAGGATATATGGCCGCGCATTTGGAGCGGCGTGTTGGTGCTGCGTGGCGCCGAGGCCGATATCGTTTCGCTGGACGGAAGCCTGTTTGGCGAGGACACTCCTGTCACGCTCGATATTGCCGGCGATTCGTACAGCCGTCAGCATTCGCTATTCGATCGGGTTACGCGTAATTTGGATTATTTGGTTGCAAGCGTGCATAATCCGCAGTTCGCTGAAGGCGCGACGCTGGCCCAGACGACCGAGATGTATATCAATGCTCTGGAGCACCCCAAGGTGTTTATGCTGGGGCATACGGGTCGATCGGGCGTGCCGTTCGATATCGACGAGGTGTTGCTTGCTGCTAAGGCTAAGCATAAGATCATCGAGATCAACAATCACAGTCTTGAGCATGGCGCTGATGCCGAGCATTGGGACGTGTGCCGCAAGATTGCCGAGCGGTGCGCCGAGCTGGGCGTGGGGATTGGCGTCTCGACCGATGCGCACATTGGTATGGCAATTGGTAAGCTCGACCAAGCGCGCAAGATGCTCGACGAGATTCACTTTCCGCTGGATTTGATCGTGACGCGCGACCGCGAGACGCTACTGCGCGAGATGGCGGCAGCCGGCGTGTGTGACCTGCGCAAGAGGATGTAGCGGAGTTCATAAACCAAGTAAGGGGGCGGCCCAGACGGGTCGCCCCCCTCTTGTGCCGGTGGATTAGCGGCGCTCGAGGACCGCTACAGTTTCGGTGTGGTCGGTATGGGGGAACATGTCGACGGGCGTGATCTTGAGCAGGCGATAGCCACCGTCGAGGAGCTGGTGCAGGTCACGCTCTTGGGTCACAGGGTTGCAGCTGATATAGGTGATGCGGCGAGGTCTAAGCGCGCAGGCGGCTTCGAGGAACTCGGGGGTAGAGCCGGCACGCGGCGGATCGATGGAAAGGACGTCGATGCGCTCGTTGTTGTCGGCGGCATCTAGGATGTAGTCGGTGGCATCGTCGGCCATAAACCAGGCGCTGCGGGTAAGACCGTTGAGCTCGGCGTTGCGGCGTGCGTCGGCAATGCCCGCCGGGTTGCGCTCCACGCCAAGTAACATGATACCGATGCCCTTGTTCTGAGCTTCTTTAGCTGCGCAAAGACCGATGGTGCCGCTGCCGCAGTAGGCATCCATGAGAACATCGCCCTGGTGCAGATCCATGCCGTCGATAGCGAGCTGGTAGAGCAGCTCGGTCTGCTGCGGGTTGGTCTGGTAGAACGCGGTGGGGGAGATATCGAACTCGCAGCCGAGTAGCTGGTCGCGCATGCATTCAGCGCCATACACGATGTGGGTTTCCTCACCCAGAATGGCGTTGCCAGGGCGTCCGTTGATGTTTTGGGCGACGGTGACGATACGCGGATCGAGTGCGGCGATGGCCTCAAAGAATTCCTGCGCATGCGGCAGGTCGCGCTGGGCGGTAACGAGGGTGATCATGATCTGGTCGGTGCGCCAGCCGCAGCGAACGACGGCATAGCGAAGCAGGCCCAGATGCTTGTCCTCGTTAAAGGCGGGAATGTGCAGGCGCTCGGCCTCACGCGCAATGCCGTTAAGAATCTGACGGGCTCCCGGTGCCTCGACGGGGCATTCGGGAACAGCGACGATTCTGTGCGTGCCGCGCTCAAAAAAGCCGCAGCGGACAGCGCCCCCTTTGCCGGGGGCAAAGGGAGTGGCGGCCTTATGGCGAAAACCACGCGGCGCAGGATATTTGCCCGGGTCGCCCAGAGTAACGTCCATACCGCGAATGGGATCGACGGTTATGCCCTCACGCTCGCAAAGAGCAGCAAAAAGTTCATCCATAGCAGCCTGCTTGGTCGCCAGCTGCTTCTTATAAGGCCTGTTGAGCGCCGTGCATCCACCGCAAGCTTTCATGATGGAACAGGGCGACTTGGGATCAACGGCCTTATGAGCGGATCGGGACGACTCATTATGCGAGCGCTTGGAACGAGCTTGAGGCGCCTTATCCTCGCCCCGACGAAAGCTGGGGCGCTTGGCCTTAGCCTTGCCCTTGGCCGACTTACCCTTCGTGTCCTGAGACGACTTGGATTTCTTAGAAGATTTTTTCTCTTCCGACCCCTCAGCCGCCTCGATCAAAGCACGACGAGCCTTACGCTCCGCACGAGATTCTGCCATCAATAACTCCACTAATTCATGAATTAAAGCTGCAAGTATTGTACCGTGCCAAGCAAGCAGACGGTATGCAAGCGGTTTAATCGTGTCAGTGATAAGCCCAACGACGGTTGCCCGCCGCGTGAGGGGTGTGGGGGTTAAGTTTATCGCGAGTTCCGCACGAACAGGAGGCCACTTAATGTGGCCTCCGTCGTGAGCAGGACTGTAGAGCAGGAAACTTA
>NZ_JBQKHK010000029.1:0-9945 GCF_052118305.1 Collinsella sp. LCP21S3_D3
AGCTTGCGGACAGGGTCGAGGCGGCATAGGATATCAACCGTATTCCAGATTCTGGGACGCCGGGCCGACTCGCTTCGGATCGGGCACTACACCAACTTTCTCGACACTACCACCCTTTATCGCTTGATCCACAAGGTCTCGGGGCGGCAAATGAGTCGCGCGTTGTTGTATGCCATGTCGAGTGTGAGGCAGGTGCGCGCGGCGTAAAAGCCGTCCTCGCGCTGGATGGTCAGCGCCAGCTCGGGCTTGTCGCCGGTCAGGAACAGCGGTAGCAGCAGCTGGATCCGGCCGCCGTAAAACTGAGGCACGGCGAGCGTGTAGCTAGCTGCGGCGCGGTCTGGTCCGCGTCGCGCTCGGTCAGGAACACCGCGCGGCCAGAAGAAAACGACAGGTAGTTTTTGAGGATGCGGTTACTGGGACCCCAGTCCTCGGGATCGGCGAGGTCAACCAGCGGTCGTAGCAGGGCTCGGGACAAAACGCAAAGTCGTAGGCATTGCTGCACAGGGTGCTAGGGAGTTCCATGCGGTGTCCAACCCATTCATTAACCAGCGTGCGGAAGGTTTGATTCTATACGGGCGAAGCACAGTCGAGACACACAACGTAATTGCGCCTAAGCTCTTCCGCGAGATCGGCGCGAGAGCGGTTTCCGGATACGAGGTCTTGGATCCAGACGTAGTACTGGTTGTCTTTGGGCTCGGAGCTGTCGGACAGCACGACCGGAGTGCCGGCGAACCTTAGGACAGACAACGCAAAGACAAGGCTGGTGCGTTTGTTACCGTCCTCAAAGATGTGGTCCTTGACCATGTGCTCGGCCACGTAGGTGACCTGGTCAAAGATGTCTGCGAAGCGGTCGGCCGGCGATTGACCGAAAATCGTACAGAATGCACCCGCAAGCACGGACTCGACGCGTCCAAGCTCAAGCGCGGCCCGGCCGCCTGTGGCGTCGGTTGTATAGCAGCGCCCGACCGTCATCAGCGTGCTGTGTAGGCGCATCACAGCCGCGGCAATAGCTTCGAGCGAACCGGCATCATCAAGCACGAGCGGCGCGAACGGATGAGCGCCCCGCTGCGTAGCCGCCATCATGAGTCCTCCAAGAGCCTGAGCGCGTTGGGCATGCCCGCAATAGTTGACTGAATGGCCTCGTCGAGCAAGGCGATACTGTCCAGATCATCGGGTAAAGTACGGGGCGCTTTCGGCGCGGTGGAGTCGGTTGCATCAGCTGTACAGCCGCAAAAAGTCATGCTTTCAGGATAATTGCTGCAACAACTATCAGGGCATGTCGTTGCATTTAACGTTTTCATCACGCCGTCCTTCTGTTGTCTGAATCCGAGCGTTTAACCCGAGCATTTTGACCATGCAATCTAAATAGATTTTTCTTGAGGCAATCAATCATCGCTGTCCAGGCGTCTAGATGCCAGGTCGAAAACCTTGTCCTTGTCCCTTGCACCTATTGCGATGATTTGAACCACTTCGACGTGCCCATCGCGGATGCGATAAATTACGCGAATGCCATCAGTGCGAAACTTAAGTTCCCTACAACCTGCAAGAAGACCCGAAAGTGGCTTACCAATTTTATCGGCTCGAAGTGCAAGACGCGCAATACCTTTGTTCACCATAGCGCGGACCGAGCTATCGAGTGACAGATACTCTTTCTCGGCAGTCTTGTCGTAAAACTCAACTTTAAACCTAGCCACGCTCACTCGAACAGCTCCTCGTCGGAAATGGGATCGGTCGCCTCGGCTTCTAGCATGGTCTCGAACCTCTCACGTCCCACGGTATAGGAGAACGGGATGCCCTTGCGATTCGAATCAGCGTCGCCCTGCGCGAGCCTTGCAGCGGCTATGGCGTGCAGGCGCTCCTCTCTGAGCTGTTCGAGTTCAACCGCCATCGCTTCGAACTCGTCGAAGCCGACGATAACAGTATCGATGCCATCGTTCCTGTCTGAGACAAATTGCGGCTCCCTTCGAGCGCGACGTCTCGCTTCGCCAAAATTTTTGCTTGCCTGCGTCGAGGTCAGCACCTGTTCGCGTCCGAAAACGAGTTTGTTGTCTATTACGGCAACCATAGCAACCTCCTTCAAAATGTGTCTCTAATACGTATTATAGACCCATTTAAATACGTATTGAAAGGAAAGATAAACAATAATAATCTTAGTATTTAGATTACGGATGAACAGGGTTTCGAGTCGTACTCTATGGCGATCGGTTGCCAGACAAGGTCTTCGATGCTGCAGTGTAAGGTTTTTGCGAGCGCCAATGCCGAGGATATTGTGCTCGGCGACCTCATCCTGCTCGATGCTTTTGCGGAAGGGCAGGTGCATGTGCTCTGGCGGGTTGGTGACGATATCAACCTTTCGCCCAAGTGCCTTGTCGAGCTCATGGGAGAGTTCGTAAAGCGTGCCGAACGTCATGGTGTTGCCGCAGACTAGGTGCAAGTCAATATCGCTATCGGGCGCTTGCTCGCCTCGGGCAAACGAACCAAATAAATATGCCTCGCTGACGTCCTATTGAACCAGCACGCGGGAGGCCGCAGATGATATGTCAGCAAGTAAAACCATGTCTCAATTGGGCGTTTAACAGTAGAACTTCAGCGAATCATCACCAAAGGTTTCGCACCACTTGTCACATATGAATTGATGATTCATGGTGATTAGTTTTGAAAGATCCCTGAGATCCTTAGCCGGAATCTTGCTCTCGTTGTTGGCAAGTTTGCATCCACCGTCTTTCGTCAGCCAAAACTTGGTCGAATTAGCAGCCGCCCTCTTTACACCTACGTGTATGTGAATTGGTTCTCCGTTTTCCGCAATCCAAAAGAACAGAACGTACTGCCCAAAAATAAGAACTCGAGGCATTATGCCACCGCCGGTCCGGCTTTTTGGCGTTCGGCGAGCTCGAAGATAAACGGGGCGTTTGATCTAACAAATTCGGTCAAGAAATTGAGGTCATCAGCTGTAAATCCTTCGACGTTGAACCATTTGACCGCAGGCAAGAAACATTCCGCATGGTCAAAGCCAAAATCAACCGGACGCTCGACGGCTATGCGAACGGTTCCGTCTTCTCTTGTCTCTGAGTAGGCAAATTGAGTGCCATCATCAAGCTGAACATAGCTCCAAAACATGACTACCTCCTTAGTGGTTATATTCGAGTATAAGGAGCAGTCTAGACGTAACGCGGCGTGAATTAAATTATTCCTATAAGACACGAACTCTGACAGCTGGCCTTGTCCAGAAGTGGTGGGGGCCGAGTTCTGCCGACCAGACCCCGGTTTTGCGCTTTCGCGACCTGCAGTTTTATTAACAGAATTTGGCTTGCGTTCGGCTGGTTCCGATTTTTCCCGCACATCCAGAAATCGGGAGCATCAGCAACGGCGTGCAGCTTTAAGAACCGCTGTTCCCAGCACGAACAGCAATGCGGACACGGCAATCCAATGGCTGTCGGCTGTCTTGGGGAGTGACGAGGAGGTCGCGGTGGCGGCCTTGGGCCTAGGGGCCTTGGCGGCAGTGGCGTTGACCACAGCGGTCGTGGTCACCGTCTTAGTCGTGGCCGCGGGCTTTTGTGTGGGATTCGTCGACGGATCCGCAGCTGGCTCGCCGGCAGCGGGCTCGGTACCAGGGCCGGACGGACCATCGCCCGGCACGTCGTGCCCACCGGTCTCCCCCGCCGGCGCCGTGGCATCCACGAGCTCGATCGTCACACGCGCCGCCACGGACCCGTCGGCATCCACCACGCCGCCTGCGACAAAGGCCTCGCCCGCGTGCGCCACAAAGCGCGCGGATGCAGGAGTCCCGCCCCGGCAGGCGACGCCGCCGCCCGCGCTCGACGCATCCAGCCAGGACGCATCGACGGAAACCAGCCCGGCCGCGAGCCCGCGGCATAAGAAGGCCCCGCCCAGCAAAACGCATAGTCAGGCCATGAAAGTAAACAGGATGTAGTGACGGCTGGTGTGGAACGCGGTGGCGAGCATAACCGCTCCGATCTTCGAAAGAGCCATTGGAAACGGCGCCTGAAAACTACCTGGTAGCAGCAGTTATTAGTGTAGCGAGATCAGACTACGAGCAGGGAAACAGCCCGTGATTGATTCCCAAAATTAGGTGTAGATCGTTTTGCCAGTCGGTGAAAGGAAAACCTGATTGCGTATAGCCATACGCCGGCTCTATGAGCGAGTCATTTTGCAGCTAAGTAGCTATCACAGTTAAACAATAAGGAAATGAATTGCTGAAACTCGAATAGCTTTACTGGTGTTGAACCAAAGGATGTCATCGGAACAGTTCGTCATGGGTGCCCGTACGCTCAAAGAATGCCACCTCTTCGTTTGATGACCATATGACAAGCCAATCACCGGAGTTTGCTACATGGCATTCGTTTCGTCCGCTCCAGTTGCCGTTTAGCCGGTGCATATTATGGCGTCGCTTTAATATCTCTGTTGACTCAGGTGTATTCTGCAGCACTAGGTCAATTAGCTTTTGAAGCTCTGTCAGATTCCAATTCCGGCGCTTTGCTTTTTTCTTTAAATCGCGTGAGAAAGCTGCAGAGAACTCAGCGGTCAGCGTACTCATTGCGCCATCGCCGCAGCGATCAGATCGGCACCGTTGTCAAAACGTCCTTTTTTACCGGATGCCAGGAATGCATCTCCTTCGCAAATGGCCTCGAGACTTTCGACATTGGGTTCCTCGGGAGCAAAGGTCAACGGGATGCGATGAGTGTTGACCATTTGCTTAAAGAAAGCGCGTGTAACGGATGATAGGTCAAGCCCATAGTAATCGGCCACTTCTGCCGCCTCGCGCTTTAGGTCGTCGTCAACCCTGATGGTTAATGTTGAGCTTGCCATTTATAAGTCCTTTCAATAGCGTGAGTACAACCTTAGTATAACGTACATACAAGTATAGAAAAGATGATTACAAACAATCGACATCGTAGAAGCTTCCCTATTCAAAGAGAGTGAGGGTATTGGCGTAAGCCAATACCCTCACTCAGGAGCAATCCGGAAAGCGAGCGCTTTAGCAGCGAATCGCGGCGCAAAGGAGCGCTATACCGAGTAAGAAAAGCGTTAGGGATGCGGAGGTCCAGCAGTTATCACCGGCCTTGGGGAGCGAGACGGTCGTCGCGGTGGCGGCCTTGGGCCTAGAGGCCTTGGCGGCCGTGGTGTTGGCCACTGTGGGCGTGGTCACCGCCTTAGTCGCGGCCGCGGGCTTTTGTGTGGGATTCGTCGACGGATCCGCAGCTGGCTCGCCGGTAGCGGGGTCAGTGCCAGGAACGGAAGGACCATCGCCCGGTACGTCGGGCCCACCGGTCTCCCCCGCCGGCGCCGTGGTATCCACGGGCTCGATCGTCACATGCGTTGTCACGGACCCGTCGGCATCCACCACGCCGCCCGCGCCAAAGGCCCCGCCCGCGGGCGCCACAAAGCGCGCGGACGCAATCGACCCGCCCAGGCAGGCGACGCCGCCTTTGGCGCCCGACGCATCCAGCCAGGACGCATCGACGGCAAGCTGCCCGGCCGCTCCACCGCCAGCAGCCCCGCCCAGCAAACACACGCCATAGGTGCACACGCCCGCCCCGGAGCCCACGCCCGCGGCGACAACGCGCCCACCGCCGCGAACGGCAAGACCGTCCGCGATCACGCCGGCCACCCGCGCATCCGCGATGCCGCCGCCGTCGGCCCGCGCCTCAACCTTGCAGCCGTCCACCGCGAGCGCCCCCGACACGTAGATCCCGCACTGCGAGCCCGTGGCCACCAGCGACCCGGTGCCGCTGAGCGTCAGATTGCCCCACACCTCCATGCCGCAACGCGAGATGTCCACGTCGGGCGCGCTCGTCTCGACAACAGTGTTCTGCCCGGACAGCGTCACCACCAGGTCGCCGACGGAGCCGATGGCCTCGCCCGCGTAGCCGTTAAGCTCCAGGTGGCCGGCATCGGTCCAGGCCCACCCGGGGCCCGACACGCCCGGTTCGTAGTACGTGGTACCCGCAATGAAAAGGCTGTCCGCGCCCGCGGCATAAGAAGGCCCGCCCAGCAAAACGCATAGGCAGGCCATGGCAGTAAACAGGATGTAGCGACGGCTGGTGTGGAACGCGGCAGCAAACATAACCGCTCCGATCTTCGCAAGAGCCAATGGAAACTGCGCCAGAAAACTACCCGGTAGCAGCAGTTATTAGTTTAGCGAGATCTAGCAAGGGACTATAAAGAAACCAGCAATCGAGCCCCGAAATTAGGTGTAAATCGTTTTGCCAGTCGGTGAAAGGAGGGATTGCATCCAGCGTTGCTCATAGATAGTCGCGGCCACGGCCCTGTTGTTCACGCTACTGACGTTCTGGATAGGGCGCACCCCCCCCCAACCTTTTGACTTTCCTTGTAAACAGGACCCATCAGAATAGAAATAATCAATTCAAATAGTAATTTGTATTTAGACTTTACAGTGTTAAATACAGCTGTTACATTCTGTATCAGTACGGTTTTGTTAGTTAGGAGGAACAATGAAAATAGTATTCGACAAGATGAAGGGCGAGCCGTCTTATGCAGCTGGCGCAAGGTATATTGAGGAAATGATTCGTTCCGGCCAATTGATGAATGGCGACAGACTCCCCTCCATTCGAGAATTCGCAGACGACAATGACATGAGCACTGCAACCGCTCAAAGGATCTACTCAGAAATTGAACAGAAGGGATTAATTACCACAATTCAAGGAAGCGGTTCACTAGTCACATTTAATGAGGATGTAGTACTCGATGATGGCATTAATAAAGTCACCGTTTTTTGGTCGTATGCCCATAAGGATGATCTTAATTCTAAGGGTGCTATTCTTACGCTTCTAGAAGCCATCAAGGCCGAATACGAACTCCAAACGGGTGAAGATCTGACTGTTTTCGTTGATAAGGATGGGATTGAATGGGGTGCGAACTGGAAAAATGCCATTAATGAAGCGCTGTTGAATACGGTAATTTTCATTCCAATCCTTACCCCCACCTATCTTAAAAGGCCCTCATGTTTGGGTGAACTCAGGAATGCAGTATCTGTCTTTCGTGAAAAGAAAATTGCATATGGAATTTTTCCCATTCGATTTACTAATGTTGATGCCGCCCTTAAGAACTTTCCAGATGACGATCTTGCCAACACGCTTAGTGAAACTCAAGCATCTAATTTTTATGAAATTAGGACTCGCGATCCAGAATCTAGTGTCTACCAAGATTATGTCGCAACTCTTGTGGCAAAACTTGTGGAAGTGGACCAACGACTTTGTGAGGGTCATTTAAATCTTGTTAAGCAAGCAAGTGAAACGCTGCAGGAAACGCAAGACGGATTTCTCGACAGGCTCGCCGCGCTTGAAGCTGAAGGTGAAAACCAAGCTCGAATCCTTAATAGTATGACGGAGAATATGGCTGCAATCGGTTCGCTTGCTCAGGAAAAGACGGTGGAAATGAAGGACTCAGATGCAAAGAATAAAAGCATAGCCGCTAAGCTGATAATTACGCGTAGTATGGCAAAGGAGCTTGGCCCTCTTGCTGATGAGTTCTACGCAAATTGTCGTGAGTTTACTCAAAGTGTTGAAACGATGGGCGCTGGAGTAAGCGCTTATGTCGAAATATGCCAGTATTATGGTGGGGAACGTTCTTTTGATTTTGAAAATGCCGTTAGCAGTCTTATCGACAACACTAATGAGGCCTTTAGTGAATGTAGAGATTTTGGAAACTCAGTCTCGGTAATTGGAAAAATGTCTAGGGATTTACGCGCCCCCGCTCATCGGATTCAAAAGAGTCTCGATTTATTCTGTAGCACTCAATCACAATTTAGTAAGTGGGTCGAAGAGCTTAAACGTTTGGACACTGTTGAATAATCTAACCAAAAGAGCGTGTATCGGCGCAGCCGATACACGCTCTTTCTACAAATGGATTTATGCAATAGGCTAGAGTCAACGCAGTCAGCTCTCCCCTAGTCCCGCTTAAACAGATCCCTCGTGTAGACCTTGTCCGCCACGTCTGAGAGCTCGTCGCTCCAGCGGTTGGCGGCAATCACGTCGCAGCCGGCCTTGAAGGCCTCCAGGTCGTGGGTCACCTCGGAGCCGAAGAACTCCGGCGCGTCCAGCGTGGGCTCGTAGACCACCACGGGCACGCCCTTGGCCTTCACGCGCTTCGTGACGCCCTGGATGGAGCTCGCGCGGAAGTTGTCGGAGTTGGACTTCATCGTCAGGCGGTAGACAACCACGACCGGCTTCTCCTTGCGATCGGCTGGGATTGGTCAATCTCGTCCGATATAATTGGTTAAATTATTTCAACGCCTACAGTTTGTCTCGATGTTGATGTTCCTGGAAGAAAAAGGCAAGGCATGACATCCCATCTTAATTCTCATGACGCTGCTATTCCGAAAACTGACCCCCGATCGGCTAAGGAAGGTTGTCAGAAAAGCGAATTGTCAAAATTGGCGACTCAACTTGAATCGGATATATTTCGGAAAGAAACATCACCTCGTCAAGAGGCTGTTATGAATACTGCAAGAAATCAAACTTGTAACATGGCTCGGCTACAGCACGGCCTGGATAATGGCGCAGCAATGGAGATGCAACGCAGGTATAAGGAACGTATTAATAGAGCTTTAGCCAACTCAATGGCACCGCTGTATAACCAGATTGACTATAGCGCTGCTCTTCGGTCGGTTTATGCCGCAATGGAGCATGTCGCAAAGGTCGTAAAAGCCGCGACTGAGAAAATTGATTTAAGCGGTATTGTTAACGCCTTTAAGCCTATCGCCATTAAAGTTAATAGGTTGCCTGTTCTTACTAAGACTCAGTGGCCAATGTATCTCGTCGATAATCCAAAAGCGTGCGATCAAATTGATTCTTTACCGGATGATGCGCCTGATGAGGTCCTGAAGTCGCGCGTTGACCAGATCGCATTTGAGTGCCTTGATGAACAGTGGCTAGATGAAACCAGAGCGATATGGGAAAGCCATGAAGAAATCTCTGAAGGGGAAATGCGGTTACTCGTCAGCGCTTTGGAGCGACATCGGAAGCAAGACTATGAAGGTTGCGTTTCGTTGCTCATGAATATTTTTGAAGGCCTGATAGAAAAGTACGCGCCTGATGGCAAGGCGCTTAATGAAGAATAGGAAGAAGCTTTCGATATATATGCCAAACGGCACCGAGTAGCTACTTTGTATTCGGAAGGAAAGCGTAGAAAACTGAGAAATATTAAAGACAAGGTTCTTTTGATGTTGGTTACATCTGAAAATGGCTTTCTGGTATTTGATAGTGCAATCAATTACCTTGTCGACATTACGTTTATTAACAGCATGGATAATGCTTTGGCAGCCCATAATCCCTTACGGAATCAAATATGCCACGGCAAGCAGACCGAGTTCGACACCTTGGAGCATTCTCTAAAAGCGATTCTGGTCACCGATTTAATCATTCGCTATGGAGGGGCGCTGCTTGAGGGCCAATCTATTGAAACCGTCATTATTAAATCCTAAAAGTTGTCCTATATGAGTCAATAGAACAAAAACGTGGACGTATCGACTTAGCTGATGCGTTCACGTTTTCATGAAAGATTAATTTACTGCAGGGTGAACTCGGCTAGCTCGGGAAATCCTCTCCCTTAGTCCCGCTTAAACAAATCTCTCGCGTACACCTTCTTTGCCACGTCCGCGAGCTCGTCGCTCCAGCGGTTAGCGACGATCACGTCGCAGCCAGCCTTGAAGGCCTCCGGGTCGTGCGTGACCTCGGAGCCGAAGAACTCCGGCGAGTCTAGCGTGGGCTCGTAGACCACCACGGGCACGCCCTTGGCCTTCACGCGCATCCCGCCGGAGCACTGGCGCCGGATCAGGACGAACAACGTAATCGAGTGTTGATGTTCACTAAGAAGTGGTCCGAGTGATCACTGGGAAATGAGCACCGTGAGCACGAAAAATTGAGCAGTTTAAGCAAGAGGGCCGCGCCCCGGGGACCGGGGGCG
>NZ_JBQKHK010000030.1:0-7672 GCF_052118305.1 Collinsella sp. LCP21S3_D3
GGACTGTTTTGTGCGCTCACCGGCGAAACAGTCCGGCGGGTTCAAATTTTTCCCAAGCGCGGTGAGATGCCGCGCTCTCGTTCTCTGCCGTGAGATGCGGCAAAGGAGGCTCCAGAATCATGGCGAAAGGTGCTCGTATCCGCTCTGGGCCTATGCCGGACGAGAACTCTGCACGGTCTGATGCTCGCGGCTACAGGCTGGAGGATTTGCCAGCGTCCGGCTATGACGGCCCGGTGCCCGACTTTCCACTGCCCAACGTGACTGATCGTGAGTCTGAGGTATGGGAGTGGGCGTGGCGGACTCCGCAGGCGTGCGCGTGGTCGATGGACGTGTCGGGGTGGCTGGTGCGTTCGGTGGCGATGTGGACTCGGCTGTCTGTCCGGTGTGAGGACGCCACCGTGTCGGCCCCGGTGCTGGGGCAGTTGCATCGTTTCGCTGAGCACATCGGCTTGACGCCTGCTGGTTTGGCAGCTCTGGGGTGGAAGATCACAACCCGCACCGCCTCGTCAGTCGAGGCTGAGGCTGCGACGCCGAAGCGGTCTCGCGGCTCGAAGCTGAGAGCGATCAATGGCGGCCTCGCTTCCTGACGATGACTGGTCGGTTGCGTGGCCAACTCTGGGGTATCTGTCTGCTGACTGGATCGAGGCCCACTGCCTGGTCGCTGACGGCTGGTCGATGGGTGAGCCGTTTGTGCATGACGGCTGGCAGTTGTGGTGCACACTCAACCATTACAGGGTGAAGCCGAAGGCGGTGTTTAACCAGGCCCGCCCGGTGGGTGCGCCAGCGTTCCAGTATCGCCGTTCGCAGGTGGTGGGGCCGCAGAAGACGGGGAAGTCGCCGTGGGCTGCGTCGCTGATCCCGTTCGAGGCTGTCGGGCCGTGCATTTTCGCTGGCTGGGCTGTTGGTGGCGAGCGGTATCGGTGTGTCGATCATGGCTGCGGTTGCGGGTTCGTCTACGCCTACGATGCGGGTGAGCCGATGGGTATTCCGCGGCCGGTGTCCCGCATCCAACTGTTGGCGACGGCTGAGGATCAGACCGACAACATTTACGCGCCGCTCCAAGAGATGATCAGGCGCGGCCCGTTGCAGGAGCTGATGCGGGTTCGTGAGGATTTCATCCGCACGCCGAACAATGGCGAGGTGTTGCCGATCACGGCTGCACCGAACTCGAAGGTGGGCGCTCCCATCCATTTCGCGGTGGCGGATGAGTCAGGCCTGTACACGGGCAAGCTGATCAAGGTATGGCAGCATATGCGCCGCGGCTTGGCGGGTATGGGTGGTCGTGGCCTGGAGGTGACGAACCCGTGGGACCCGATGGAGAACTCGGCGGCTCAGCAGACGTTTGAGTCATCATCGAAGGATATTTTCCGGTTCTACCGCAGGCCGCCCACTGACCTGAGGTTTGAGCTGAAATCTGAGCGGGCGAAGATTCTGCGGTTTGTGTATCGCGGGTCGCCGTGGGCTGATCTGGAGGCAATCGAGGCCGAGTGCGCCGAGTTGATGCACACCGACCCGGCGCAGGCGAAGCGGTTCTTTGGGAACATGCTGGTGCAAGGCTTGGGCGCGTTCCTGCCTGAGGCTGTGGTGGAGGCTGCTGAGCTTGCGGTCGACGTGCCGGACGGCGCGGCGGTGTGTGGCGGGTTTGACGGGTCACGGTCGAGCGACTGGACGGCGCTGCGATTGCAGACGATTGACGGGCATCGGTTCACGCCAACGTATGGGCCAGATCAGCGTCCAGCGGTATGGAACCCAAGGGAGTGGCCGGAGGGTCGTATCCCTCGCGGCGAGGTTGATGCCGCCGTGGATGAGGTGATGCGCCGCTACAGGGTGGGGCGCATCTACTGCGACCCGCGGCACTGGGAAACGCAGGCCGATGCGTGGGCGTCGAGGTTCGGTGACGATGTGGTGCTGCAGTGGCCGACGAACTCGATTGCGCGCATGTTTCCAGCACTGGTCAGGTACCGGGAGGACATGGCCGAGGGGTTGACGACGCACGCCCCGGATGAGGTGTTCAAGGCTCAGGCGTTGGCGGCCCGGATGGTCGCGAAACCGGGCGACAAGTTCATTCTCGGCAAACCGGCTGAGCATTTGAAGATCGATGTGGTGATGGCTGACGTGCTGGCGCACGAGGCTGCCGCGGATATGGCGGCGGCCGGTTGGTCGACCGAAGCCAAGGAAACGATTTTCTTCCTATGAGTCGCGAAAGGGGTGGCTGCGTGTGCTGAGTGTTGACGAGCTGCAAACTCTTGACCGGCTGTACCTCGACCTACGTTCCCATCGTGATTCTGACGACATGCTGCTGTCCTACTACGACACGGAGCATGCCTTCACGCATATCGGGTTGGCGTTGCCGCCTGAGTATCGCCGCGAGTATGACGTGATCACGTCGGGGGCGGCTGTGGTGGTGGACTCTGTGGTTGATCGCCAGCAGATGCGCGCCCTCGTGCTCCCCGGCGAAGAGAAGGCCGATGACCGGTTGCGCGCTATCTGGGATGCGTCGAACGGCGACGTGCAGCTCGCGATGTTCAATCGGGATCGCAGACTGTTTGGTCGGGCGTTCCTGACGGTGGGCGGCAATAACAAGAATCCGGATCTGCCGTTGATCCGTGCCGAATCTCCGCGTGAGATGGCTGGCCTTGTTGATGAGCGTCACGAGATGGTGACGGCGGCTGCACGGTTCTACGGCGTGGATGCCGTGACTCGACGCACCCCTTGTTTCGCGACGCTGTATCTGCCTGATGAAACGGTGTGGGTTGAGTGGTCGCCGCGTACCGGCAAGTGGGTCGAGGTCGACCGCGACCAGCACCGGATGGGTGTCGTCCCAGTGTTCATGCACCTCAACAAGAGGGTTTCAGGGTCATGGGTTGGGAGGACGGCGCTGACCAGGGGCCTGCGGTCGATCATCGACAGCTCGTGCCGGAATCTGACGAACCTGCAGTTCGCGGTCGAGTCGCATGGCATCCCCCGCATCTTCATGACTGGGGTCGTGAAGGGCGATTTTGTTGACCCGAAGACTGGTGAGCCGTTGCCGGTATGGGCCGCCTACTACAACGCGATTCACACAATCACAAACCCGCAGGCGAAGGTCGGACAACTCACCGCCTCCGATTTGAAGAACTTCCGCGCCGCCCAGGAGGCGTATGCGATCGAGATGTCGGCGGCGACGGGCTTCCCGATCTCGTATTTCGGGCTCTCGACAGCGAATCCTCCGGCTGAGGGCGCGATCGTGGGCGAAGAGAAACGGCTTGTGCGTACCTGTGAGGCGGAGAACTCCGAGGTGGGTATGACTGTCGGATGGGCCGCTGCGCTCGCCTATCAGATCGCGACTAAGACGCAACTCCCCGGCAACAGGGTGCGGGTGGATTGGCACAATCCGGCGACCCCGACGGTGGCGCAGCGCATGGACGCGGTCGTGAAGGCCAAGCAGTCCGGCATCGTGTCCCGAGAAGGCGCTTGGGATGAGTTGGGGTGGTCGCCCGCCCGAAAGCGTCGCGAAGAGGGATATTTCCGTAACGAGGCGAACCTCGACCCTGAAATGCAGCTCGCATCGGAGCTGATACGTGGGACCGGCTGACAGTTTCCATCTGGCGCAGATCGCGACCGGGCGCGGCGTCGAGGTGCTGGTGTCGCGGATTTGGCGTAACGGCATGCGGCGTCCTGAGGATTGGCCGGATGTGTCGCGGCGACTGTCAGTGACGGTTGCTGCCGGTCAGGTGAGGGCTGCTGAGCGTGCTGGCCAGTTCGCGGCTGACGCTCTGGGCGTGGACTCGCTGATCAACCCGCGCAGCTTCGCCGGTCTCGCCTCCGATGGCCGCTCGCTGGATGGGCTGCTGTACTCGGGTGTGGTGCGTGCGCGTTCGGCATCGGGGCCGATGGCTGAGCGTATGGCGGCTGGTGGTCAGTGGATGGCGGGCCTCGCGAAGACCATGGTGGCTGACGCTGGTCGGGCTGCGACGCAGGCGACGATTGCGGCAACGCCGCGAGCTGGGTGGGTGCGTCTGGTGCGGCCCCCGTGTTGCCAGAGGTGTGCAGTGCTGGCTGGGAAGTGGTTCCGATGGAATGAGGGTTTCCGGCGGCATCCACTGTGCGACTGTGTGCATCGTCCGGCGCTGAGTGCGCCGCCGCCCGATTATTCGTCATCGATCGCACCTAGCCAGATTCACGACCTGACTGAGGCGCAGCGCAGGGCGATAGATGAGGGTGCGGACGTCAATCAGGTGATCAACGCTTATCGCAGAAGCTCGAAGAGTCGCGAATCATACCTGCTGACTACTGAGGGGATGTCGAAGCACGGAACCGCGAGGAACGCCTTGGGTAGATCGGGGAAGAGGCTTACCCCAGACGGCATTTTCCGCATCGCGGAATCGCGGGAGGAGGCGGTGCGCCTCCTGGTGGAGCACGGATACATCCTCCCCAATGTGCCGCTCGGGAGAGGCGGCGCTGCCGGGTACGGACAATTCGGTCGCGGCGGCAAGAGGGTCGCAGCACGGAATGCGGTCGAGCAGGCAAATGCGGCCGGAGTCAGGGCTGGCGACAGGTACACGATGACTGCGGCGGAGCGTCGCATGCACGACGCCAAGGTGAGGCTGAATGCGGCTCGCAAGAGCGGCGATTCCTCCGAGATCGCCGCCGCGGAGAAGGCATATCAGCGTTGGTTTGCGACAAGCGGCCAGATTTACACATGACCACCCGGGGCGAGATGCGCCGGACAAAACATGAGGGAGACGAGATGTCCAACCCCGCAAGCAATGCCGTGCCTGATGAGCAGGTCGAAGCGACCAACCAGCCGCACCCCCCAGACTCTGGCGGCGATTTCAAAAACGACGACTCGAAAAACGCTGTGCTCGCCGATCTGGCCAAGGAGCGCGACAAGCGCAAGGCGCTGGAGGATCGTTTCAACAAGCTGGCGGCCGCGCTCGGAGTCGACCAGAAGGCCAGCAAGGATGCCGACCTGTCGGAGAAGGTGGCCGACTTGACGACCCGCCTCGACGTGTCGGAGTTGGCGCGTCGTCACGGCATCACTGATGAGGACGATTGTGCTGCGCTGGCGGCCGTCACTGATTCGCAGGCCCGAGCCAAGCTCGCTGCCCGCCTCGCACCCCAGAAGGGTGCCGAGAAGGGTGAAGAGCCTGACGACGCCACCGTTTTCCCGCGCCCCAAACCGGATGCCTCGCAAGGCTCCAAGGGTGCGCCCCCCAAACCTGAGCCGCTGCCGGGCCGCGACCGTCTGGTTGCTGGCATCGAAGCGGCGCTGGGGAAGAAATAAGCCGTCTCGCCACCCCCGGCGAGCGAAACCAGAAAAGGAGTGAACAGCTATGGCTGTTACTTTCGCACAGGCCGCCACGTTGGTGGCCGACCCCGTTCGCCGGGGTGCCATCGAAACCGCGTCGCAAGTGTCGTGGGTGTGGGACAGGATGCCGTTCGAGGACATCGAGGGCAACGCCTACGCATACGACAAGGACAAGGTGCTTCCCGGCACCGCGTTCCGCACCGTCAATGAGGCGTACGTCGAGTCGACCGGTGTCATCAATCAGGCCACTGAGAATCTGGTGATTCTGGGTGGCGACGCCGATGTTGACCGCTACATCGAGCGCACTAAGCGTTCGGCTCGCGGCGTGCTGTTGGCTGACCAGATCAGGATGAAGCTGGAGTCGGCGCAGGCCACCTACGTGGACGCCATGTTCAACGGCGACACTGCGGTTGATCCGAAGTCGTTCGATGGTCTCAAGAAGCGGCTCGTCGGGTCGCAGGTCATCGACTCAACTACGGCCCTCACTAGCGACGCCGCTCTGGACGACCTCGACAGCCTGTTCGCGGCTGTCGACGGCGGCCCCGATGTGGTGTACACGTCGAGTGATCTGCTCGGCAAGTACAAGTCGCTTGCGCGCAAGCTCGGCGGCTCCGAGTACGTCGTCTCGGAGATGACCGGCAAGCGTGAATGGACCTGGAACGGCGTGCCGTTCATCGACCCCGGCAACCACTGGTCGGGGCGCAAGACTCTGCCTGTCGGCGGCGGCGACCTGTACGCGATCAAGTTCGCCTGGAACACCGGCTCGGTTGGTGTGATGGGCATCCAGAACGGCCCGCTCGACTGCTACACGGTCGGCGAGTTGCAAGAGAAGCCTGCCTACCGTGCACGCATCGACTACTACCCCGGCCTTGTCGTGCAGGGTGGCCGCGCCGCGGCTCGCCTGCGTGGCGTCCAGAAGGCCTGAGAGGAACTGGATCATGGCTACTCGACCCAAAACAACCCGCATCGCGGATGACCAGACGCAAAACAAGCCGCAGACCACCGCAGCAGGCGACGCGCCCGCCGACACGTTCGACCCGGCGGAGCGTGCCAGCTCAGCGCCGGCCGACAAGGCCGCTGCTGCGGCTGCTGGTCACATGACGGTGAATGCGATCAAGCCGGTTGCCTCTATCCCGACACCTGCTGGCGGCAACCGGTCGGAAACGTATTCAGCGTTCGATCAGACCGGCAAGGAGTTCACCGTCACCCACAACTATGACACGGGCGCGACGAGCGCCGTACCGAAGGGGTGACTCAATGAGTGAGGGGGTGGCGAGGCGCTACTCGCAGAGCGATCTGGAGGCGAATTTGGGCCGCCCCCTCACCGATGCCGAAGCGCGTCAGGCCGAGCTGTGGACTGAGTGGGCTGAGGCGACCATCGCGAGACGTACGGGTGGCCTCGACCAACTAGACCAAGACATGTTGCGCATGGTGCTCGTAGAGTCCGTGTCAGCGCGACTGCGGCGTCCCGATCCGGTGACGCAGGTCAGTGTGCGTGTCGATGACGCGTCGGTGATGCGCAGCTATGCAGCATCGACCGGCCTGATCGAGATCCGCCCCGAATGGTGGGAAGCCCTCGGAGTGGTCGAGACCGGAGCGTTCTCAGTGTCGCCATACGGGGAACCTGGCCGCCATGTTGCTCGATGACGTGCGGGCCGAGCTGCCCGGACTGAGGGCGCAGGCCGAATCGCTGATGACCTCACAATGGCGCATTGAGCGGGACACGGGTGAGATGTCCGAGTCCGGCTACAGCGACCAGGCTATGCGAGAGGTCGTCTATGAGGGGCGAGGCAAGCTCCAAACCTACGAGGGCTACGAGCAGTCAACCACCATCGGCCCATCGTCGGCTGTCGTGCAGCGGATGCAGCTCCATCTCCCGGTTAGCCGCTACAAGCCGCAACTCGGCGACATAGCGACATGCATGCACGCCTGCGATCCAGGGCTTGTGGGGCGCAGGTTCCGTGTCGCGCAAACGTGGCCGGTCAAGGACTTCGCGACCGCCTACCGGGTATCCGTGGACGAGATCGTGAAAGGGGCCTGATGGCTGGTGCATCGATCGACGTAACCGAGGTCCGCGAAGCGGTCGCTGACATGTCGCAGGTGCCTGTCCGAGTGCTCGCGAAGGTCAGGCTGATCGTCGCCAAAGGCTCCCTGAACATCAAGAATCAACTGCGTGCCGAGGCTGAGAAGTCGCGGCACTTCAAGCTGTCCACCCACATCAACTACGAGCTTGACTCTGACGAGTACGGCTCGCAGATCGGGCCGGTGAAGGTGGGTGCGGGCAACCTTGCGAACATCGCCTACTTCGGGGGCTCGCGGGGTGGCGGTGGGACGCTGCCTGACCCGCGTGTGGCGCTGGAGGCCGAGACAGCCGAGTTCATG
>NZ_JBQKHK010000031.1:0-7373 GCF_052118305.1 Collinsella sp. LCP21S3_D3
ACATTAGATCATGTGTGCGATATTTTTCTGGTGCTTGTTCGAACGCCGCGCACCCTTGCTTGACTACACTGACCTCATGTCTGATCGCAGCGCCGCCGAGTGGGCGTACCGTGTCCTGCTAGCCCTGTCGGGCGCCCTCCTTGGCCTCTACGTCACGGCCACATGGTGGCCATCTGACCGCCTACGGATGAATGACAGCCTGACTGAGGGCGGGTCGCTTCTCGTCTCACTCGCTGGCTTGACCTTCGCTGCGGGATGCGCCGTGTGGGCGTTCACTCCCGCTCGTCGGGACTAGCTCAACCAAGGCGACACAAGACCGAGACCGACAGCGATCCGCGATCCCTGCGCGGTGTTGCAATCGGCGTGAGCTGGTGCCCAGTTGCTCTGCTCCCAGGTCAGGTGCGGATGTGTGGCTCGGGGCTTGATGTGCTGCACGGTGCACGCCTGCTTGTGTGGGTGGCGCAGGCTGTAGTCGATCGGCATGCCGCAGATGACGCATGGCAGGTCGCCCGCCTGCCCATGTCGGCGCACGAGAGCGAGCGCATCCTGTGCTCGCTTCCCGCCCCACTCAGCGGCCCCACCAGTCACCTGCGCAGACATGCGCGCTCACCGATCACACTCGGGACACCACGGCGCCCCGTCCTTGCCGTGCCGTAGGGGTAACCCGCATCGCTCGCACCAGCCACAGTCAGAGGTCCCCATCTGTCGCCCCCCTACATGCATAATGCCCACCGGCGCGAGGGCGCACTGATGGGCAACTAGGCGCAGCATATCACGACGATCTGAGTTGTGCTTCTGCTGCGACACGCCGGATGGTCCCGAGGTCATACAGCGTGCGTCGCTGGTCGTCGGGGTCTGCGACGCCCCGATCGAGGAGTGATCTGGCCGCCCATGCTTGGAGTGTGCGGAGGGGTATGCCCGTGAGGCGGGCAGCGTCGGGGAGGCTGACGGCGGTGATGGAGATGATGCGGGCGCAGTCGGTGCAGGTCCACACGTCGCCTGATGGCGTGAGGGTGCCGATGTGGCAGCGGTTGCATCGGGCGTGTCGGGGTGGGTCGTCGTCGCGGACGCCTCGGGTGGCGGCACGGGTGTTGCGCCAGCAGCGGTCGATGCCCCACACCAGCTCGTCCCACTGGGGCAGGGTCTGGGCGAAGTCGAGCCAGGTGGCGAGCCATGAGCAGCATCCGGCCACGGTGTCGGGCAGGTCGTCGGGGGCAAGTCCTGCGTCGAGGGCGTCGGCCTCGATGTCTCGGCACCAGGTCCACAGGTAGGGCAGGAGGCCTGCTCGGTCGGGGTCCATCCATTCGGCGCGTCCGGCTGCCACGTCCTGCGCGAGCGTGTTGTTGAGGAGCTGGATGACATCGAGTCGGACTGGTGGGCGACTGCCGGGTGCAGTGCGTCGCTGGGTGTCGTCGGGCGATCTGGTGATGAGCGCGGTTGGGAGGAGGGTGGCAAGGTCTGCCAGCTCGGCGAGCCAGCGGCGGACGTGCTGGGCGGTGGGGGTCACTGGTCCTCCTGGGGTGTCGGGTCGTGGTCGTGTCCGGCTGCCGGTGAGTCCTCCCTCGGTAGCCGGGCTAGGCGCGTGCGGAGCTGGTCACGGTCCCGGTACAGGCGCACCATCCGCTCAATGTTGGAGTCGTAGGCGGCCATGTCGGTGGTCGGTGGGGCCTCGCGTCGGTCGCGGTACGCGTCGAGCATGTCTGCCAGGGCCGCAGCGGCCTGCTGCGGCACGACGCCGTTGCCTGCCAGCCGCAGCGCCTCGTTGCGGGTGACTCCGGGCACGTCGGTGACCCATCCGGGCGGCAGACCCATCATCCATTCGGCGAACGCAGCGGCGAGGCGTGGCCGGTTCTTGCCGGGCTCGGTTGGCGACGGCGCGGGGTGCCCGAACGCGACCTCCTGACGGGCGACGGCAGGGGCGTACTGTCCGAACTGCTCGTGGGATGCGATGCCCTTGAGTAGTAGTTCGCCGCCGCGCGCGCCGCCACGTCGCTCATGCCCACCCGTAGCATCGGCCACGGAAGGCGTGGGGAGCGTGGCGACGGCGATACCCAGTGGCATCCCGAAGCCGTTGCCGTTGCCCAGTTCGGCCTTGACGCAGTCTCGGCGGGCCTGCCATGCGTCCACGTCCTCGCCGTCGTTGAACGCGCCAGCGGCCGGCGTGGGGAGCATGGTCACGACGGTGCGCAGGTCAGGCCCACCCGTGCCATGCTCGCCCGCGCCGTGGGTGTCCGACGACCGCGGCGTGGGGAGCATTCTCAGAGCCGCAGCACCCGCGTGTTCAACGGCAGCGTGTTCCGCCTCATTTGCGATGGGGCGCCCAGATTCTTGGCGTCCTGCGTGGTCGGCGTCGGCAGCATCTCGTCGCCAAGCGAGGACGAACACTCGGAACCGCTGGTGACAGGCGCCGACGTCGGACGCTCGTAGGCCGTGCCATTCCGCATCGAACCCGAGGTCACCCAAGTCTCCGAGTACACGTCCAAGTGCTCGCAGAACAGGCCCTCTGTCATCGGGACTTCCCATACATCCCGGGCAGTGTTCCAGGTCGCTAGCGGCCTTAGCGGAGAGACTTCCTCGGACGTTCTCCCAGACGACGTATGTGGGTTGGACATGGGCGATTGCCTCTCTCATGGTGACCCACAGGTTGGAGCGGGTGCCGTCGGTCATGCCGGCGCGTCGTCCGGCGGTGCTGAGGTCTGGGCATGGGGATCCGCCCGTGATGAGGTCGACGGGCGGGACGGTGCTCCAGTCGACGCGCGTCACGTCGCCGAGGTTGGGGGCGTCGGGGTAGCGACTCGCGAGCACCTTGCGCGCTCCCGAGTCAATGTCGGAGGTCCACACGACCTGGGCTGTCGGGAAGACGGCCTCTAGCGCGAGATCCAAGCCGCCGTAGCCCGAGAAGAGGCTCCCGACTCTGAGGGTGTCCAGATCGTTGACTTGCTCCCCACGGCTGAAGCCGGGGGATTCCTGCTTCTTCAACGGACGCCTCCTCGCTCTAGGAGCGAGGCGGTCTCACTCCATCTCCACAGGCTGAAACCGCGAGCCTCCACATGCGGTAGACTCGCCTTATGGCATACGAACCAACTCAGGCGCGAAGAATCGCGGCGGGACTCTGCAAGGATTGCGGCGAAGAGCGGGGGCCGACTGGTACCACACGCTTCTGCCGACCTTGCGCAGATCATCACTCCAAGCGCCAGGCGGAACGCAAGAAGAACCTGAGAGCCAAGTGGGCGGAAACTGGGCTCGCTTGCAACAACTGCGGAGCACGCCTCCCGGATGAGCGCTACAAAAACTGCGTCCAGTGCCGCGAGAAAGCGCGGGAACGATACGGCGCAAGGGGCGCGGAATACCGACGAAGTCGCCGAGGTACAGGCTTCTGCGTGGCGTGCTCTGCGCCATCGACACACGCGAGCAACTACTGCCGCGTGCATTGGCTGCAGGGTATCGCCAACAAGTACGGATTCAAAGGAGACCAGTACGCGGCATTGTGGGCCAAGCTCGAAGCGCAAGGATTCCGCTGCTACTACACCGGCGTCAAACTTGTGCCCGGCGTGAATGCCAGCTTGGACCACCGCATACCCCGAAGCCGCGGCGGGGACCCGCGAGACATGGATAACTGCGTCTGGTGCGACCGCCTGATCAACGCTTTCAAGAACGACTTGACTGACGCGGAGTTCATCGAGCGGTGCCGACTGGTGGTTGAACGGCTGGGCTAGTGCTCGGCTTGCTCCGGGGTCGGGTAGAAGCGGTACTTGTACGCCCGCCTCACAACCTTGCCGCTCATAGTTGACAGTGTAGCAGGTTTCGCTGTCACTTGATGCGCTTACCCCATAGCTGAAGCAAGGGGCATGCGCGCTACCAATCACGGTCATGATGTCTCCTGTCGGTTGCGGAGCGCCTGGCGTAGGCGCTCGCGGTGGGGGTCACTGGTCCTCCTGGGGTGTCGGGTCGTGGTCGTGTCCGGCTGCCGGCGGTGGCCGGAGCACGAAGGCCTCCTCGACGGCGAGCAGTCCGTCTCGGGAGGGGTGGGGGTCGTGCCAGAGTTGCCCGTCGCGGTAGAGCACCTGGTGATGTGAGTGCGTCGGCGCGTCGCCGGGCAGGATGGTCGCCCAGTGCGTGCGCATCTCCAGTTGGACGGGGCCGACCTCGCCGGACCTCGCCTTCGCCACCAGCAGCTCCGCCTGCCAGCGCTTGTCCTCGTCGGGGGCGAGCTGCTCGCGGGTGTCTGCGGTCACTATGCCTCCATGGGGCGGGTGAATCCGCAGGGTTGCGGGAGGGGATCGACGTAGATGGACATGGGGGTCTCGATATGGACGGGCGGGGCCTGCTCGTCGGGTAGGGGATGCTCGTCGGGTGCGTGTCGTGCGATGGTGAGGTGGAGTTCCCAGCGCCCGACAGTGAGGGTGAGGGTCATCAATCATCACCTCCTCGCCGTCTGGACGTGAGCGGCGAACGGGTCGGAGCGCTGGGGAGTAGCGGCACCCCTCGATGCCACGACCCTCGCCTGTCCTGCACGACGTGCCCGTCGCGCTCCATGGTGAGTAGTGCAGCCATCACCTCTACGACTGAGGCGCCGATGTTGGCGGCTATCACCGACGGTGTGGTGACCCGACCGCGTGAGCGTCGGGCGGGCAAGAACTCCCAGATGCGGCGATTCACTGCTCAGCCCACAAGTGCGCACGGCGGGCGCGGGCTGCCGCCAACACGTCTCCATAATAGGTTTCCTCCCAGCTTTCCGAGTCGCGTCCGTGCACAGCCGACCGCTTCGCCTTGGTGGAGCCGAGGATGTGGACGCGCAGCCAGCGACGGTCCAACTTGCCACCGAAGCTCAATGCGTAGGTGGGATGCACGGGGAGGTGGCGCGAGTGCAGGTAGGCGTACACGTCGACGGCGGTCCAGCGGATGATGGGTCGGCACGTGCGCTCTGTGGAGGTGCCGTGCCAGCGCAGCGACCCGGCACGAACAGCCGACTCCTCGGCCCGAACCCCCGACACATACCGGCCGGGGATAAGTTTGGCCATGATGTTGGTTGCCTTGCGGTTGGGGTCGGCATGGATCGCCTCGAACCCTGGTTCGCCTCGCTGCGGGACACGGCCCTCGTACAGGGCCTCGTGATAGTTGATGCCCGGGTGGGTGTCGAGGAATGCGTCTCGCACCCAGTCGGTTTCGGGTGGTTCCCAATCGGCCACGCGGGCACGCTTCATCGTGACCTGCGGGTCGGCGAGGTAGGCAAGGTGTGCGACCACCACTGAGTCCTTCCCCCACGACATGGACACGAACCCCTCGTCAGCATCAAGGAAGCGGCGGATTTCGGAGATGGCTTCCCCCTCGATCCGGTCGAGGCGCGCCGAATCAGCTTCGGCGATGAGATTGTCGTAGCGTTCCAGTGCGGCCCAGTGGTTGCGGTCGGGTCCGGTGATGCGGGGAGAGTCGATCAGCATGGGGCCTCCTTGGTCCACAGGATTTCGGTACGGGGAACGGTGCGACCCATCGGCACCTGTGCGCGGGCGGCGATAGGGTGCCGTGCCCATCCCCGGACTGCGGTGAGTGCAGTGTCGTACACGGTGTCTGGGTAGCCGGACACCGCCAGGGCGGCGTGGTTGACGGTTGCGATCGCGTTGACCAGGGCCAGGTGGTTGCCGTCATCCATGTGGTGCGGGTAGCGGACGCTGCCGGGGTATGGGGGGTCGATATAGAGCAGGCATCCGGGCTTGTCGTACATGTCAAGCATCTCGACGGCGGGGCGCTGGTCAATGCTGACACGGTGGAGCCGGGCCGCTGCTGGGGCGAGCCGCGACGCCCACGACGCCATGGTGTGGGGATGGGAGCCGGTGGCGATCCTCTTGACCCAGAAATCGTGCCGCTGCTCGGTGGTGCGGAGCGTGTTCTGGGTCAGCCGCACCCATACTTGGCGGGCACGCTCCACCTCGCTGGACGCATCGCTCCCGATAGCTTCGTACAGCTCGACGCGCGAGTGGGGTGTGAGGACACATGCGCGCTCCAACGCCTCCGGCTGGTCGCGCAGCACTCGCCAGAACGTGACCAGATCACCGTCCAGGTCGTTGACGGTCTCCGCCTCCGACGGTGTTTTGGCGAGCAGCACCGCGAGACTCCCGCCACACACCTCCACGTAGTGCCGGTGGGCCGGCAGTAAGACGATGATTTTGGCGGCGATCATCGTCTTACTGCCGACGTAGGGGAAAGGTGGTCTCACGCGCACTCCACTCGGTCGCCGTGGTGCCAGTAGGGTGGGCGGACGCGTTGCAACTGCCCACCCTCGGTGGGCATCGGTCGATCTCTCCACCCATCACGGACGCCCGCCTCGATGCTCCACCCGGACACCCTCCCGTATCCGACGGCGGCATGCGCCCCCAGATGTGTCACGTCGACCAGCAGGGCGTGCAGGGCATCCACGTCAGTGGTGTCTGCGTCCCACCACACACGCGGTATCCAGGCCGCAGCTACGGTTACGTCACGGGCTTTGTGGGGCCCGAGCCCGGGATGGTATTTCTGATCCTTCGTGTAGCGAGCCATCGCATCGGCGGCTGGTTTGCGGCGCAGTTCGATCGCTGTGTGCGCCTCAACATGGGGGTGGGCGCGGGACACGCACCACCCCCATGTTCCAGCCTCCATCCACCGGGCGAGCGGCAACACCGCATCGCCGGGCGGTTGGCCGGGAACAATCCGGCCCGACCCCTGCAACTGCCACCATGCCCACGACAGTGGCCCGTCGAGCATCATCGGGGTCTCCGTGAGCCCGATCGACAGGCTGTCGAGGTGGGCGGTGATCCTCACTGGCTGGATCATCCCGCCACCTCGGTGAGCAGGTCGAGGATATCGGCGCGGGTGTTTTTGAGTCGGGCCGACCACGCATCCACGATGTGCGGGTCCGTGCCAAGCCCGTCGATGCGCACCATGCCTGCGCCCGTGCTGGACTTCGCGCCGACGCTTGCCACACCGTCGGGCGCCCACAGGGACGCTGCCACAGCCAGCATGGTCTGGTGTTGCTCGGTGGCGGCCGGGGTGAGCTGCATCGACCCACACAGGACAGCGCCAGATTTGATGGTCTGCCAGTCGTAGATCATCTGTGTAGATGCGAGAGTCTGCGCCATGTCGAGGTAGCGTCCGGCCGGTGTGGTGGTGATGTCGTGGCGGGTGCCGAACTCCTCCGACCGGTAGGCAGCGGCCCGCTTCAGAGCGTGCGCGGTCTCTGCGACATGGCCGGGCAGCCGCCACGCGTTCTCGGCGCAGACGAGCATCAGTGGAGATATGCGCACCGTGCCTGCTGCCAGATCGGAGCGGGCCGAGTAGCCGAGCATCGCCAGGTGCGGCAGCAGTTCCTCCACGCGGCGGAGGGTGTCAAGGTTGGTTTG
>NZ_JBQKHK010000032.1:0-4380 GCF_052118305.1 Collinsella sp. LCP21S3_D3
GCGGTCGGCCAGGGCGGTCATCCGCTTGCCGGCCTCGTAGACGTTCCTGCCGTCCTCGAGGTAGCCCTCCTGGTCGAAGTGCATGATCTCGATCTTCTCGGTCTCCTTCATGTGTGTCCTCCCATCACATGTGCGCAATTCTATACATCGCGCTTCTTACTGATACCAATTATAGCCATACGATTGCTTGTTATTTAATACCAATCTAAACTCACGGAGATTTGCGGCAAACGGTCGGTTTCCTCACCCGAGTGGTATTACAACGCCAATAGTTGTCTATTTCGAGCGCTACTGCCAACGGGCTCCCCACAACTCGCCAGCTATAAAAGCGTTGCGCCAGACCCGCCCAAGCGTTTCCGGCGCAACCGCGCAGTTTAGTTATTCGGCCTCCATCTCCGCTGTCACACGGCGATACATCTCGATAACCTGAGTCGTCGCCTTGGACGGATCCTGATAGTAGCGGCCATCACACGTCTCGGCCGAGACATAGCCCGTATAGCCGTGGCGCATGAGTGCCTCGAGGTCGGCACGCATATCACGCTCGCCGTCGCCCCAGGCAAGATGCGTCGTGCCGCCGCCCACATCTACAAAGTGGGTGTGAACGATCTTGTTGCCCAAAACCTCAAAGTAGCCGTCTATCGTGTCGCCGGCAACTTCCATGGCGCCAAAGTCGATACAAGCCTTCAGGTTGGGGCGATCGACCGCCTCGAGGATGCGCGCCACATCCTGCGCAGTGTTGACCAGCACGGACTCCGACGGCTGCAGCGCCTCGAGCGCGACGCGAATACCGCGCGTGTCGGCGTAGTCGCACACCGAGCGCAGCATGGCAACGCTACGGGCCCAGGCGTCCTCAGCCGGCTCGTCCAGATAGGCCCAACCACTCGTCACCAGAATCTGCGGCGCGCCCAATTCAACGGCTACGTCGATCACATTCTTAAAGTACGAGAGGATGCGTTTTTGGCCCGCCTCGCCGCGCACCGCGACGTTCCACGGCTTGGGGTTGTTCTGCTCGGGGCACACGCACACGATCTTGATGCCGTACTGGGCGGCAAGATCGCGAATCTTATCCACCGATTCGTGCTCATGGCAATCCACATACAGGTGCATCGAGCCGGTCCACAGCTCGATATTGCGATAGCCGGCCTCACCTGCAGCCTTAAAAAACGTCTCGATGCTGTAGTAACGATGGTTGATGTTCATGAGCGAAAGCTCGGGTACGACCATAGCCCTCCCCTTTCGTACGGAGTTTTAAAAAACAGGGGGCCGCCGCAGATGCGACAAGCCCCCAAAGATCGACGCAACCGTTAGACGCGATGGAAGCGCGATTCGAACATATTAGGCAAGCACGCCAAAGTAAGCGCCGATGATGCCCACGACCATGGTGCAGAGGATCAGGACCATCGGGTTGATCTTCTTGGAGAGCAGCCAATAGTAGAGCCAGAAGGCGGCCATGCCGAGCATACCGGGCATGATACCGTCCAGGATGTCCTGGAGAGTCTGGGCGGTGTCGCCCTGACCGATAGCGACAGGCAACGAAGCCCAGAACATGTCCTTGCTCATGGCGCCGACGACCATGACGCCGACAATGCCGACGCAGGCCATGATCTTTTGCATCAGGCCGGTCTTCTGAGCCTCGTCGAGGAAGCCAATGCCTAGCTCATAACCCTTGATAGCGCCAAAGATACGAATCAGGAACGCCGGGATGTTGTAGACGAGCAGGAAGGCGATGGGGCCAAAGACGTTGCCGGCCTGGCACAGGCTGATGCCCACGGCAGCGGCGACGACGCGCAGGGTGGACAGGAAGAAGGAGTCACCCAGGCCGGAAAGCGGACCCATGAGGGCGGCCTTGATGTCGTTGACGCTCTCGGGCTCAACCTCGCCACGAGCGACTTTCTCCTCCATGGCCATCGCGATGCCACCCACGAAGGGAGCGAGCTGCGGGGTGATGTTGAAGAATGCGCTGTGACGGTGCAAGGCCTCGGCGTAATCATCGGGACGGCCGGCATAGATCTTCTTGAGCATGTTGGCGACCATCAGGCAGAAGGCAATGTTCATCTGCTTGTAGTAGGTCCAGGAGAATTCCATGCCCAGGGCGCCGGTGTTCACGGCGCTCTTAATGAGGTCGGAGCGAGTAATCTGGTTCTCGGAATTAGAAGTCATCGTCCTCATCCCCTTCCACAGAAAGCTGGGACTGGGCGCCACCAAGGCCCAGCAGGTCGTACTTGTCGATGCCGATGATGATTGCGATCAGGGCGACGCCGAGGACGGGCACGTTGGCATAGGAGCACAGCAGGAAGCCCAGGAAGTAGAACGGCACGAGCTGCTTGGTAAGCACCAGACGGCCGAGCATGGCGAAGCCCATGGCAGGCAGGATGTTGGCTGCGACGCCAAAGCCATCGAGGACGAACGTCGGGATGAAGTCGAGCAGGCCCTGAACGGCGTCGGCACCCAGATAGAAGGAGACCGAGCACAGGATAAAGGCCAGGACGACAATCACGAGACCGATAATCCAGTGCATAGCGTAGATACCCTTGAGGTTACCCTTGCTGGCAAAGACGTCGGCACGGTCGACCAGAAGGGGCATACCGGCGTTGACGACGTTCTTAATGGCCAGGCACAGAGTGGCGATGGGCATCGCGAGCGCGATAGCGGCCTCGGTGCTCTGACCCAGCTGAATAGCGAAGGCGCAGGCGAGCACACCGCCAATACACTCATCGGGCGGCACGTAAGCGCCGATGGAGATTGAGCCCATGAAGAGCAGCTCGAGGCTCGCACCGATGGCGAGGCCGGACTGCAGGTCCCCGAGGACTATGCCGACGAGCGGGCACAGAACGATCGGGCGGAACGCATAGAGCGTACCGAGCTGATAATCGAGCTTACCGAAGGCAGCGATAAGTCCGATAAGGATCGCTTGAACAAGCATTGTTCCTCCCTTTGATCCCTCTTGGATCCGCGCGGCGATTCCCGACTTGTCAGCGCGCCCTTTCCCATGCCGACAATCGTCCAGACAGATCCAGCTTGTACCGGTGTGCTGTTAACACCTAAACCGGTGCAAATGATTTAATACCAATTATATAGTCATGCGAAAACTATTTAATACCAATCGCTCAACGGGCAGGTACTCCCGGTGAACGGTAGATGGGGTAACGGGTAAAGCGTTTATCCGGTACGCCCACGGGCAGGGCGGCGCCGTACGCGCCGCCCCGTAGTTCCCAATTAGAGGGCGCTTAGAGCATCGACCTTGGGGTCGTCGGCCAGAGCGCGAATCTCGACCTCGATTCCGCGGCCGACGAGCTCGCGAATGTCCTCTTCCTCGGCAGCGGTCACAAAGATCTGACGGGAGATCTTACGGGCATCGGGACGCTGCTCATCCTTGGACTTGGTGTTGCCCAGGTTGATGGAGGTAATCTGCGGGCAGCCTTCGACAAGCTGCTTGGCCTCGGCGATGCTGGCGACGCAGATGATCATCTTGTACTTATCGGTGACACCGGAGTTGATAGCCTCGATGGCGTGCTCCATGTCCTTGATGACGAGCTTGGCGTTGGCCGGCTTTCCCATCTTGAGCGTGGTCTTCCAGACGGGATCGTTGGCAACCTTGTCGCCAACGCAGAAGATGCAGTCGGCGCCCAGGCCCTGGACCCAAGAGACGGCCACCTGGCCATGAAGCAGACGATGGTCGACGCGAACCAATTGAATCATGATTGACCCCCAAAGGTCTCATGCCGGAAACCCGGCCCCATTATTAGCAGGCGGTGACTAGAACTCTTCCTCGTCATCCGCATCGGTCAGCAGGTCGTTGACAAACTTGACGCGCGTGTCGTCAGCCGCGAGGATCTCGCGGATAACCTGGTCGGCGGGAGCCTCCTGGTCCGAGAAGAGCAGCTGGATCAGCAGCGGCAGATTCATGTTGGCAATCAGGTAGGTGTTGGGGCGCGTCTGGACGATCTTGGTGAACTCGTTGTTGACGCTGCCGCCAAACAGGTCGGTGCACACGATCACATCGTCGGCGGGATCGATAGTCGCCAGGAGCTTGGCGGCCTCCTCGGCGACGTCGGTGCGGCCGTCGACAAACATCGACAGATCGTGGACGTTATCGCGCGCGCCCGAGAGTAGCTCGGTGCTCTCCTTGATGCCGGTCGCAAAATGCGCGTGGCTGGCAAAGATGTATTGCCTCATTGCGGTTTCCCCCAAATAGAATTAGTAGTCGAACTGGTGGTAGTAGCGGCGGTACTTGAGGTTGTGCTTGGTGACCAGCTCGTAGTTGCGCGCGAGGCGGTCGGTGGTCAGCACGGACAGGATCCACGGCGACACGATGACGCGGAAGTCGTCGTCCAGGCCCGGGATCGCGTACTCGGCGGTGTCGATGATGACGTAGTCCTC
>NZ_JBQKHK010000033.1:0-3631 GCF_052118305.1 Collinsella sp. LCP21S3_D3
TCTCTGCCGAGGTGATGTCGTGAGCGGCGACTGGATGACCCGCGCCGAGGTGGCCGACCTGCTGCGCGTCAGCCTCACCACCGTCGACCGGCTCGCCGCCGACGGGAAGCTGCGCCGCCACAAGCCAACCGGCAAACCACAGGGGCGCGTCGTCTTCTCCGCCGATCAGGTAGAGCGCCTCATCAGCAGGTCAGCCACCCGCTGACCACAAATAATCGGCCCCCGCCGCTGTCACGACGAGGGCCACGCAATCCCGAAAGGAAGCTCAACATGACAGACTCTACCACCACCCCCGCCGACTACCACGACCGCGCCAAGCGGATCGAGGCGGGTGACGAATCGTGAGCGACCTACTAGCCCACCTAGTCGAACTCGATCAGGCCATCACCGACATGCGGGAGGCCCGCAAGCGCATCGAGGCGGCCGTCACCGCGATAGCCGAGGCGAACACTTGGCCCTACGGCGACGCCTACCTTTACCAGGACGACGATTCACCCGAGCGCCTATGGCTCAACGGATTCTCGTGCATCAGACCCAGTGACGAGTTCGCCCGCGATGTTGGACGGAGCGTCATCCAGATGGCGATCCGACGCCCCGGGAAGAGCACCCAAATCGAGGTGACGGCATCGTGAGCGAGATCAACTGGGATGACTACAGCATCTACGACCACGACTTGCCGACCAACTGGCACGCCGCTGCGAGGAGGTGGGTGTGATGACGTACTACAAGGCTATCCGCCCCGACGGCACGTCGTGGTACGACCTCGGCTTCCGGTGGGTGGCTGAGCGTGGGCCGGTCGAGGGTGTGGAGGTGTGGCATCCGTCGCCCTCAGGTGAGCCCAGGTATGACCCGGCAGGGCATTTGGCCGCATCGACCGAGCCTGCCGACTGTTCCGGCATGGGGTGGCCGAGCCGTCTGCTGGAGGTGGAGCCGCTGGCCGATGTGGTGCCCGGGGCGATGCGCAAGGTCGGGTGCGCTGGGTGGCGTGTGGTGCGGGAGCTGCCCGCGTGGCAGGCGCTCGGGCCGTGTGGCCGTGAGGTGGTCGCCTATCTGGCGCTGCTGCCCACCCTGACCGATGACCAGGTGCAGATCGCCGCACGGTACGCCGCATGGTCCGCCGCACGGGACGCCGCATGGGACGCCGCATGGGACGCCGCATGGTCCGCCGCATGGTCCGCCGCATGGTCCGCCGCACGGGACGCCGCATGGTCCGCCGCACGGTCCGCCGCATGGGCCGCCGCACGGGACGCCGCACGGGACGCCGCATGGTCCGCCGCACGGGACGCCGCATGGGCCGTCGTCGTCCGCGACATGATCTCCACCCCCCACTTCGCGACGCTCACCGAGCCGATGCGTGCCGCCGGGATCGACTTCGCCGCGCTCGGCGGTGCGTCATGACCCGCCGCATCGTGCTCGACATCATCGTGCCCATCGTCGTCATCCTCGCGCCCGTGGTCTGCGCCGGACTGCGGATCGGGACGGAAGTGCTGCCCACCGATCAGGGACATTGACATGCCTACCACCATCACCCGACCCGGCATCTTTGACGGCATCCCCGACGCCGACTACCACGCCGACCCCATCCCCGACGGCTCGCTGTCCGTTAGCCGCGCCAAGGCGCTCCTCGAAGAAGGTGGCCCGGCGAGATTCCGGCACCACGAGCTGCACGGTAGACCCCGCACAGCGGCACTCGACCTCGGTAGCGCCGTCCATGCCCTCATTCTTGGCGAGGGCAAGCGCGTGGTCGAGGTGGCCGCCGAGTCGTGGCGCACCAAGGCTGCCCGTGAGGTGCGCGACGCTGCCCACGCATCTGGACAGGTGGCACTGCTGCCCGCCGAGATGCGCCTCGCAGAGGACATGGCGGGCGTCGTATACCGCCACCCCGCCGCTGTCGAGACCCTCGCAGGCGAGCGCGAGCAGTCGATGTTTGCCCGCATTGACGGACTATGGCTACGTGGCCGGGCAGATGTCATGAATCCGGGGTGGACCGCTGACTACAAGACCGCCCGCGACGCCTCAGAGCGCGGTTTCCTGGCCGCTGCCCACCGATTCCGCTACTACCTACAGGCCGCATGGTATCGCCGCCTCCGCCGAGAGTTGACCGGCGATTTGCTGCCGTTTCGCATCGTCGCCCAGGAGAAGACGGCACCCTACCTCGTCAGCGTGTGGGAGGTTGATCCCTCCTATCTGGCGCTCGGCGAAGGTGAGATGGCGCAGGCGATCACGCTCTACCGCCAGTGTGTCGAGACCGGCAGGTGGCCCGGATACAGCCACGACATCAGGCCCCTCATCCCGCCCACATGGGCATACGACGACGACATCACAGAGGAGTGACGAGATGGACATTGACGACACGATCGCGCCGAAGAGCGACCAGCTCAACGCGGAGGACCTGCTGACCGGCCCGCGCACGTTCACCGTCGACCGAGTGCAGGTGCCCGGCGGCGAGCAGCCCGTGAACATCCACCTGCGCGAGATGCCAGGACGGCCCTACCGCCCAAGCAAAACAATGCGTCGTGTCCTCATCGCAGCGTGGGGCACGAAATCATCGGCCTACGCGGGCCGCTCGCTCACCCTGTACCGCGACCCCGACGTGCAGTTCGGCGGCGAGCGGGTCGGCGGCATCAAGACCAGCCACCTGTCTGACATCGCCCAGCCGTTGCGCCTCGCGCTGACAGAGAAGCGCGGGAAGCGGGCCGCGTACCTGGTCGAGCCGTTGCGACTCGCAAAGCCTGCGCCGACCGTGGATGTGTCAGCGATCACCGACCGCGACGAACTGCGCGCCCTGTGGCAGGACGCCGACGAGGCCACGCGTGCCGCGATCCAGAGTCGCGTCGCCGAACTGCCCGACGAGGGCCTGATCGTGCCGGAGGGCGAGTCGTGACCGGCGTCACGACCAGCATCAGTCCGTGGGGTCATATCCAGCGCACCATCGTCGGTGACACCGGAGCCGTCGAGATATGGGGGGATGAGGTGGGCGGCGGGCGCGGCGCCGTGCCGTGCGAGGTCGTCATCCACCAGTGGGGCGCCCCCGAGGTCGAGCGTCGGTATGAGGAGTGGACGCTGTGCCACGAGCGCAGATGCACATCCCACCGCTACTACGACTATCGGAGGGGTTGGGCGCGTGTGGATGCCGACCTGCGGGCGCTGGCCGCAGCATGGCTCCATCCCCGGCACAGGACCCGCATCTGGAGAGACGCGCCCGCTCATTGGATGTGGCGCTGCAATTGCGGACGAATCGGAAGGTGGCAGTCCACATTTGGCGAGGCCCTGTCGGCGTCTGAGCGTCACCGGCACGACATGGCCGACCTCTCCACCGACGACGGCCTGCGGCGCTACCTCGCCTCCACGCGACGCACCCAGGTCGCGGCATGACACCCACCCTGATCGCTCCCGGGGCGGGTGACGACCGCCGAGCCCCCGCCCCGGGAGCCTGCTCCGCCCTCCACATCCTCACCGGCGCGATGGGACTAGACGACCACCGCCAACCCATCACCCCACGACACCTGTACCGACACGCCCGCTGCACCCACTGCGGCCAGAGAGAGGACCAATCATGAGCACCAACACCATCACCATCTGCGGCAACCTGACGGACGCGCCCGAGGTCCGCTTCACTCAGGCCGGGGCC
>NZ_JBQKHK010000034.1:0-3491 GCF_052118305.1 Collinsella sp. LCP21S3_D3
TGCTAGGTGTCCGACACTCCATCGGGCGGAGTCGGACACCTAGCACGTGGAAAAGGGCGTGACCAGCCCCTAGCCAGCGGAGTTTTAACGCTGTTCAATGCCCCTATTCTGCCGCGTCGCCATACCGTGACGCCGAACCCGTAACGTTTCGCGGTACCCTTGCCGGCATGAACAGGAAGCGTTGCGTTGTGTGCAAGGGCAGCATGGCGGGCAGGCGGTCTAACGCCGTCGTGTGTTCAGACACGTGCCGACAGGCCAAGCACCGGGCCAAGGCAGCGGTGAAGGCCGGGCGCGCGCCCAAGCCTGAGGGCCACGACGCCGAGCCCAACCATGCGTGGCGGGGGGACGACGCCGACGGCGAGCCCACCGAGCTACGTGGGCGGCTGGAAGAAACCACGCGCCGACGGTTTGAGGCTGCGGGCATTAACGACTACGACGAAGACCCGCTGGCGGTTCACTTGCTGGGCATGGCCCACATTCTGGACAACCCCGGCAGCGTCGCGCCCGGCAGCCTCACCGGCATGGGGAAATCGTTTCGTGACGCGTACAAAGACTTCATGCGCGATCGCGAAACCGTAGACCTTGCGAAAGACCCCGTTGCCGCCGTCCAAGACGAAGCCGCGCAACTGCTGGCGGGGCTAGGGGCGGCCTGATGCTACGGCCTGACCCTTACGCGCTCCTACCCCCGGCGTACCACACGAGCCCCCCGCGTGCGGTGACGCTGGGCCCGCTCGTGGGCAAGACGTGCCGGGCAGCCGGGTACGCGCCCGACCCCGAACAGCAACTAATCCTTGACGACGTGTTTGCCTACGGGCACGACGGTCTGCCCGCGGCGTTCGAGTACGGCGTAATCGGCCCCCGCCAGCAACTCAAGACGGGCACGCTCATTATGTGCGCCATAGGCTGGCTGTTCGTGGTGCCCGTCGGTCACGTGCGTAACGTCAACTGGAACGCCCACCTGAAGGAAACGGCTATCAAGTCTTTCCACGAACTGGCTGAGGTAATCAAGGCCGCGCCGAACTTGCGCGGTAAGTTGCTTGACGACCGAAGCGGCGGCATCCACACGGGCAAGGACGTTGAGAAGATTCTGACCGCCGACGGGCGACAGCTGGACGTGAGCGCGCGCACCGAGCGCGCCGGCCGCGGTCTTACGGGTGACCGGATCGTTCTTGACGAGGCCCTGTACCTGACCGACGCCATGTTGGGCGCGCTCATGCCCACGCTGACCGCGCGCCGCGACGCTCAAGCCGTCTACGCTTCCACGCCCGGCCTGGCGGGCTCAAGCACGCTCAGGGCCAAGCGCGACGCCGGGCGCGCCGGGCGCTCAACGTCGTTGGGCTGGGCTGAGTGGGGCACCGAGCGCCCGAAGTGCGCGCACGACGACGACCGTACCGGCCGGAAGTGCCTACACTTCCCGCCCGGAAACCCGCTGCACGTGCCTGGGTGCGCGATGGACGACGAAGAACTGTGGGCGCGAGCAAGCCCGCTGTTGGGGCGTGTGCGGCCCAACGGTACGGGACTGAGCTTGGAGCGCATGCGCAACCTACGGGAGTCGATCCCGCCCGCTGAGTGGGGGCGTGAGTACCTAGGTTGGTGGGACGAAGCTGACGCAACAGACGTGTTCGGTGACGGTGTTTGGAGTGCCGCCACGGCGCGGTACTTCGACGCTGACGACAACGAGCACATCGGCCTACCTACCCCGGCGGACTTTGACCTGAACACCGTGGGCGTGGCCGTAGCCGCTGACCTGACGAGCGCCGCCATTGTGGGCGCGGGCCCGCGTGGTGAGCGCACGGCGTGCCGTGTGGTGGCTACCGGGCTGGGCTTCCAGTGGGTGGCCCCCCGGCTAAAGGAACTGTTGGAGGAACGGCCCCGTACCCGTGTGGTCTACGATCCCGGGGGCCCTTCGGGCGTGCTCACGGCTGAGCTTGAGAAGATGGTTAAGCCGTCACGCCGACTAGTCAAGGCGTCGTTTCAACAGTGGAAGGCGGCATGCGCTGGGCTGTGGGACGGCGTACGTAACGGCACCGTTGAGCACGGCGGTCAGCCCGAGCTTGACGCTTCGGTTGGCGAAGCCAAGAAACGGCCTATCCTAGACCGCTGGGTGTGGGAGCGGTACGGTTACGATGCAAGCCCGTTGGAAGCCGCTACGCTAGCGGTGTGGGGTGTGACGAACGTAGCGCGCGCGTCAGCCTACGAGACTGGAAGGGTCTTGACGGTATGATGAGCCGAACGCGACTAAGCAAGGCGGGGGTGACCCATGAGTGAGTTGGTGCGCTGGCATAGCCCCACCGTCACCTACGTCAACGGCGCGCCGTGGGAACAAGTGGTTGCGACACTTGGCTACAACCCGAGCACGCTCAACCCCGCCAAAATGTGGCGCACGCAACCCCACTTGCGCGTTGTGGTGGACTTCCTAGCACGCAACGTCGCGCAGCTTGGCCTACACGTCTACGAGCGCATGCCCGACGGCGGGCGCGTGCGCGCGGACGATTCCGCGCTGGCGCAGTTGCTCCGGTTCGTGGATGGCGCTATAACCACCTACGATCTTGTGTACGCAACCGTGGGCGACTTTGCCCTGTACGACGCGGCCTATTGGTGGCTTATGCAGGATTCACGAGTGCCGACGGGCTACCGACTGCTACGCCTACCCCCTACGTGGGTCAGCCAGTGGCCCGGCGACGACTCCCCGTTCTTTGCCAGCCGGTTCAACGTTGCGTTCCAAGGCAAGGTACATACGATCCCGGCCAGCATCGACGGCTCACCCGGCGTTGTGCGCTTCGGGGGCTACAGCCCGACGGCCTACATTGGCAGTTCGAGCAAGGTCGAAGCGCTCAAGGCGACTCTGCTAGAACAGATCGAGGCCGCGCGCTACCGCTCCCAAATTTGGGAAAACGGCGGCCGCGTGTCTGCCGTGCTTGAACGCCCCGTGGACGCTGAGCCGTGGAGTGCCCGAGCGCGCGACGCTTTCCGCGAGGATTGGTACGCCAAGTACACGGGCAAGGGCCCCGGCGCGGGCGGTACGCCCATTCTGGAAGACGGCATGAAGCTCACCCGCGTGGACTTCAACGCACGCGAGCAACAGTTCGTAGAGGCGGTCAAGCTCAGCCTGCAGACCGTGGCCAGCGTGTACCACGTCAACCCCACCATGATTGGGTACACCGACGGCGCGACATACTCGAACGTGCGAGAGTTCAGCCGCATGCTGTACACCGACACGTTGGGGCCGATCCTTCGGCAGGTTACCGAGCGGATCAACAAGCAACTGCTGCCAGTCATGGGGCTTGACCCGGCGCGGTTCTACGCCGAGTTCAACATTGCTGAGAAGCTGGCCGGTTCGTTTGAGGAACAGGCCGCCGTGCTTTCGTCGTCGGTTGGTGCCCCGTGGCTCACCCCCAACGAAGCGCGCGCCCGGCAGAACCTCCCGGCTATTGAGGGCGGCGACCAACTCGTTGTGCCGCTCAACGTTACGGTGGGTGGGCAAGCCAGCC
>NZ_JBQKHK010000035.1:0-3210 GCF_052118305.1 Collinsella sp. LCP21S3_D3
CCGCTGCACCCACTGCGGCCAGAGAGAGGACCAATCATGAGCACCAACACCATCACCATCTGCGGCAACCTGACGGACGCGCCCGAGGTCCGCTTCACTCAGGCCGGGGCCGCCGTCGCCACCATGACGGTCGCCCACAATCACCGCCACTACAACAAGAAGACCGGCGACTGGATCGACGGCGACACCACATTCCTGCGCTGCACCGTCTGGCGCGACATGGCCGAGCACGCCGCCGACACCCTCCGCAAGGGCATGCGGGTCATCGTGACCGGTGAGCTCCAGTCGCGCTCCTACGAGGACAAGGAGGGTCAGCGCCGCACCACCTTCGAGCTGTCCGTGGACGACATCGGACCCTCGCTGCGCACCCAGACCGCCATCGTCAACCGCAGCCAACGCGGGCAGGCGACGCAGGTACCGCAGCCCCAGGATGACCCGTGGGCGAGCCAGACCGGAGAGGCACCATTCTGATGCTCACCGCCGTTGACTTTTTCTGCGCCGACGAGCAGACCGAGATCCTGACCGTTCACGGTTGGCGACTGCATGACGAGGTTGAGGTCGGTGACTTGGTCGCCAGTCTGAATGTCGAAACCGGCATCGCTGGGTTTGCCCCCGTCGAGCAGGTTCACCGATTCGACGCGACCGACGAGCGCATGCTCAGAATCCACGGGAAAGGCATCTCGGCGCTCGTTACGGCCGACCACCGGTGGCCCACCTGGGAGCGTAATAGGCGCGGCGGCAGCGCCACGATGCGGTGGCGCACAACCAGGGACCTCACGTCGGAGTCCATGGTCAAGCGCTCAGCCCCGTTCAACCTGCCGAAAGCCTCCGGTGTCCGCAACGAACTGGTGGAGTTGGTCGGATGGGCATGGACCGAGGGTAACTTCCGCGCCCATGGACGGCTACACATCTATCAGTCGCGTAGCCACAACCCGGACAACTGCCGGCGGATCACTGCGGCACTCACCGCCCTATATGGGGCCCCAGGACGCCGCACCGATGGCCGCGCCTACTGGACGGTGAGCGACTGGGGAGACCAGCGCTGCTGGAGGCTGAACCGCGCTGCCGCCGCGCCAGTTGCGGGTGCACTCGTCAACAAGGCCCCTGCTCACGAGTGGATGCTATGCCTCACACAGGCGCAACTCGACCTTCTTATCGAGGTCTCGATGCTGGCGGACGGGACTCGTCGCGTTCGTGACCTGACCCATGAGGCGACTCTGACCCAAGGTGACCCGGATCGGTGCGATGCGTTCCAGTTCGCCGCCATCCTGGCCGGGCACTCCACGTCAGTGCGCACGTGGCACCAGCGGTATCGCGGGACCGAAGTGCCAATGTGGACGGTAGCCCTCATGGGCCGCGACACCGCGAAACCCCTGCGCCAGAACCGGGTGGAGTGGGTCGACCACACGGGCGTCGTTTGGTGCCCCACAGTCGAGCACGGGACGTGGCTGTGTCGTCGCGACGGAAGGGTTCACTGGACCGGCAACTGCGGGATGGGTGGCAGCTCCACCGGCCTCCGCAGCGCCGGATACGACATTAAGGTCGCCGCCAACCACTGGCAGCGAGCGATCGAAACCCACTCCGCCAACCACCCCGACACTGAGCACTTGTGCGCCGACATCTCCGCGATCGACCTGCGCTACCTGCCACGCACCGACGTTCTGTGGGCAAGCCCCATCTGCACCGAGGTATCACCGGCCGGTGGACACCGCAAACGGACGCGACAACTCGACCTGTTCGAGGAACACGGCCACGTCCCCACCGAGGCGTTCGAGCGGACCCGCGTCACATTCTGGGAGGTGATCCGCGCCGCCGAAATCTTCCGCTACCCGCTCGTCATGATCGAGAATGTCGTGGAGGCAGCCCAGTGGGAGCTGTTCGATACATGGCTGGCGGGCATGACCACCCTCGGCTACACCGCCCAGTTCGTCTCCGTCTCCGCAGCTCACATCGGCTCCGACACCAACCCGCCCGCACCGCAGTGGCGAGACCGTATGTACATCGTCTTCAACCGCAAGGGCGTGCCCGCCCCCGACGTGCGGCCGCGACCGCTGGCCTGGTGCGAGAAGTGCGGCACGGACGTGGCAGCCATGCAGTGGTGGAAGCGGCCCGGACGCCACATCGGCAAGTACGACCGCCAGTACATCTACGTCTGCCCCGAGGGCGATCACGGCAGGGTCGAGCCCTACGTCAGGCCCGCCGCATCCGCGATCGACTGGACCGACGTCGGCACGAGGATCGGCGACCGCACCCGACCGCTGGCAGCGTCCACGATGCGCCGAGTCGAGACCGGCCTGGAGATGCTGCTACGCGGCGACTTCGACCGCGACTTTGTGATGAGCGTCAACAACGGCGGGAGCTGTGGACGGCACTTCGGCCCAGCATCCCGACCACTCCCAACCCAGCTCGGCGTCGTGTCCTACCTCATGGGCGGCGCAGGTGACCAGAAGGGCACCAGCGTGCATGCACCGATGCGCACCCAGCGGGCCAGCGGCGCCGACTTCCTCGTCACGCTCCGCAGGCACGCCAAACCATCCAGCACGAGCGACCCACTGGCAACCTTCACAGGCGCTGGCTTCCACCACGGACTCGTTATCCCCTTCCGGCGCGGCTCTCGACCCTACCCCGCCGTCGCCGACCCGCTATCCACGATGGCGACACGAGACCAGCACGGCGTCCTGACGCCGGCGATCAACGTCGAGGACTGCTACTTCCGCATGCTGAAGCCACGGGAGGCAGCCAACGCCCAAGCCTTCCCGAGGCACTACATCATCCACGGCAATCAGGGTGAACAGCAGATGCAGGCCGGGAACGCCGTGGCCGTCAACGTGGCCCACTGGCTGGGTCTCTGTGGCGCACAAGCGCTGGGGGCAGCGGCATGACCACCGCCACCTACGAGTTCGAGCTGCCCCGCGCACTCATCGTGACCGCCAATGACCGCAAACACTGGGCGCGGCAGGCCAGCCTCGTGCGCAACCTCCGCCAGATGGCGGCTGTCACGCAGGGCCACGACCCGCACCAGATGCAGCGCGCCCACCTGACCGTGCACGTCGCCTACCCCGACCGCAGGCGGCGAGACGCCCACAACCTCAACCCGACCATCAAGGCGCTCGTGGATGGTCTCGTGAGCGGCTGCGGCTGGCGTCCGCGCGGCTGGGTGCCGCTCCTGCCCGACGACGACGACACCCACCTCATCGGCCCCGACTGGCG
>NZ_JBQKHK010000036.1:0-2955 GCF_052118305.1 Collinsella sp. LCP21S3_D3
GCCAGCCCCAGCTCCCGGGTCGCCCGGTGAAGGCGAGGAAGAAGGGCGTGAAGGGAGCGAAGAGCGTTGCTGCCTAGGCTAGCCCCTTGTCACACAAACTACCGAAGCCTCTAAAAAAGCCGATAACACATAGGTTTTTTGACCTAATGCGTTATCGGCTCTGCGTCTATGCGTCTGGCACTTTTAATCATTTTTTTTGAATTTATTATATGTGTTAGCTAACTGTCCACAAGCCGCGTTAATCTCTCTGCCATGAGAAACTCTTATAGTAACTTCAAGTCCTGCTTGCTCTAATTGATGTTTGAATGCAACTATTTCCCGTTTCTGTGGTGCTTTAATTCTTGAATTGCTTGTTGGGTTGTATTGTAACACGTTAATCATAACTTTTTTGCCCCGAAACCATTTTGCAAGTTGTCTTACATCTGAGGGCCGGTCATTTATACCCGGTAAAAGCAAATACGCAAAGACAATTTTGCGATTATGCCTTTCAGAATAGGATAAGGCTTGCTTAACAACATCTTCAATAGCATATATGCGCATGTGAGGAATAATACGATTTCTTGCAGATTGTGTTGCTGCGTGTAAAGATATTGTCAACTGAATTTTAAGATGTTCCTCGCGCAATTTTTTTAATTGATCGACCGGACCAACTGTTGATATGGTAATGCCGTCGGTTGGAAAGTTGAGCCCATATCTATCTCGGAGAATATGGATTGCTTTTATCAAGTTGTCATAATTGAATAAAGGCTCTCCCATACCCATAAAAACGATACGGTTTACTTTTCGACGCAACAATATAATCTGTTGTACGATTTCTGACGATGTTAGATTACGAACAAAGCCATTTCGCCCGGACTCACAAAAAATACAACCAACAGGACAACCGACTTGTGTGCTCACGCAAACAGTTCCACCATCTCGCCGCTTGATAAAAACCGTTTCAATGTATTTGTTGTCTTTCAGTTCGTAAACATACTTTTCAGTATCACTGCTTTTGCAAATATTTTTTACCAACATTGATAGATTTTTTTTGCGTGGTAATTGCTTATATAATTCTTCATATAAGGCTTTTGCTTCATTCTCGCCAATAACTTCCGACATTTCTTTGTAAGTAAATCCGTATGGATCATTCCGTACTTCCGCAGGCGTATATTTAGGTAAACGTTTCATTTTTATATCCTTTCTTCTAAATAATAAAAGTTTGTTTTTCTGTATTTTTGATTACAATCTCTAATTTTTCTACATCAATGATATGCGTCAATTTGCATTTAGGGCAGAAAAGAGGAAAATCTTTTAATACAGTATTATGAAATACTTGAACTCTCGTCTTTCCGTTACAAATCGGACATTTTATCCAATATTTTTTAAGCATTATATTTCACTCGTCCTTTTTACACAAAAAAATGGGCTCTTCTGGTTCTGTATGGAGTTGCTTTCGCCGCCGTCCCTGTCCTCGTCCCCCACTGATAAGCGGGAGTAAAGGGCTGTGATTTTGCTGTAATCATTCATGTGCATACCCTCCTGCGTCAATATATGTGTTGCTTACAGTTAAGATTATGCACCTCATCGGGCAGAGCCGTACTCCGCGCCCTTGCGGTATTTCTTCGCGTTTTTCCCTTTGACATAGACTATCAAGCGGATAATCACCGCACCGACAATGCCGACAAGCAAATCCAACGGGTAAACGCTCGGCAAGGCGTTTTCAAAGGCTGCGGAAAATCCTTGTGTGATATTCAGTATCTTTGCAGAAATATCCGCGCCGGGGGCAAGCCGCACCGCCTGTCCGACTTTATCAAAGAGATAGACAAAGAACACATAGGGGATATTCGGAAGTATCAGCTTTTTGTAGTTGATCTGCTTCATATCTCGCGCCCCCTGTCCATTTTCTTTACCTTGTCGCGGGCGGCGTTAAGCTGCTTCGCCTTGTCCTTTGCAGCGGCAAGGGCTTTGCGGATAGAGGGCTTTTTCTCCCGGTTCAGCTTCTTTGCGGAAAACTCTTGAAACGCTGCGGTCATAACGTCCGCGTCCCGGCCTTTGAAAAACACAAGGTAACGGGTCTGCTCGCCCTTAACCTTTTTTAGCGAAAAATCTATGTTGTATTTCTTCGCCGTACTCTCAAAGGCTTTAATATTGCTGTCGGTGATCTCGATGTTGGAAACACCCGCGTTCTGCTTCATAAGCTGCCGCATGGTCTGTTTCCCATGCGCGGGTTTGCTTTTCTGCTCCAAAAACTTTTGGATTACTTTCTGTAACGCCTGTTCGGTAAGCCGCGCCGCGCCTTTTCCCACTTTGACGTATAGGGCAATCGTTTTTTGGGTTACTTCCTCCTGCAAGGTATCAACTCCTTTCCCGGTAAAGTGCGGCTATGCTCATTCGCCGCCGTATAAGTCGTGATTGACAAGGGCGGTATAGTAGCTGTCAATGGTACTCGGCGCGTTGAACAGCACCGCTTTTAGATACTGCTTGATGTTGCGCACTTTGGTTGTGTTCTCCCTCATGCAATCCAAAACAAACTCAATATGGCTGCTGTTCAGCTTCAAAAACTTGGATTTCACCAATTCGGCGGGGTAGTCGTCCCCGGCAATACGGATTGTCTTTCGGGCTGTGCAGACGGTTTCCAGCATAAGGTCAACAATCTCGTCCAAACGGTCTTTGTCAATTTTGCAGTTTTGAATGAGATGGTCGTATTCGATATTGTCCTTGATAATCTCCCTGTAAATCTCTACTGCGCTATTGCTTTTCGCTTCCGTTCTTTTCCTTTCCGGCGGCGTAGCCGCTTCGCCATGCGCAAAGGGCAAGGGGTTTAGGGAATGGAAAGGAATGGAATCGGTACTTGATAAATCAGTAACTCTCCGTTAGACCAGCGTTGACGTAATAATGTCCCGTCCCCGCCCTAAGATGAATGTCGCCAAACATCAACATCGAAGAGACGGGGACGGGATGCTGGACATCATA
>NZ_JBQKHK010000037.1:0-2928 GCF_052118305.1 Collinsella sp. LCP21S3_D3
AGCTTCGACGCTGCCTCGGCCGCCTTCTTGGCGGCCGGGTCGATCTCCTCAAGTGCTTCGGTGCCCTCTTTGGTTGCCGACGCGGCGGCCCTGATCGCCACCGGCACCTCGCCGCCCATCCAGTCGGCGTAGTCCTGCGCCGTGAGAGCGGTGATGCCGAGCTGGGTGGCCTGATCTTCCAGCTTCCGCTTGTACTCGGGGAACAGGGCGATGAGACGCTCGGTGCTGACGCCAGCCTCGCGAGCCTGCTTCACGACGTCAGCCATGACGGTCGCCGCCTTGCTCGCATCCATGCCAGAGACTGCGGCGTCCAAGTTCTTGAACGACTGCCCAACACGGTCCATCTGGGACTCGAGACCAAACAGGCCCGCTACGGCGTTCTCTCCCGCGTACCCGAGTTTTGCGCCCCACGAGTGATCGATCCCGTTGACGAACTTGAACGCGGACGCAACGTCGCGGACACCGCCTGCCAGTTCGCGGGCCGGGTCGTCGGCGTCGCGGAAGATGCGCCCCAGATCACCCACGCCGTTCGCGGCCCGCTCCACCTCCTCGGCGGCCTTCGCGGCATCCAACGCGTGCGCGGTGAACTGGCTGAGGATGGTGCCAGCGATCTGCACCGCAGCGAACGCCGCCGCCGCGATTCCGACACCCTTCGCCACTTTGAGGAAACCGCCGTACACGCCGGCCAGCGGGCCGGTGCGCATCGCATCGAGCGCTGCCTTCGTCTCCACAATCCTGGGGATTAGCACCAGTAGCGACCCGCCCAGCACCACAGCCCCAGACCCCATGGTCGACAACAAGCCGCCGACCTGCAGGATGGGGGCAGGTAGCTTCTGGACGAGGCGCAGGAAGTCAGCGAGGCCGTTGGTAGCATCCACGAGCAGGCCGCCGCCATTCTTCCCGACCAGAGGCTCCGTCATCAGCGACGCCATGTCACGCCATGCCGCCTTCACGCGGTCCGTCGCGCCGGTCATCGTATTCTTGACGTTCGCGGACGCGCCGGCGAACCGCTCCGACATGCCAGCGGCGAGCGCATCGAGCGCCTGCCCAGCATCGAGCGTGCCGTTGGTGATCTCGCCCCTGATCTCGGCACCCGTCTTGCCCATCTGGGAGCCGATCAGGGTCGCAGCATCCACACCGCGCTGACCGAACTGCATCAGGTCCGTGGCGGTGATCTTCGCCGCCGCCTTCACCTGGGAGAAAATGCGCGTCAGCTCGGAAATGTCCTCGTTCGAGCCGCCCGTCGCCGCCACCGCATCGTTGATCGCCGACAGGTATGGGATGACCTTCTGCGCCTCGATGCCGAAGCCGAGCATCTGCTGCTGGGCCGAGATAAACACCGCTTTGGAGAACGGCGAGGTGCGGGCGAACTCGTCCAGCTTGTCCATCTGGTCGTTCGCCTCACGGGCACCACCCATGAGGGTGCGCATCGCTGCCCGCGACTTCTGCTGCAAAGTGTTGTACTCGATGCCGGTCTTGGCGATCGCCGCGTTGAACGCGAGCACGGGCGCGCCAGCGGCGATCATCGCCTGCCCAGTGCCCGTCCACGCCTCCCGCTGCAGCTTGGCCGACTGGACGATCTGCCCCATCGTCGTGGTCGCTTTTTTGTCGAACTGCTTCGACTCATCGATCAGGGTCGACAGCGACTTGGAGGCGCTGCCGATCTGGGCGTTGAAGTCCGAGACCTCGGCCCTCAGCCGGACGACGATGCTGCGATCAGCCATCGAGTCACCCCCTGTCGGCGTAGATTGGTGTCATGCGTCGTGCACTACTGCTGTTGCTGCCTCTGCTCGCGGTGGGTTGCTCGCCCCCGGCGACTGAGACTCAAGCCCCTGCGGCCGAGACTGTGACCGTGACAACCACCCCAACGCCCAGCCCCACCAAGCCAGCCGACCCCGACATGTTCCGGACGATGATCACGGTCACCGGCGCCAAGGTCGGAAAGATCACAGACAATCAGTTGCTGATGGCAGGTTGGGCGGCATGCAGGGCGCTCGACGACGGCGGCGGGTATGAGGCTGGATGGAAAGCGGCCGCACTTTTGCTCATGCGATGGGGAGGGGGCGGCGACCCCGACCCAGACCTCGCGGCGGCGATCACCCTGTCAGCGGCCCAGAATCTGTGCCCGACTCATCGCGAGCGGGTCTTTGCGGACGCGCAGAGCTAGTCGACCCGCACTGCGTAGGACAGTTCGCCCGGCTGCGTCGGCTCCTGCTTCTCGGCCTCCGCTTTCGCCGCGCACGCATCACAGCGGATGCGGCGCTCCTCATGCCAGCCACCCATCTCGCTGGTCTCGTCCAGATAGTGGCCGCAGCCACCCGGACACAGCGACGCATCCCGGATCGTCAAAGCCTGGGCGAGGTATCGGTCAACCTCCGACCATGGTACGCGGGTGGGGATGCCCAGCATGACGCTGGGACGCACCCCCCACTCGCGTGCCGACGTGAGCGCGTCCAGCGCCCACGCGTTGCCTGTCAGTCGGAGGCAGAGGGCAAAAAACGCGGCGCGATCTGGCTGCGCGGCTTCGTGTCGAGCTGGAGCGCCAATGTCGCCAGCTCATCCACCTCGGGGGCGTGCGTCTCGCGCATGGCCCGCAGCACATCGGCGGTCATGCCTGCCGGGGATGCGATGTGCGCCGCCAGGAACTCGAGATTGGTTTGCTCGGCGTCCTCGTCCTTCTCGTGGGTGGCGATGAACTCGTCCCGCCACGTCTGAGTGCGGGCCTGCATCACGATCTCGCAGCCCTCGAGGTTATAGTGCGCCTTCGCCGGCGCGAGACCTTCCAGCCATGCGGCGAGGTCGAACCCGGCAGGGTCGAGGGTGTCGTCGGTCACCGCTTGCGGGGTGGTTTCGCCAAGCGCTTCGTCATTCTTCTTGGTCATGGGGTGTCCTTCCAGTAGGTGCGACTGCCCGGCCCCGGGGGAAGGA
>NZ_JBQKHK010000038.1:0-2776 GCF_052118305.1 Collinsella sp. LCP21S3_D3
GCTCGGCCTGCTACCTGGAGTACGCGCCCTGCAGGGTGCGCTGCCCGGAGCACGGCGTGCGCACCGAGGCCGTCCCCTGGGCGCGGCACGGGGCGCGCTTCACGCGCGACTTCGAGGACTGGGTGGCGTGGCTGGCGGTCCGCTGCACCGCCTCGGCGGTCTCCGAGCTCGCCCGCGTCGAGTGGCACAGCGTGGGCGGCGTGTGCAGGCGCGTCTACGCCGAGCTGGAGGCCGCGCGCGGCGCCTCGAGGTTCGACGGCGTGCGCCGCATCGGCATCGACGAGACGTCGTACAAGAAGGGCCACAAGTACGTCACGGTGGTCGTCGACCACGACCGCGGCTGCCTCATCTGGGCGCACGAGGGCACCGGCAAGGACGTGCTCAACCTGTTCCTCGACGAGCTCACGCGTGTTAGCGTCAATCTATTTTTCACCAGTTTCGCTAAACAGGCGCGCCGTTCGCGCAAAGGCGGTTTCACCGGTTGCGCTAACGTATTTTCACCGATTCCGGTCACGGCTCGACGGGGCCGTCCCTCGGCAGGTCCTTCAGCCTGTAGGACCTGCCCGTTATCTTGACCAGGTGGCAGTGGTGGCACACCCTGTCCGCGATCGCGCTCGCCGCCACGTCGTCCCCGAACACCCTGCCCCAGCCGCTGATCCCCACGTTGGTGGTGATGATCGTCGAGCGCTGCTCGTAGCGCGTCGATATCAGCTGGAACAGCAGGTCCGCGCCCGCGCTGCCGACGTCGAGGTAGCCGAGCTCGTCGATGATCAGCAGCCTCGAGTGGGCGTAGTACCTGAGCCTCTTCTTGAGGATGCCGCGCGACGAGGCGTCCTCCAGGTCCTCGACGAGCCGGGCGCAGTCCACGAACCTGACCTCGCGCCCCGCCCTGACCGCCTCGATGCCCAGCGCGACGGCGAGGTGCGTCTTGCCCACGCCGGGGCTCCCCACGAACAGGACGTTCTCGGCCCGCTCGACGAACCTCAGGGTCGCGAGCTCCTCGATCTCGGCGCGCGGGACCGACGGCTGGAAGTCCCAGTCGAAGTCCGCCAGCCCCTTGACGTAGGGGAACCCCGACGACCGTATGCGCTGGCTGGTGATCCTGACCTCCCGGGCGGCGACCTCGACGCGCGTCATCTCCTCGAGGGCGGAGGCGAAGCCCCGCTCGCCCGCGGCGACCATCCTCACGTAGTCGGGCAGGGACGCCGCCATCTCGTGCAGCCCGAGCGCGGAGAGGTTCGCCTGCGCCCTGATCGAGGGGCTGCCCTCCGCGACGGCGCCCATCACGCCCCTCCGAGCGAGTCGAGCAGCGCGAGGTTGGCGCGCGCGGCCTCGGCGATGTCCGCGTCGGCCAGGCCCCGCTTCCCCTCGAGGGCCTGCCCGTAGTGGTCGGGGTCGTAGTTGATGGGCCTCGACGGCCCGGACGCGGCGTCGTGGACGGCGACCTCCTCGCCGGCCATCCTCACCACGACCTGGCCGCCGGGCATCGCCACGACGCTCACGCGCCGGCCGATGCAGCGCCTGGGCACGGACCACTCCCTGCCGGCGGCCCTGACGAGCATGGTCGGCGGGACGGTCTGGACGCTCACGTCGCCCACCATCGACTCGAGGAGACGGAGGTTCCCGATGGGCCGCAGGCACTCCTTCTCCCGCATGAACAGCACGTCGGGCGGCAGGCCGGTGGTGCGGTTCGGCTCCGAGTTGGCTTGGGCCTCGACCCGGGCCACCGCCTCGGCGAGGCCGCTCCACCCGGTGAACTCGCCGCCGTAGGCGAGCAGGCGGTTCAGGAAGCGGTTGGCCGACTCGTCCTTGCCCTTGGTCTGCGGCGAGCGCGGCGCGCAGAGCCTGAGCTCGAAGCCGGCCTCCCGCGCGAACCGCCACGCCCTCTCCTGCCTGGTCCTCCTGCGGCCAGAGACGGTCACCAGGCACGACATGTTGTCCGTGATGCACTCCTCCGGGACGCCGCCGAGGCGGGTGAAGGTGGCGAGCAGGCAGGACAGCAGGTCGTCGAGCGTGCGGCTCCTGACCGGTATGAAGCGGTGCTTCCGGGAGTAGCCGAGCGTCGCGGTGAACACGCTGAAATCGAAGACCTCGCCCTCCGAGTCGACGAGCCTCATGCCCTCCTTCCAGTCGAACTGCAGCTGCCTGCCCGGGGGCGTCTCGAACCGCGGGTGCGGCTCGCGGCCGCCCGCGCCCCCGAAGGGCACGTCGCGGGCCCGGCACCAGGCGGTGAAGGCGCCGTACCCGGGCAGCCCCTCCCCGCGGCCCTCGCGCAGGAACGCGTAGACGGCCATCTTGGTCATCCCGGGCAGCTGGGCCTTCGCGCGGATCACCTCCTCGAGCGGGTCGAAGGCGCTGCCCCTCGCGGACCTCCCGTCGGCGGCGGACTCGCCCTCCCGCCAGTACTTGGCGACCGTGTGCCGGTCCATGCCGTGCCTCCTCGCGATCTCGCTGAAGTTCGGCTTCGCGCCGGACCCCCTGTAGACGTTCAGCTCTCCCATTACGTTTCGCTCCATATCCCGCTCCTCCCGGGTCGGATACCCGATCGGAGCATAGTTCCGTTAGCGCAGTTGGTGAAAGTGCGTTAGCGGGGCCGGCGAAAGCGCGTTAGCGCATTCGGCGAGATGCGTTTGCGAAAGTGGTCAATTTTAGATTAGCGCTAACAACGCGCGAGCAGAGGCGCGCCATAGAGGTGGTGACCGCCGACGGCGCGAGGTGGATAAGGCAGCTGGTCAAGCGCCGCTGCCCCAACGCGAGGTGGGTCATGGACCCCTTC
>NZ_JBQKHK010000039.1:0-2612 GCF_052118305.1 Collinsella sp. LCP21S3_D3
GCCGCCTACGCGCGCTTTACGCCCAATGAATCCGGATAACGCTCGCCCCCTACGTATTACCGCGGCTGCTGGCACGTAGTTAGCCGGGGCTTCTTCTGCAGGTACAGTCTCGTCTCTTCCCTGCTGAAAGCGGTTTACGACCCGAAGGCCTCCGTCCCGCACGCGGCGTCGCTGCGTCAGGGTTGCCCCCATTGCGCAAGATTCCCCACTGCTGCCTCCCGTAGGAGTCTGGGCCGTGTCTCAGTCCCAATCTGGCCGGTCGGTCTCTCAACCCGGCTACCCGTTGTCGGCACGGTGGGCCGTCACCCCGCCGTCTACCTGATGGGCCGCGGAGCCATCCCCTCCCGTCGGGGCTTTAGCCCGGGCGCCATGCGGCACCCGGGGGTATCCGGTATTACCCGTCCTTTCGGGCGGCTATCCCGGGGGAGGGGGCAGGTTCTCCACGTGTTACTCAGCCGTTCGCCACTCGCTTCTATCCGAAGATAGGTGCCGTTCGACTTGCATGTGTTAGGCGCGCCGCCAGCGTTCATCCTGAGCCAGGATCGAACTCTCCGTCCAAATATGTTTGGGCCTCGAGCCCGTCCGGTCCTCTCAGTTCATCGCTGATCGGTTCCGTTCGATTCATATGGTTCTGTTTGATAGGAAAAGGAATTTCTCGGGGCCGCCTCTCGGCGGCCTTGCGAAAAACGAATCCAAGTCAGACCATTTCAAATGGTTCGATGTCTGCCCGGATGCGACACATCTGGTGTGTCCATCCTCGCAGTATCCGGTTCTCAAGGTGCACGCCTGCGCGTCTCATCCGGTCCGACCGGGCCGCGCGGCAAGGAGATATATTGCCAGACCGCGAAGCGATGTGGGACGTCAATTCCACTCTTCACAAGTCCTACACAATATATCGCTTCCTATATAAGTAATAGAAAGGCTGGTGCAGAAATACTGCACGTATCAGATGATGACCCTTCGGTTAAGAGATATATAAAGATCGGTCACCTGTAAGTATCTATCTACCCGCGCTTTTGCTATATAAACCAGCGCCTTAGATAAAAAGAGGGAGCGCCGCGCACAGCGCGACACTCCCCTAGCGATTCAAGAGAATCAATTAGGCCTCGAGAGCCTTCTTGGCGATGGTAGCCAGCTCGTTGAAAGACTCGATGTCCTCGTAAGCCATCTGAGCCAGGACCTTGCGGTCGAGCTCGATACCGGCGACCTTCAGGCCGTGCATGAACTGAGAGTAAGAGATGTCGTTCAGGCGAGCAGCAGCGTTGATACGGGTGATCCAGAGAGAGCGAATCTCGCGCTTCTTATTGCGGCGGTCACGGTACTGATACTGCAGAGAGTGCTGGACCTGCTCTTTAGCATGCTTGTAAGTACGCGAAGCGGCACCGTAGTAACCCTTCGCACGGTGCATAACGGTACGGCGCTTCTTCTTGGCGGCAACAGCGCGCTTAATACGTGCCATGTTCTATCAACTCCTAGACGGTTAAACGAAAAACGGGAACGCTAACTTAGGCGAGACGCGACTTGATGACCTTGCGGTCGGCAGCGGCGATCTCGGTCTCCTGACGGAAGCCACGCTTACGCTTGGTGGACTTCTTGCTCAGGATGTGGCTCTTGAAAGCCTTGGCGCGCATAAGCTTGCCGGTACCAGTCTTGCGGAAACGCTTCTTGGTGCCGCTGTGGGACTTCATCTTAGGCATGAAATACTCCTTAATCGGTTACAGAACACTAGTTACTTAGTATCACTTGCCGCTTTATCCTCATCAAAGGCGCCCTTAATTGGGGCGAGCAGCATAAGCATGTTACGGCCTTCCATCTTAGGCTTGGACTCGACCGTAGCGTAAGGCTTAAGATCCTCGGCGAGACGCTCGAGAACGTTAAGACCCTGCTCCGGGTGAGCCATCTCACGGCCGCGGAACATGATGGTGATCTTAACGCGTGCGCCCTTCTTGAGGAAACGCAGAACGTGGCCCTTCTTGGTCTCGTAGTCGCCAACGTCGATCTTGGGTCGGAACTTCATTTCCTTAACCTCGACCTTGGACTGGTTCTTACGAGCAGCCTTGGCCTTCATGGCCTGCTGGTACTTGAACTTACCGTAGTCCATGACCTTGCAGACCGGCGGCTCCGCGTTGGGAGCGATCTCGACAAGGTCGAGACCCTGATCGTCGGCGACGCGCTGGGCATCGCGGATGGCGAACAGGCCGAGCTGAGAGCCATCGACGCCAATCAAACGGCACGAAGATGCAGTGATCTCGTCGTTGATGCGGGTGTCATCAGACTTAGCTATTTTCCCTACCTCCATTCATAAAAAAATAACCCGGCGCTTTTTTGCAACCAGGTCGTACACATAGACATCCTCGATATGAGGAAGGGAATCTAAGTTGTATGACCAGTCAGCTGCTCATTGGCGCCAAAAGGTGGGAACCCTCGGGTTCCTCTTTAGGGCATTGCGGAAACAACACCTTGGCGATAATAACACGTACCGCTCGTTATCACATTACGTACACGAAAAAGGGGGCCTCGACCCCCTTGAACGCTCTTTTGCATGTATGGTGCCCGAGGCGAGACTCGAAGGGCCTTCGCTTCGCGAAGCCCCGGGCTTCGGGCGCATGGCG
>NZ_JBQKHK010000040.1:0-2461 GCF_052118305.1 Collinsella sp. LCP21S3_D3
TGTGTTTCGTCAAGAGGATTTGAGCAAAAAGATCATCGGAAATTGAGCAGCCTGAGCATCGGAAGCGCGCACGCTTTTTGAGCGGCTAGCCCTCCTGCATGAGGGCATGGCGGACGCGGTAGGACTCGCCGCGGAACTGGACGAGCCTCCCGTGGTGGACGATGCGGTCGATCACGGCGGCGGCCATCTGGTCGTCCCCGAACACCGACCCCCACCTGCTGAACTCCAGGTTCGTGGTGATTACCACCGACTGCCTCTCGTATGCGTCGGCGAAGACCTGGAAGAGCAGCCTCGCCCCGTCCGAGTCGAGCGGGAGAAACCCGAGCTCGTCGATGACGAGCAGGCGGGCCTTGCCGATGAGCGCGGCCTCCCGGTCGAGCCTCCCGTCGTCGCGGGCGCGCCTCAGGCGCATCACGAGCGAGGACGCCGTGAAGAAGCGCGCCTCGAGCCTCCTCTCGCACGCCAGCGCGCAGAGGGCCGACGCCATGTGCGTCTTGCCGGTGCCGACGTCGCCCATGAGCACGAGGTCCTCCCTGCGCTCGACGAAGTCGAGCGCGAGCAGCGACTCGCGCCCCATGCCCTCCGGCCACGACACGGCCGACCAGTCGTAGCCGTCGAAGGTCTTGGGCGCCGGCAGCGCGCAGCGCCTGAGCAGCGTCGCGCGCTTCGAGGCCTCGCGGCTGGACCTCTCCGCCTCGAGGTAGCCCGCCAGGTACTCCACCTGTTTCGGGGTGCCGAGCCTCGACCACTCCTCCAGGACGGCGGTGGTGAGCGAGCACGACCGCCCGGCCTCCACGACCCTGCGGGCCAGCTCCTCGCTAGCGGCCATCGGCGACCGCCCCCTTCAGGAACCCGTCGTAGACCGACAGGTCGGCCCCGCCGGCCCCGCCGCCGCCTCCCGCGATACGCCTCGCCAGCACGTCGACCGTGGCGTCGTCGGGGACGCGGCCGCCCTCGACGACCCTGAGCGCCGCCTCGCATGCCGCCTCGAAGCCCGAGGACTCGCTCGCCCGGCCGATCGACCTGAGCGTGCGCCTCCTGCCGGCGGAGTCCATCCGGTCGATCCCCTCGACGAGCCCCGGCGGCATGTCGCGCCTGATCGTCGACTCCCCGAAGGCCCTCGGCCTGGCGATGATGGCGGGCACGAGCGAGAGGGGGTTCCGGACCGCGGGGCCCTCCCCGAAGGCCCTGGGGAGGACGGCGACCCGGCGGCCGCGGTCGGCGAGGATCTCCACCGTCGTCGCGCGCATGCCGACGAGCAGGCTCCGCCCGTGCCAGGCGGGCCCGGCGACGTACTCGCGCCCGTCGGCCTCGACGTAGCCGCGCTTGTCGGCGCGGGCGGTGATCCACCTCACCGCGTCGAACTCCACGCCGGGAAGGGCGCGCATGGCGGCGAGGTCCTCCCGGTAGGCCTCCCCGTGCGGCCTGCCGTCGCGGCAGCGCGACTCCGCGTTGATCCTCGCGCATCCCTCGGCGAGGAACGCGTTGAGCTCGGGGAGCGTGCCGAACGCCGGCACGGGGACGAGGAGGTTGCGCCGGAGGAACCCCACGGCGTTCTCGACGGAGCCCTTCTCGTTTCCCGAATAGGGGTTGCAGTACCGGCTCTCGAAGCGGTAGTGGGCCCTGAACTGCGAGAACAGCCTCGATTCCGTGACCTCGCCGCGTACCATCCTGCCCGCCTCGGTGGCGTTGTCGAGCACCATCGCAGCCGGGGCGCGGCCCCAGCGGCGGAAGATCTCGAGCAGCCCGGCGCACAGGCACTCCGACCTCTGCGACATGAGGGCGACGCACTGCCGGTCGTTCGAGTGCGGGAGCGTCGCGACCAGCAGCTTGAGGTCGAGGGTCCTCCCGCCGACCGCGGCGCGGAAGTTCCCGAAATCGACCTGGCAGGTGCCGGGCGCCCACTCGAGCTCGAGGTACCCCTCTCCGCCCGCCGCCGCCCGGGCGAGCCTGAGCTCGCGGACGAACCTCTGCACGGTGGAGTACGAGCCGCCGTAGCCGCGCTCGGCGACGAGCCTGTCGTAGATCCGCCTGGCGGTGTGGCGCTGCTTCCTCGGGGCCCCGAGGTCGGCCTCGAGAACGCCCGCGACCCATTCCTCGTTGCCCTCGAGCGCGGGCCTGCCCCTCCTCCGGGGCATCGGCGCGGCGGGCGACATGTCCTCCATGTCGGCGTACTTCGCCACGGTGTTCCGGCTCACGTGGAGCACTCGGGCGATCTCGGACCTCGAGCGCCCGGCGGCATCCATCGACCGTATATCATTCACTGTGTCCAGGGGCACGGTCATCTCCTCCATCCTTCCCGGGCGGGCTCGCCAAAGTAACCGCCCGGGGAAACCATACGGCGAGGGCCGCGCCCCCGGTCCCCGGGGCGCGGCCCTCTTGCTTAAACTGCTCAATTTTTCGTGCTCACGGTGCTCATTTCCCAGTGATCACTCGGACCACTTCTTAGTGAACATCAACA
>NZ_JBQKHK010000041.1:0-2208 GCF_052118305.1 Collinsella sp. LCP21S3_D3
CGGTTCTCAAGGTGCACGCCTGCGCCGGTTCCCGGTTGCACCGGGCCGCGCGGCAAGGAGATATATTGCCAGACCGGAGGGGCCCGCGGGGCGGGAATCTGGTTGCACACAACTCCTACACAGTTTGGGATTCTCAGCTGTATTTACCGGTAATAGAGAGGGGACCTCGTTTCCGAGATCCCCTTTTTCGTCTATCTATAAAAATAGGCTTTCAAAGCCTTAGGCCAACAGCTTGCGACCTGACTCCTCAATCGCGTCAAGTGCTGCATCGGCCTCGGCGGCATCCGCGCCCTTAGCGAAGATGTACAGCTTGATCTTGGGCTCAGTGCCGGAAGGACGGACAATACCCTTGTTGCCACCCTCAAGATCGAACTCAATGACATTAGCCTTCGGCAGGCCGTTCACGCACGTGTTGTAATCCACAACGGCCTCGATCTTGGAGCCTGCGAGCTCCGCGGGCGGGTTCTCGCGCAGACCAGCCATGATGCCGGCCATCTTTGCCGCACCCTCAGCGCCCGGATAGCTCAGCGAAATCGTCTTGTTGTGATAGTAGCCATACTTCTCGTACAGCTCGTGCATCGCATCGGCAAGGTTCTTGCCCTGGAGCTTGTAATACTGCGCCATCTGGCAAATGAGCAGCGATGTGCTCACGGCGTCCTTGTCGCGCACGTGGTCGCCGGCCAGATAACCGTAGCTCTCCTCGAAACCGAAGATAAAGCGATCGACTTCACCAGCATCGGAAAGCGAGGTAATGATGTCACCGATGTACTTGAAGCCCGTCAGGCAGCGACGGAGCTCAAAGCCATACTCCTCGGCCAGAGCATCGACCATGGCGGAAGAAACAATGGTAGTAACCGCGACCTTCTTGGTGAGATCCTCGCCGCGGGCGGCACGGGTCTTGCAGATATAGTCGAGCAGCAGAACGCCCATCTCATTGCCGGTCAGCAGCAGATAGTCATCACCATTCTTAACAGCAACGCCAACACGGTCGGCGTCAGGATCGGTTGCAAGCAGCAGATCGGGGTGAACCTGCTCGCACAGGTCGATTCCCTTCTGCATGGCCTGACGGATCTCGGGGTTAGGATACGGGCAGGTCGGGAAATCGCCGTTCGGGTCCTTCTGCTCGGGAACAACCGTGACATCGGTGATGCCGGCGCGCTCGAGCACCGTCGTGACGGGAATGAGGCCAGTGCCGTTGAGCGGAGTGTAGACGAGCTTAAGCGGAGCGCCAGCGATCTCCTCGGCAGAAAGGTTGGTCACGCCGCGCGCGAGAACGGCGTCGTAATAACGCTCGAGGCACGAGTCATCGATCCATTTGACCAGACCCTGCTCAAGAGCCTCATCGAAGTCCATGGACTTCACGCCAGTGAACGTATCGGTCTCGGCGATAGCCTTAGAAATTGCATCGGCGGCCTCGCTAGTGATCTGGCAGCCGTCGGGGCCATATGCCTTATAGCCGTTATAGGGCGCAGGGTTATGACTAGCGGTCATGCAAATGCCACCGGAGCACTTAAGGTCGCGGACGGCCCAGGAAAGCGTCGGCACGGGAGAAATCTTAGGGTACACGAGAGCAGTCACGCCGTTTGCTGCAAGAATGGCAGCAGTCGTCTTGACGAACAATTCGCCCTTATTGCGGCTATCGCGAGCAATGGCAACCGTCGGATGCTCAAAAGTCGCATTGAGATAGTCGGCGAAGCCCTGCGTTGCACGGCCGACCGTATAGATATTCATACGGTTGGTGCCAGCACCGATCGTGCCACGCAGGCCGGCGGTGCCGAAGGCAAGATCCTGGAAGAAGGCATCGGTGATGGCATCCTCGTCACCCTGCTCCTTCATCGTGTTGAGCTCGGTCAGCAGCTCATCATCCTTGACATTGGCAATCCAAGTATCAAGCAGCTCGTGAACATCTGCCATGTGCGTCCTTCCTTCATAAGCAATAAAACGGCCCGCCTAAAACAGGTCAAGCGCAGTATCACGCTTAAGAAGATAGTAATCCATTGAGTGCGTGAGACTGTCAAGAGAACGGTGAACGTCTGAATAAGACGGCAGATGATATCGTTGTAAAAAATGTCATTTAGTTAAATTGCCTGAGAAACGAAAAAGGGGGAGGCCGCGAGGCCTCCCCCTTCTCGATTCTCGATGACGGCTCGGTGCCGTCCACCGGTCAGCGGCGCCCTGGCCTCCCACGGGCTGGCCCCGCAGTACTCT
>NZ_JBQKHK010000042.1:0-2191 GCF_052118305.1 Collinsella sp. LCP21S3_D3
GGGTCTTGCGGTGGAGGCGGTTCAGGACATCAATGTCACCCATGCCCACCTCCATTCATCGTCTAGGCGAAGCACCACACGGCGCTGTTCTGTGAGTCGTCATCGGTCCAGCCGGTGTCCAGCACCGCCCGCCTCGCCGCGTAGGCGAGAGCGTCCGCCACGACAACGTCAATCTTGCGGGGGCTGTTCGGGTACTCCTTGCGGATCAGCCGATACTGTCCGCGCCGCTTCACGTACGCGTTGCCGTAGTGCCGCAGCGCGTCCGGATCGTCGCTCTGCTTCGTGACTCCGGTCACTATGTCGGTGTGCAGCGTGTCCAGCGCCGGACCCATCAGAGTGTCTGAGGTCGTGGGGAACTCGACCACCACATCCTCGCCGAACTGGTGCGCCAGGTCTGAGATGTCGCTGCGCCACTCATGCGGGTCGTAGTGGCCCCGGATCACGCGATAGCGCGCATGCGCCTCACGGATACGCTCCAGCACCTCGGTGCGCGGCACCTGCCATCCGATGCCGTCGGACCCCTCGGGTTTCTCCCACAGCCCAATCGTCCACCGGTATCCATCTGACATGCGGCAGCCCCGGAGGATGGTCGAGTCATCGTTCAGCGACCCGTCGAACCCGAGCGTGATCGGCGTCCCATCGGCAGGTTCGGGACCGTCCACCTGGGCGTCCTCCACGGCCCTGAGCGCGATCCACGAATCCGAGGACGCCATGGCCCGATTCAGGTAGTAGCGAGCCCCCTCAGCCTCATCACGGCACTCGGTTGGATCCAGCATCGTCTGATAGGCAAGCTCGGGGGTCATCCAGCCCGACACGGGGTCCATGGCCGCGCCGTACACGTAGCGCAGTTGCGCCAGCGTGTGCTCGCGGTCCTCGTAGATGCGGATAGGTCCCTTCGCCTCGCGATGGTGGACCAGCCATCCGGGGCCAAGCTGCTTGGTCTTCCAGCGCTTGTAGATCGTCTCCCACACGCTTTCCTCGCCGTAACGGAATGCGGTCGTTGTCAGCAGCGCCCACGGTTCGTCGCCCGCCCTTTTTGGGAGGTTGCGCATCGTTGTGGCGTACATGTTCCGCAGCTCCGGGAGTACGTACAGGTGCACCTCATCCGGCACGAGGAAGGTCTCCTTGCCTCCGTCCTTCGACGCGGCACCGGACGAGCTCGAGCGGCATTCCCCGCCGTTCGGCAGGTAGATGTTGGTCGCTGAGCGGTAGTCGCGGATGCCCTTCACGCCGCCATAGATGTCGGGGTGATTGTCGTGACCCCAGTCACCCATGACGAAGGCGAGGTTTTGGAACGTGTTCCCGCTCTGCCTTTCCTCGGTCGCGAGGCAGCGGACAAACGGGGAGCGGATCGGGCGACCCACCGGCTGCCCACTCGCATCCCAGCCATCGAAACGCACCGGAGCAAGGGCCTCCGCCACGCCAATCAGCCCTGCAACCTCCGACTTCGCCCGACCCTTGGGCATCGACAGCACGCCACGAGAGATCAGCCTGCGCCCAGACGCCGGTTCGAGCTCGTAGGCGTCCACGACGAAATCGAGCATCTCATCATCAAACGTCAACGGCTGCCCCTCCACCGGCCCAGGGCCATGGCAGGCATACTCCTCGAGCCAGTCGATGACGGCATAGCCGAGAGAGCACTTCTGCCCCTCGAACAAGGGCCGGAACATCAGCCTGCGCGCCGCTTCCGCGCCCGGTCAAGGCTCGACACCTTGCCGGCGGATGCGACCGACTCCACAGACTTCTGATAGGCACCCCTCGGACCCCGATACTGGGGCCGGCGACCCTCCACGTCTGGCAACCGCAGCGCGGCCAATAGCTGCTTGAGGACCGTGGCCGTCGCGTTCGCCTCACGCAGCGCCGAGTTCACGACCAAGCTGGCCACTCCGTTATCGTCCGTCTCAATCGACAGCAGCACGTCATGCTTGCCACGGATCGCCGCATCCAGAGAGTCCAGCCGATCCTTTGCCCGGCATGCCTCTTCCAGTTGCACCAACTGCTCCGGCGTCAGCTCGAACACGTCCGCCACGCCACTCCACAAAGCGCGCCCACCATCCGCCAACGAGGCTGGACACGGGGCCGGGATATGGGGCTCGTCAGACATGCTCAACACCTCCAGCGTCGCGCCGATATGCATCTGGTGGTATCGCGCCACCAGAGAGAATGGTTTTCAGGTCCTGTAGACTGCGAG
>NZ_JBQKHK010000043.1:0-2166 GCF_052118305.1 Collinsella sp. LCP21S3_D3
CAGGTTGAGGAGCTCGTCGCCGGGACGGTGCAGGCAGACCTTCCTGAGCTTGCCGATCTCGGAAGGCACGTGCAGACCTTTCGTCATGGCCTCCTACCTTTCTTTCGGGCCCTTGTCAGGGCCGATTCGTTAGCGCCCCTCCGTGTGAGGCGTTATTGCTGACGACATATTTATATCCAAAATCAACCCATACTTCCACCTTGCCCCCGAACGGTTTTTTATAGGGGGTGAACGGCATACACATATACTTCACGCATGGCACACTTCATCTTAATAAAGTGTATTTACGTGCTTAAACGCGTTTTCAATCCAAAAATCAAATGGAACTAAACTTTGTTAAACCACCCTCAGATTGCATATTTCGTGCAACGATATGAATAGAATTCGCAATTCTTGCTGTCTCTCAACCATTTTGATTTTTATTCATAAAAAAGTTTGTCCTATTCATTTTTAGCAAACAGATTACCGTTTACCAGACGTTGGATACCGTTCACCGGAAGCTTAGTATAAGGCCCGTCGAATACCCGATCGATCTTGCGTCTCCATTTGTAACAACTTGACTTTTCCGGCGGCAAAGACATACAGACCCGCTCCCCAAAAGGGAGCGGGTCTGTATTCGGTACACCTAGGGCCAAGTAAGGTTTAGGCCTTCGAGGGCCTCAAGGGATTAGCGATCGAACTCGGCCAGTGCCTCGCCCAGAAGCCTCAAGCCCTCGCGAAGAACATTTTCGCTCGCGCAGTAGCCCAGGCGTGCGCCGCAGGGAAGCTCAAAACGGCTGCCGGGCACCAGCAGTACTCCCCTCTCGGACAACAGGCGCTTGCAGAACTCCTCGTCGTCCTCGGGAATATCAAGCTGGATAAACGAGGTAGACACGCCCTGCGGGGCCGTCCAGGAAACGCGATGTTGCGTATCGATCCAAGCCTACGCGATATCGCGATTGCCAGACACGATCCTGCGGTTGCGCTCGAGAATCTTGTCCTTGTGCTCAAGCACATAGGTCGCCAGGGCATCGTTGAACACGCCGCCGCAGATCATGGTGTAATCGCGATAGGTGCGGATGCGATTGGACACCTCTTCGTCGGTCACGACCCAACCCACGCGGGCTGCAGGCGTCGAATAGGTCTTAGACACCGAGTTGGTGACAATGGCCTTCTCATACACGTCGGCCATCGACATAAAGGACTCGGTGTTCTCGAGCGGCAGATACACCTCGTCACACAGCACGTAGGCGCCCACCGAACGGGCGATCTCGGCAATCTGACCGAGCGTATCGGCATCAAGCACCGTACCGATGGGGTTCGAGGCGTTGTTGATGCAGATGAGTTTCGTGTTGGGACGCACCAGGCGCTTGAGCTCCTCGATATCGGGCTTCCAGCCGAGCTCCTCGCGAAGCTCCCAATACTCGACCTCGGCGCCGAGCGAACGCGGAATCTCATAGAGCGGCGCATAGGTAGGCCACTCGGCGATGACATGATCGCCGGGCTCGACCACGGCCATGATGGCGTTGAGGTTGGCACCCGTGCAGCCATTGGTCTGAAGAATGTGATCGGGATTGACCTCGCGACGATACAGCTTGGCGACCTCAGCCTTAAACTCCGGTGAACCCTCGATCCAGCCGTAGTTCATCTTCTCGCGGTCCAGGCGCTCGTAGAATGTGGCGCCGTCCTGCTCGTCGAGCGCGCGCAGCTCGCCCATGGTAAGCGAGGAGATCGTCGACTGGGCGATATCCCACGTAGCGCTCTTCTCCCAAACGTTAAGCCACTCCTCAACGCCGATCGTCTTGATATCCATGGTTAGGCTCCAATCGCTAGAACACGGGGGTGATGCCGGCAAAGGTCATGGGAATCGAGATGATGCCCAAAAGGCAAAGAAGCCGACACCGTTGGGGGGGGTATCAACGTGACTGCCCCTGGTCATATGGGCCGCCTTATCTGATGTTAATTAAGCTTCATTAAACAAGAATGGGGCGGTGCGAAAGATCCGCACCGCCCCAATGGGAGACATCTAATGGCAGCTAGATGTTTGTTTTAAGACCTGTACGGGTCTTTGAAAACCTTAGAGGTCCTCGCGCCAGAAGGGCATGCTCATGCAGCGCGGGCCGCCACGGCCGCGGGAGAGCTCGGCGGAGGGCACGACGAGAAGGTCCAGGCCCTCCTTGTACAGCA
>NZ_JBQKHK010000044.1:0-2156 GCF_052118305.1 Collinsella sp. LCP21S3_D3
GGGTCTTGCGGTGGAGGCGGTTCAGGACATCAATGTCACCCATGCCCACCTCCATTCATCGTCTAGGCGAAGCACCACACGGCGCTGTTCTGTGAGTCGTCATCGGTCCAGTCGGTGGCCAGCACAGCCCGTCTCGCCGCGTACGCGAGGGCGTCTGCCACTACGACGTCGATCTTGCGGGGGCTGTTCGGGTATTCCTTGCGGATCAGCCGGTACTGGCCGCGCCGCTTCACGAACGCGTTGCCGTAGTGCCGCAGCGCGTCCGGGTCGCTGCTCTGTTTCGTGGTGCCGTTCACGATGTCGGTGTGGAGCGTGTCCAGCGCCGGCCCCATCAGGGTGTCCGACGTCGTGGGGAATTCGACCACCACGTCCTCGCCGAACTCGTGCGCCAGGTCTGAGATGTCGCTGCGCCACTCGTGTGGGTCGTAGTGGCCTCGGATCACGCGATAGCGCTTGTGCGCCTCACGGATACGCTCCAGCACCTCAGTGCGCGGCACCTGCCATCCGATGCCGTCGACACCCTCGGGTTTCTCCCACAGTCCGATCGTCCACCGGTAGCCGTCTGACATCCGGCAGCCGCGGAGGATGGTCGAGTCGGAGTTCAGCGACCCGTCGAACCCGAGCGTGATCGCTGTGCCATCGGCAGGTTCGGGGCCGTCCATCTGGGCGTCCTCCACAGCCCTGAGCGCGATCCACGCATCCGAGGACGCCATGGCGCGGTTCAGGTAGTAGCGGGCACCCTCAGCCTCGTCACGGCACTCGGTTGGGTCCAGCATCGTCCGATAGGCAAGTTCAGGGGTCATCCACCCCGACACGGGGTCCATCGCCGCGCCGTACACGTAACGCAGCTGCGCCAGCGTGTGCTCGCGGTCCTCATAGATGCGGATCGGTCCCTTCGCCTCGCGATGGTGCACCAGCCATCCGGGGCCTAGTTGCTCGGCCTTCCAACGCTTGTAGATCGTCTCCCAGACGCTCTCCTCGCCGTAACGGAATGCGGTCGTTGTCAGCAGCGCCCACGGTTCGTCACGCGACCTCTTCGGTAAGTTACGCATCGTCGTGGCGTACATGTTCCGCAGCTCCGGGAGCACGTACAGGTGCACCTCATCCGGCACGAGGAACGTTTCCTTGCCGCCGTCCTTCGACGCGGCACCAGACGAACTCGAGCGGCACTCCCCACCGTTCGGCAGATAGATGTTAGTCGCTGAGCGGTAGTCGCGGATGCCCTTCACGCCGTCGTAGATGTCTGGGTGGTTGTCGTGTCCCCAGTCACCCATCACGAAAGCAATGTTTTGGAACGTGTTGCCCGACTGCTTCTCCTCGGTCGCGAGGCAGCGGACGAACGGGGAGCGGATCGGGCGTCCCACCGGCTGCCCGCTCGCATCCCAGCCGTCAAAACGCACCGGGGCCAGAGCCTCCGCCACGCCAATCAGGCCCGCGACCTCCGACTTCGCCCGACCCTTCGGCATTGACAGCACGCCACGAGAGATCAACCGACGCCCCGACGCCGGTTCGAGCTCGTAGGCGTCCACGATGAAGTCAAACATCTCGTCATCGAACGTCAACGGCTGCCCCTCCACCGGCCCAGGGCCATGGCAGGCATACGCCTCGAGCCAGTCGATGACGGCATAGCCGAGAGAGCACTTCTGCCCCTCGAACAGGGGGCGGAACATCAGCCTGCGCGCCGCTTCCGCGCCCGGTCAAGGCTCGACACCTTGCCTGCGGATGCGACCGACTCCACAGACTTCTGATAGGCACCCCTCGGACCCCGATACTGGGGCCGTCGACCCTCCACGTCCGGCAACCGCAGCGCCGCCAGCAGCTGCTTGAGGACCGTGGCCGTCGCGTTCGCCTCACGCAGCGCCGAGTTCACGACCAAGCTGGACACTCCGTTACCGTCCGTCTCAATCGACAGCAGCACGTCATGCTTGCCACGGATCGCCGCATCCAGAGAATCGAGCCGATCCTTTGCCCGGCACGCCTCCTCCAGTTGCACCAACTGCTCCGGCGTCAGCTCGAACACGTCCGCCACGCCACGCCACAAAGCACGCCCACCATCCGCCAACGAGGCTGGACACGGGGCCGGGATATGGGGCTCGTCAGACATGCTCAACACCTCCAGCGTCGCGCCGATATGCATCTGGTGGTATCGCGCCACC
>NZ_JBQKHK010000045.1:0-1822 GCF_052118305.1 Collinsella sp. LCP21S3_D3
AGAATCGGTAGGGGAGCTTCCCATGGGCGGAGAAGCCGGAGGGCGACCGACGGTGGAGCGCATGGGAGTGAGAATGCTGGCATGAGTAGCGAGAGACGAGAGAGTAACTCGTCCGCCGTGAACCCGAGGTTTCCTGGGCAAGGCTAATCCTCCCAGGGTCAGTCGGGGGCTAAGGCGAGGCCGGGAGGCGTAGCCGACGCGCAGCAGGCAGACATTCCTGCACCGCGCACGCGGCGCTACGACCGACGGGGCGACGGATGGGGGTGGCTCGGCGGGGTTCTGGACGTCCCCGTGATGGAGCGCGGCCCGCGGACCAGGGAAATCCGGTCCGCATCGAGGGCGAGGCTCCGGACGAAGCACTTAAGCGAAGCGAGTGAGCCCGAGGTCCCTAGAAAAACCCCTAGGCAGGCGCGTGCGCGCCCGTACCGCAAACCGACACAGGTGGGTGGGTAGAACATACCGAGGCGATCGGGTCAACCATGGTCAAGGAACTCGGCACAATGGCCCCGTAACTTCGGGAGAAGGGGTGCCCGCGCGTACGTGAACGGACTTGCTCCGGGAGCGGAGGCGGGCCGCAGTGGAGAGGCCCAAGCGACTGTTTACCAAAAACACAGGACTCTGCAGAAGCCGCAAGGCGACGTATAGGGTCTGACGCCTGCCCGGTGCCGGAAGGTCACGCGGAGGAGTTAGCGCACCGCGCGAAGCCCCGAAGCCAAGCCCCGGTAAACGGCGGCCGTAACTATAACGGTCCTAAGGTAGCGAAATTCCTTGTCGGGTAAGTTCCGACCTGCACGAAAGGCGCAACGACTTGGGCGCTGTCTCGACCATGGACCCGGTGAAATTGCACTGGTCGTGAAGATGCGACTTACCCGCGGAAGGACGGAAAGACCCCGTGAACCTTCACTGCAGCTTGGCATTGGCCGCTGGTCCCGCGTGTAGAGGATAGGCAGGAGGCGAAGATCCGGAGGCGCCAGCCCCCGGGGAGCCGCCCTTGGAATACTGCCCTCGCGCGACCGGCGTCCTAACCCGAGGCCGTCAACCGGCTCGGGGACCGTGCCAGGCGGGCAGTTTGACTGGGGCGGTCGCCTCCTAAAGGGTAACGGAGGCGCGCGAAGGTCCGCTCGGGACGGTCGGCAACCGTCCTTTTGAATGCAAGAGTACAAGCGGGCTTGACTGCGAGGCCCACAAGCCGAGCAGGTGCGAAAGCAGGCTCTAGTGATCCGGCGGCCCCGAGTGGGTGGGCCGTCGCTCAACGGATAAAAGGTACTCCGGGGATAACAGGCTGATCTTGCCCAAGAGTCCACATCGACGGCAAGGTTTGGCACCTCGATGTCGGCTCATCGCATCCTGGGGCTGGAGCAGGTCCCAAGGGTACGGCTGTTCGCCGTTTAAAGCGGTACGCGAGCTGGGTTCAGAACGTCGTGAGACAGTTCGGTCCCTATCCTCCGTGGGCGCAGGAGAATCGATGGAGGCTGCCCCCAGTACGAGAGGACCGGGGTGGACGCACCTCCGGTGAACCGGTTGTCGACCAACGGCACGGCCGGGTAGCCGCGTGCGGCGCGGATAACCGCTGAAGGCATCTAAGCGGGAAGCCGTTCCAGGGATTAGTTCTCCTTCCGGTAAGGGCCCAGGTAGACTACCTGGTCGATAGACGGCAGGTGCAAGGCTGGCGACAGCCTCAGCCGAGCCGCACTAATCGCCCGAGCTCTTCCGGAACCGCACCTCGCGGCCCGCGGGACCCAGCGCTCTTAAGCGCGGTCCGGGCACGAGGATGCCCCCGAGTCACTCCCCCCTATGCGCCATGCGGCCCCCAGGGCACGTG
>NZ_JBQKHK010000046.1:0-1651 GCF_052118305.1 Collinsella sp. LCP21S3_D3
GCCAGCCCCAGCTCCCGGGTCGCCCGGTGAAGGCGAGGAAGAAGGGCGTGAAGGGAGCGAAGAGCGTTGCTGCCTAGGCTAGCCCCTTGTCACACAAACTACCGAAGCCTCCTTTTTTCACCTGCTGAAGGTTATCAATCTTCTTATTGAGTATCTCGGCATTCTTTCTTCTGCCAATGCCCTGGCGGGCAGATCCACCCCCCTTTCGGCTGGTTCGGGGGCACAGGCATGCCCTGACGGGCAGATCCACCGCCCTTTCGGCTGGTTCGGGGTCGCAGGCATGCCCTGGCGGGCAGATCAGCGCCTTTTCGGCAGGTTCGGGGGCGCAGGCATGCCCTGACAGACGGCTGCATTGCCCATATGCGTTTTGCGCGCGAGGACCCTGTTGCTCCTGTCAAAAGCGTGGCGAAATGAAGTGGCCCAAAAGAGGGCAGCAGAATACCGAAATCCCAGCTTGAAATAGCTCAGCTATTTGTCACTGTGCGGTTCTGCCTGCTATGATTAGCCATGCACTGCTGGGGAAGACTCATCCGCTAGAATTGCTTGGACGAAAGGAGACGCAATGGTACTCGACAGATACGCGCGATTTGCTGACAGCGCCGACGTGCTCTCTTGCCCCCTTTGCCACAGCGCCCTGAAGCTGCAGGAAGGGAGCCTCGTATGTCCGAAGAGGCACTGCTTCGATATCGCAAAGCAGGGGTACGTAAACCTTCTAGGGCCCTCCAGGCAGTCAGCCCACTACAGCAAAGAATCCTTTGAGAGCCGCATGGCAATCCTGGAGGCAGGGTATTACGACCACGTGAAAGAAGCCGTCCTCACCGCGGTAGGAAGGGCCCTTTCCCCAAGCGAGGGTCCTGCAGCTGTGAACGCGACGCCATTCCGCGTGCTCGACGCGGGATGCGGAGAAGGCTTCTATGCACGTGCAATCCGAGAAAACCTCTGTGTCGACGTGGTGGCGTTTGACCTCTCAAAAGACGCCATGCTGATGGCGGCCCGCCACGATTCCAGAAAGGCGGTCAAATGGCTGGTTGGCGACCTGACGAACATCCCCGTGCTGAAAGGCTCCATCAACTGCGTGGTGGACGTATTCGCTCCCTCGAACTACGACGAATTCAAGCGCGTTCTCACCCCAACCAGAAACGCCTCCGCGCCAGGAGTGCTGGTCAAAGTGGTTCCAGGCAGCAATCATCTTACGGAGCTGCGCCACCTTGCTGAAGGATCTTTGCGCAGCAAGGAATACTCAAACCAGCTGGTGACCGATTGCTTTGAGAAGCACTTCAAGATGACCGACCGCATCAAGGTGACGCGCACCTTCGAGATGTCCGAAAGGGACGTCCGCGTGTTCGCCGAGATGACGCCGCTGCTGTTCGGCATCGACGCGGAGTCCCTAAATCTATCGCGTGTGAAAAGCATCACCATCGAGGCTGAATTGCTGGTGGGCACCCCTCGCTCCCAAGGCCCTTCATGAGCTCAGCCAGCTCATCATCCTCTTAATTGCAGGGCTGAAGGACAGCCCTTGTCAACCGCCCCAGAAGAAATCTGGCTCTTCGGTGGTTTCTGTGGGAGAGATTCCGGCATAGGCCCAGCTCAGCGGGCGAAAACAACGATCTGGAACTGAAACGGCCCCGGGAGGGGCCGTTTCCGCGTCATC
>NZ_JBQKHK010000047.1:0-1548 GCF_052118305.1 Collinsella sp. LCP21S3_D3
TAGCGAGGTCGGCAAGCAAAGATCGCGAGCCCCTACCTACCGGACTTTTTTTGCTTGCTGAACCACAATTCTCAACCACAGATAGACGCAAGGGTTCAGCGTTACTCGCGCTGCGCGGGCGGTTTGAAGGTTTGAAGGTTTGTAAGTAGTTGGGGATGGGTTTGCCGAAGGGTTTCGGCAATGATTCGCTGAACGGTTTCGGGAATGGTTTCCTGAACGGTTCGGGGAATGGTTTCGGGAATGGTTTTGTGGTCATGGCGTGATCCCGATCTGCTCGGACATGTGTGGCAACAGGTCAGCGATGACGTCCCAACTGGAGGCGAGCGCGTCACCCTCCTCGCTCCAGATGCGTGCCACCTCGGCGGTGATCTGGTCGCGGATAGCGGTCGAGGCGATGCGGTCGAGGGCGCGGCAGAATGCTTTCGTCACGTTGGGTTTCGTCAACACCTTGTCGTGCCTCAGGAATGAGCGCACGAGGATTTCACCGGTTGAATGGTCGATGACTAGCAGGTTTGCGTCTGCGAGCGAGTCCCACGCTTTGGCAACCTTGCGGGGTGTCAGGTCGGCGGCGTTGCCTGCATACCTGGCTGGGAAGTAGGGGACAACCCCGGCCCATGACAGGTCTGGGCTGGACAGGAGCGCCATGTAACAGTCGTGTTGGGTGGTGGTCAGCGTGGCCCAATCTGGGTCGCGGTGGGTCGAGACGAGGTAGCGTGCGAACTCTCTAGCCATCGTCGCCCGCTCTCAGGATCGCGGCAGTTTCGGCCTCGATTTCCTTCACGATGTTCTTGATGACGCCCGCCATGTAGCGGAAGACTGTGCGACTTGGGACGCCGTAGGCTTCGATTGCGATGCTGTGCGCCTCAGCTATACGGTCGTAAGGCACTCCGTTATCGAGCCAACGCACCACACTTTGCTTCCAATCGGCGGGCAGAAACGTGCAATCTTCGTCCCAAACTCGCCACGTTTTGCGAAACTTCTGGCACTGTTTGGACCATCTGTCGCGCCGTTCAGAGACGCGCTGGGCTGCGATCTTGCGGGCCTCAGCCCACCGTTTCGCGTCCTCACTCACGTCGGCGACGAGGGGTGTGTCCGGGTGACTGGAGGCCTTCCCGGCGTTGCAGTCCATGCAGCAGGCGACCAGGTTCTCTGGGGTGTCTGCGCCCCCGAGGCTGGTAGGGGTGACGTGATCGACGGTTAGTTCATTGTCCTTACGGTGGCAGTATCGGCACTGGTAGCCATCGCGTCGCAGTACCTCGAATCGGGTGCGCTTCGTCACTGGCATGGCGTCTCGTCCTCTCTGTCGATGTTGTCGTCTCTGCGCACGACAAAGTCGGGGCCGTCAGCGACCCAGGGCATGGGGGGTTTCATCCGTCCACCTCCTGGAAGATGAGCGTCAGCCGGACGTGCCCCGGTTTGCACCGCTCGGCCTGCGGTCGCCAGTCGGGGCCGATGAGGTGGGTGTCGTCGTCGTCGGGCAGGAGCGGCACCCAGCCGTGCGGACGCCAGCCGCAGCCGCTCACGAGACCATCCACGAGCGCCTTGATG
>NZ_JBQKHK010000048.1:0-1527 GCF_052118305.1 Collinsella sp. LCP21S3_D3
TGTCCGAGCGGCTGGGACAGCTGTCCGCCGCCGCCTGGTTCATCGACCAGGTCGGGATGCTCCGCCGCCCTGACTGGGGCCGGATGCCCCGCGTCCCGCACCGCATCCGTGGCCATATCGACCCGAGCCTGTGGCTCGACCCTGATCCGGTGGACGACACCGAGCCGTCCACGCCTACTGCCTGAGGAGACTCCCATGACCACCACCCCCAACCCCATCAGCATCGCTCCCGAGGATCGTCCGGCGATCGCCGCCCGTCGTGGCTGGCAGACCCTGCGGCAGGGCCTCGCGATCGCTGTCGGACTCGCTGTGCTCACCACCCTCGTCGGCTCGCTCGCGGCCCCGTCGCTGCGTGACTGGCTGGCGTCGTGGGAGGTGTGGACCTGGTCCGCGATCCAGGCCGCAGGTACGGCGCTGCTGGCGTACCTGCTGCGCCGCTACCAGGACGACAGTGGCGTGGCCCCCCGCCATGCCGCTGACGAGGATGAGGGAGCCACCTAGCCCGCCCCGAACACAAATCTGCCCCCCCCGACCGCTGTGGTCGGGGGGGCAAATTTGTGTGTCATCACATCGGGCGGGTGCTGGGAAGACCCAAGGCCGCACCCGGCTGATGCCGGGGGCGTTCTTTACAGGCTGAAACCGCGAGCCCCGCGGCCAGAATCCCGGACGTTCAGCGGGCCGTGAGCTTGTCCTTCGCGGCGGCGAGGTCCATCTCGGCCTGATGGACATGCCATCGGGCGCACATGACACGCAGCGCGTCGATCCGGCGCGCCAGGGTCTCCACGTCGCCCAGTCCGCGGCCTTGGTAGCGCAGCTGGCGGGCCTGCCAACAGTCGATCAGGCCGAGGCCGTGCTCCGCCCAATCGGTTGCGGCTTTGCTCGGGTGGCCCAGCTCCGGTCGAGGGTCGAGGCGCATCATGTCGAGCGTCACGCCAACAGCCTCGGAAAGCGTGAGCTGGGAGTAGGGGACAACGCTGGCCACGAGCGCCAGGTGGCCCACGGCGTCCTGCCTCTGAGAGGAGGCGTTGATGTAGCCGTAGACATCCGGCATTGAAACCTGGTACCAGCGCCAGCCGCCGTCGACCGAGTGCGCGCTGGGCTGGCGATCTCCGCCGAGAATCCGGGCCAGATGTTTGGCTGTGAGCGCGCGAGGCTTGCCGAAAGCGACCGGGGAGGGCTCGCCAGAGTCAGTTTCTGCGACCACTAGCGCCGGGTCCACAACGGGACGACCGCGAAGGAGGTAGCCGTGGCCCATATGCGCCAGGTCGTGGTCGAGCCGTTGGAGAATGCGGGACGCGTCACGCCAGGCCCGCGTGGCGATGTATCTAGCCATGGTTGTGGAGTGCGGCGTAGGCCCACTCCACCTCGATATCAGGATCAGCCAGCATCGCCCGACCAGCCGCCGCCCCCCACCACCCACGAGGACGATCCCCCACAGGTCCACGCGACAGCGCGATCGGCATCTCAGCGTCCAGCATCCGCTCCACCGCCTCGTCATGGCGGGCCAGCTCGCCCCAAATCAGCCCC
>NZ_JBQKHK010000049.1:0-1152 GCF_052118305.1 Collinsella sp. LCP21S3_D3
GCAAGCGGGACGCCATGGAGGCGTTCGGGGTCATGTCCCTGGCGCCGCTCAAGAGATGGTGCGCGCTCTACCGCGAGGGCGGCGCCGAGGCGCTCAGGCCCAGGCCCAAGGGCCGGCCGAGCGGTTCCAAGGCGAGGCCGCGCACGCGCGAGCAGGAGCTCGAGGAGCGCTGCCGAAGGCTCGAGACCGAGGTGGCCTACCTAAAAAAATTGCGTGCCCTGGTCGAGAGGGACGGACTCTGACCAGGGCGAAGGTCGAGGCCGTGAGCGCCCTGCGCGAAGAGGGGTACGGGCTGGGGTGCCTGCTGGAGTGCGCCGGCCTGGCGAGGTCGAGCTACTACTACGCGCTGTCGCACCCGAAGGCTCCCACCAGGCCCGAGCTCTGGGAGGCCGCCGCCGAGATATTCTCGCGCACGGCCAACGGGTGCGGCCACAGGCAGATCGCCATGTGCCTGCGCGCCGAGCAGGGCGTGCGCATAGCCTACAAGACCGTGCTGAAGATGATGCGCGAGATGGGCATCAGCTGCGGGATCCGCCGCGAGACCGACTACCACAGGTACAACTCGTACAGGGGCAAGGTCGGAAAGACCTTCGAGAACGTCATCGGGCGCGACTTCGCCGCCGACGGGCCGTGGGAAAAGATGGGCACCGACGTCACCGAGTTCAAACAGCCCTGGGGCAAGGCCTACTTCGCGCCGGTCTACGACTTCGGCAGCAAGGAGATCGTCGCCTGGTCCACGTCGCTGCACCCCAACATGGCTCAGCAGCACGAGCTGCTCGACCAGCTCGTGTCCAAGAAGCCCAAGGGCTCCAGGCCGATCCTGCACTCGGACATGGGCTGGCAGTACCAGCAGGCCGGTTGGTGCAGACGGTTGGAGGAGGCCGGCGTGGTGCAGAGCATGTCCCGGAAGGGCAACTGCATCGACAACGGCGCGACGGAGCAGGTGTTCGGCCACATCAAGGACGAGTTCTTCCGCGGAAGGACGTGGCCGGACTTCGAGTCCTTCAAGGCGGACCTCGACGACTTCGTGGTCCATTGGAACACGAGGAGGCGCCAGGTTAAACTGAAGGGACTGACCCCGGAGGAGTTCCGGAGACAGTCCCTTGCGGCGTAGTTCTTATTTAAGCCGTCCAAGTTTTGGGGTGCAGTTCA
>NZ_JBQKHK010000050.1:0-1150 GCF_052118305.1 Collinsella sp. LCP21S3_D3
CTCTCTGTTAGACCAGCATTGACGTAGCCGCTCCCTGCCGTTGCCAATAGTCCCAGAAGGGCTGGGGACGATCGATCATCTGGCGCCTCGTATGCTCGTAGAAGCCGCAGGCGCTCTGGCCGGAAAGCGTCTGAAGCCCGTCTGCGTCCGAGCGCCTTGCCTGCTCGAGCCAAAGGAACCAGGAGAGGTAGTGGTCCGGCCACTTGGTGGATACGCCGTGGAATGGGGCAAGGAAGATGCGCAGCCTCTGGTGCATCGCGTTGACCATGCCAAGCTCGCCGTCCTTCTGCAGGCGCGTGTCGGTGGCGGCATGCTCGGTGATGCCGAGGGCGGGAAGCACGCGCTTGTAGCCCTGATGGGCGTCGGTCGCCACCCAGGTGCCAGGACCGAGACCCTTGATGGCGTCTCTCAGGGCCTCATCCTTCGGCCTTCCCCTGTCGGCCACGCGGCAGAGCTCGTCTCCGGCATCATTGGCTCCGCAGATGACGCAGACCTTGAGGTTGGAGATGCCGCGCGCATGGACGGCGCCGCCGTGCTTGTGGGGCTTCCTCGGCATCTTGGCAGCACTCCTTGCCCTGTTTCCCGTGAGGGACTCGTCGAGGTAGGCGCCGTCTACCCGCCAGGAGACCGAAGGTCCGGTCCTGAAGGCGAGAAGCGAGCGCTCCATAACCTCGCAGAGTCTCATGCGCATGAACCAGGAGGTCCCGAGGCACACACGGCACGTCTTCGCGCACTGCCTCAGGCTTGAGCCCGAAAGCGTTGCTTCCACGAAGAGCGCCCAGGTCGTGGCATCGAGCTTCGAGGCGGCGAGCAGGCCCCTGCTCTTGGACGAGAATGTCCTCCCGCACCCCTTGCAGAGCCAGCGCTGGGAGCCGTCGGCATTGTGCCCTTTCCTGATGAAGGAGGAAGAGCCGCACCGGGGGCACGATCTGGGCGTCGCGCCATCTGCCTGCTTGCCAAGCTCGCGCGCGACCGCCGCCTTCGTGGCACAGATGAGATCACGCTTCTCCCCGAGGGAGAGCCCCTCCATCTCATGGAGTATGATGTCCAGCATCCCGTCCCCGTCTCTTCGATGTTGATGTTTGGCGACATTCATCTTAGGGCGGGGACGGGACATTATTACGTCAACGCTGGTCTAACGGAGAGTTAC
>NZ_JBQKHK010000051.1:0-1078 GCF_052118305.1 Collinsella sp. LCP21S3_D3
AATCCCGCCGCTTCGGTGTCCAGCTTAGCCCCGTGTATTGTCGGCGCATGTCCACTCGACCAGTGAGCTGTTACGCACTCTTTGAATGCATGGCTGCTTCTAAGCCAACATCCTGGTTGTCTGGGCGGACGCACATCCTTTGCCACTCGGCTGGAACTTGGGGACCTTAGCGGGCGGTCCGGGCTGTTTCCCTCTCGAGCACACAGCTTAGCCCACATGCTCTGACTGCCGCGCTCTGGGCCGCCGGCATTCGGAGTTCGGTTGGATTCGGTAGGCGGCGAAGCCCCCTCGTCCATCCGGTGCTCTACCTCCGGCGGTGAACGCGCGACGCTAGCCCTAAAGCTATTTCGGGGAGAACGAGATATCTCCGGGTTTGATTGGCCTTTCACCCCTATCCGCAGGTCATCGCCGCCGTTTTCAACCGACGTGCGTTCGGCCCTCCACGGGGTCTTACCCCCGCTTCAGCCTGCCCACGGATAGCTCACCCGGCTTCGCGTCCGCGGCGCGGGACTCAAGTCGCCCTGTTAAGGCTCGCTTTCGCTCCGGCTCCCTTTCGGTTAACCTCGCCCCGCGCCAGCGACTCGCTGGCTCATTCTACAAAAGGCACGCCGTCACACCCAATGGGTGCTCCGACTGCTCGTGGGCGCACGGTTTCAGGTACTGTTTCACTCCCCTCCCGGGGTGCTTTTCACCTTTCCCTCACGGTACTGGTGCGCTATCGGTCACAGGGTAGTACTCAGGCTTGGATGGTGGTCCACCCAGGTTCGGACCGGGTTTCACGTGCCCGGCCCTACTCAGGGACCGCGTCGCGCCGTCCGGTCTGGGTTCGCGTACGGGGCTGTCACCCGCTGCGGCCGGCCCTCCCATGCCGTTCCGCTCCCCAGCCGGACCTGCGCCCGGGGGCGGCAGCCCCCGGATGCGCGGCCCTGCAACCCCGCCGGCGGAACCCCTGCCGGGTACGCCCGCTCGACGGTTTGGCCATCGGTCCCCTTTCGCTCGCCGCTACTCGGGGAGTCTCGAGATTGATTTCCTCTCCTCCGGGTACTTAGATGTTTCAGTTCCCCGGGTTGTCCTCCCC
>NZ_JBQKHK010000052.1:0-989 GCF_052118305.1 Collinsella sp. LCP21S3_D3
CGAGTTCACCGACCAGTACATCGCCGAGGCCGGCATCCGCGGGAAGCACATGCCGCAGATCGTCCGCGAGAAGCTGGACTCCATCGAGGACAACCTCGAGTTCGTCAAGAAGACCATGGCCGGCATGACCAAGGCCGAGATCGAGATGCCCCTCACGGCCTCCACGACCCTCGACTCCCTGGTCAACTCCGAGTCCGAGTCCGACCTGATCATCGACCCGATGCCCAACCTCTACTTCACCCGCGACCCGTTCGCGGTCGTCGGCGAGGGCGTCAACCTCAACCGCATGTACTCGGTCACCCGCAACCGCGAGACCCTGTACGGCAAGTACGTCTTCAAGTACCACCCCGACTACAAGGACGTCTCCCTGTACTTCCGCCGCGACTGCCAGTTCCACACCGAGGGCGGCGACGTGCTGAACATCAACGAGAAGACCCTCGCCGTCGGCATCTCCCAGCGCACCCAGGCCGCCGCTATCGACGTCATGGCCCAGAACATCTTCTGGAACTCCGACTCCAAGGTCGAGCGCATCCTGGCCTTCGACATCCCGGTCTCGCGCGCCTTCATGCACCTCGACACGGTCTTCACCCAGATCGACGTCGATAAGTTCACGATCCACCCCGCCATCATGGGCACCCTGCGCGTCTACGAGCTGACCGCCGGCAAGAACCCGGGCGACGTGAACATCCGCCTGATCGAGGACACCCTCGAGCACGTCCTGGAGGACGCCACCGGCGTCGACCAGGTCAAGCTGATCCCCTGCGGCGGCGGCGACCCGATCGCGGCCTCCCGCGAGCAGTGGAACGACGGCTCCAACACCCTGTGCGTCGAGCCCGGCAAGATTTGCGTCTACGCCCGCAACACCGTCACCAACGACGTGCTGTACAAGGAGGGCCTGGACCTTCTCGTCGTGCCCTCCGCCGAGCTCTCCCGCGGCCGTGGCGGCCCGCGCTGCATGAGCATGCCCTTCTGGCGCGAGGACCTCTAAG
>NZ_JBQKHK010000054.1:0-951 GCF_052118305.1 Collinsella sp. LCP21S3_D3
CCTCGTGTTCCAATGGGCGACGTACGCGTCCAGGTCCGCCTTGAAGGACTCGAAGTCGGGCCATGTCCTTCCCCGGAAGAACTCGTCCTTCATGTGGCCGAAGACCTGCTCGGTGGCGCCGTTGTCGATGCAGTTTCCCTTTCTGGACATGCTCTGGACGATCCCGGCGTCCTTCAGCCTCCCGCACCATGCGGCGTGCTGGTACTGCCAGCCCATGTCGCTGTGGAGCACCGGCGTCGCGCCCTCGGGCATCTTCGCCAGCAGCTGGTCGAGCAGCTCGGCCTGCTGCGCCATGTCCGGGCTGGTCGACGTCGACCACGCGACTATCTCCTTGCTGCCGAAGTCGTACACCGGCGCGAAGTAGGCCTTGCCCCAGGGCTGCTTGAACTCGGTAACGTCGGTGCCCATCTTCTGCCACGGCCCGTCGGCGGCGAAGTCGCGCCCGATGACGTTCTCGAACGTCTCGCCCACGACCCCCCTGTACGAGTTGTACCTATGGTAGTCGGTCTCGCGGCGGATGCCGCAGCGGACCCCCATCTCCCGCATCATCTTGAGCACGGTCTTGTTGGCTATGCGCGCGCCCAGCTCGGCGCGCAGGCACATGGCGACCTGGCGGTGGCCGCACCCGTTGGCCGTGCGCGAGAAGATCTCCGCCACCGCGTCCCGCAGCTCCGGGCGCGTCGGCCTGGCCGGGTGCGACAGCGCGTAATAGTAGCTGGACCGGGCCAGGCCGGCGCATTCCAGCAGGCTCCCCAGCTTCCACCCCTCCGCGCGCAGGGCGCTCACGGCCTCGACCTTCGCCCTGGTCAGAGCCCGTCCCTCTCGACCAGGGCACGCAATTTTTTTAGGTAGGCCACCTCGGTCTCGAGCCTTCGGCAGCGCTCCTCGAGCTCCTGCTCGCGGGTGCGCCCGCGCGACTTGGGGCCGGACCCCTTCGGCCTGCCCCTGGGC
>NZ_JBQKHK010000055.1:0-887 GCF_052118305.1 Collinsella sp. LCP21S3_D3
AGTTGCTAGTAATCGCGGATCAGCATGCCGCGGTGAATGCGTTCCCGGGCCTTGTACACACCGCCCGTCACACCACCCGAGTCGTCTGCACCCGAAGTCGCCGGCCCAACCGAGAGGGGGGAGGCGCCGAAGGTGTGGAGGGTGAGGGGGGTGAAGTCGTAACAAGGTAGCCGTACCGGAAGGTGCGGCTGGATCACCTCCTTTCTAGGGAGATACATTCTTAGAGAGAGAACACTTTAACTCGAATGGAGGGCAGGAGCCCGTCCGGTTGATGTCTGGCCCGGATACGTCCCCGCAGCACCCGGTCCCCGGGGTCGCACCCGCGTACCTTGAGAGCCGCATAGCGATAGGAGAGAGATGGAAGAGTATCCTCTTCCAGACTCGATTCTTTTCTGCGATCTAAACAGAGAATGATAGCAATCATTCATCCGATCCAAACAAGAGGAATTCACTCATTGATGAGTGAGGAGCATCTGATCGCGAGCACAGTGGAACACGCTGTGCCGCGGTATGAGATACCCGAATTGCGACATGAGAGCGCTATTCATGATATCGATTAATTTATATTAGCGACACGTGGATATCCCGCGGGCCCGGAGCGGTCCCGCAAGATACCACGGGCGCACGGCGGATGCCTTGGCACAGGGAGCCGATGAAGGACGCGGCAAGCTGCGATAATCCCCGGCGAGGAGCACACATCCTTCGACCCGGGGGTCTCCGAATGGGCGAACCCATGCACAGCGGTGTGCATATCCCCGGCCTGAACGCATAGGGCCGGGGAGGACAACCCGGGGAACTGAAACATCTAAGTACCCGGAGGAGAGGAAATCAATCTCGAGACTCCCCGAGTAGCGGCGAGCGAAAGGGGACCGATGGCCAAACCGTCG
>NZ_JBQKHK010000056.1:0-812 GCF_052118305.1 Collinsella sp. LCP21S3_D3
GCCCGGTCCCGTTCCGAACCCGGAAGCTAAGCCCCATCGCGCCGAGAGTACTGCGGGGCCAGCCCGTGGGAGGCCAGGGCGCCGCTGACCGGTGGACGGCACCGAGCCGTCATCGAGAATCGAGAAGGGGGAGGCCTCGCGGCCTCCCCCTTTTTTGCGTTTGTATTGATCCGTGGCTCTAGATAGTTGATTTCTTTATTCTGAAGTCGCAATAGCATATGAAGTGGGTTGATTCTTTTCGAGGCCTGTTTTTGGGACTCGTTCTTTACAGTCCGCACTTAGGAACGCTCCTTTGGCTGGTTGCGTATTTCCTAGATGGATCTGCCAATTTAGATTACAAATCAATCTTTTCTCGCGTTTCACGTCTTTCGGCTAGGATTGCACACTAATGGGGCTCCAGCGCTGTCTGGCGGGGTCCTTTGTCGCGTAAAGGCTTTATAAGGGGAACCGTCGCAATCTATCTCCTAGGTGCTATTTAATTCTGGTTTGGGTATATAACCGATACGTATACATCGGACAGCATAAACACCGAGGTCATACGGTCTGTCTGAGATATATGATCGTCGATTAGACCCTGTCGGATTCCAGGGCCCTCTGGTTCATTTGTGAACAAAATATGGAGTGCGTGATTCCCGCCCCCGGGGCCCCTCCGGTCTGGCAATATATCTCCTTGCCGCGCGGCCCGGTCGAACCGGGAACCAGCGCAGGCGTGCACCTTGAGAACCGGATACTGCGAGGATGGACACACCAGATGTGTCGCATCCGGGCAGACATCGAACCATTTGAAATGGTCTGACTTGGATTCGTTTTTC
>NZ_JBQKHK010000057.1:0-790 GCF_052118305.1 Collinsella sp. LCP21S3_D3
ACGCGCGAGCAGAGGCGCGCCATAGAGGTGGTGACCGCCGACGGCGCGAGGTGGATAAGGCAGCTGGTCAAGCGCCGCTGCCCCAACGCGAGGTGGGTCATGGACCCCTTCCACGTGGTCCAGTGGATGAACGACGCGCTCGACGCCGTGCGCTGCGAGGAGTGGAACGCCGCCAGGGCCGCCAGGCCCAGGCCCGAGGGCAAGCGCGGCAGGCCTGCCAAAGGCGAGCTGCCGCCCGAGGAGGTCAGGGCGCTCGAGGAGGAGGCGGCCTCCATCAAGGGCAGCCGCTACGCGCTCGTGAAGAACCCCGAGGACCTCACCGACGGCCAGAGGGCGAGGCTCGAGGCGCTCAAGAAGAGGGCCGGCTCGCGGCTGGTCAGGGCCTGGGAGCTCAAGGAGGACCTGCGGGCCGTCTTCCGGGCAGCCGACGGCTCCGAGGCCGCCGAGCTGCTCGACGACTGGATGCACAGGGCCGCCTACTGCAAGATCGCCAAGGTCGTCGCCGTGGAGAAGAAGGTGCGCCGCCGGCGCGACGACATCATCGCCGCAGTCGAGCTCGGCATCAGCAACGGGCGCGTAGAGGCCATCAACAACAAGATCAAGGTGACGGTGAGGATGGGCTACGGCTTCCGCAACACCGACAACCTCGTGGCCCTGCTCATGCTCAGGTGCGGCGACTGCCAGCCCCAGCTCCCGGGTCGCCCGGTGAAGGCGAGGAAGAAGGGCGTGAAGGGAGCGAAGAGCGTTGCTGCCTAGGCTAGCCCCTTGTCACACAAACTACCGAAGCCTC
>NZ_JBQKHK010000058.1:0-745 GCF_052118305.1 Collinsella sp. LCP21S3_D3
TCCTGTTCAACAACTCGCTGAATAGCATCTAATCCTTTTGACATAATTTATTCCTCCTAATCTTTATTACATTTATAAGTATACCATAATATATGAAGTAAGTCAAGCGATTGGAGTTATTTTTGTTAGTTTATTAAGAATTGTTTAAGATTAATAGATTTACTCCATTTATAGCTTGACAGATTTATTGTAAATTTGTATAATGGTTTTAAGGGGTTTGACCTTAGTGAAGTGAAACGGAACGTTAAGAAGTTAGTGAACGAAGTGAACAGGGCTTCGACAGAAGTCCTTGGATTTAAGGACGAGTCTGTTCAAAGCTCTTTAAAGCTAAAACATCAGCTTCGGGAAACCCTCAGCTAGGCTTCGCCTAACCTATTGACAGACTCCATTATGTATGATAAGATTATTCCATTAGATGAATGGAGGTATATTAAATGGCTTGGGCAAGAACATTAGACGACAAGTTATATAAGGATTCAGAAGGTAACAAAGTTAGGACAGACGACTATGAGTCTCTTCCAATAGAGCTGTGGAATACAACTACTTTCATGACTTATCTCGAATACCTTAATATGATTCATTTCAAGCAGAATCCATCAACTCTTAATGTGAAACTCACTAGAATTCGCATAAAGTCTGATATGGAGGCTTACGGAAACGAGGTTCTTAAGAAGTGGATGGAGTTTGCTATTAAAGATTGGGGAGGCTCTGCAAGGTTTACGACAGCTTCTTATATGCAGCTTCG
>NZ_JBQKHK010000059.1:0-562 GCF_052118305.1 Collinsella sp. LCP21S3_D3
GCCATGCCCTCATGCAGGAGGGCTAGCCGCTCAAAAAGCGTGCGCGCTTCCGATGCTCAGGCTGCTCAATTTCCGATGATCTTTTTGCTCAAATCCTCTTGACGAAACACAGCAGATACCGTTGAGGACAGCACCGCAACATCCACCGGCACCAGCGCAGCCAACACGGAAAGCGCTGACGGCACCACCGCCGCAACCGGCACCACCGCCCCATCCCTCCGAACCCAGACCAACCCCACGCCCGCGGTAATCTCCACCGCGGCAGAAACCGGCTACGCCCACTCCGCCACCGCAAGCCAAAACGGCGTCACCTTCACCGTCTCGTGGAACGACGCCCCCGCGGGCACCGCGACGACCTTCCACGTAACCCAGACCAACGGCTCGTCCCAGGCCAAGGCGCGCATGGACGTGCCCACCTACTGGGACGGCGGCAGCCAGGAAAGCGTCTGCGAGGTAGTGTCGAGAAAGTTGGTGTAGTGCCCGATCCGAAGCGAGTCGGCCCGGCGTCCCAGAATCTGGAATACGGTTGATATCCTATGCCGCCTCGACCCTGTCCGCAAGC
>NZ_JBQKHK010000060.1:0-547 GCF_052118305.1 Collinsella sp. LCP21S3_D3
ATCCGCTCGCGCGGGGCGGCGGGCGTGCGGCTCGTCGTCTCGGACGCCCACCCGGGGCTCGTCCGGGCGCTCGGCGAGGTCTTCCAGGGCGCCGCGTGGCAGCGCTGCGCGGTCCACCTCATGCGCGACTGCATGCGCGAGGCCGGCTCCTGGCAGCTCAGGCGCCGCGTGGGCAGGATCGTGTCGCAGGTGTTCCGCGGGCGCGACGCCGCCACCGTGACGGCCATGTACCACGCGGCGTGCGACATGCTGGCGGGGTGCTGCCCCAGGGCGGCGGCGGTGCTGGAGGAGGCCGAGCCCGACGCGCTGGCCTACCTCGACTTCCCGCCGACCCACTGGAAGCGCCTGCGCACCAACAACGTGCAGGAGAGGACCAACCGAGAGATAAAGCGCAGGTCGCGCGTCGTGCAGGTGTTCCCCTCCACGGGCTCGCTGGTGCGGCTCGCGGGCGCGGTCATGTGCGAGCAGGACGAGATATGGCAGGAGTCCAGGTACTTCTCGGAGGCGAGGATGAACGAGCTCTACGACGACGGTCGCACCCGGGGGA
>NZ_JBQKHK010000061.1:0-543 GCF_052118305.1 Collinsella sp. LCP21S3_D3
GCGTCCAGGCTCGAGGCGATTGCGCTCACCTGGTCCTTCGAGAGCCTGGAGACGCCCATCTTCTCGGCCACCCTCTGCACCTTGCGGGTGCTCGTGCCCGTGGCGTACATCTCGGCGACGGCGGCAACGAGGGCGCGGTCGACGCGCCGGTGGCGCTCGAGCACGTCCTCCGGGAAGAAGCTGCCGGAGCGCAGCTTGGGGATGCGCAGCGTCAGCGTGCCGACGCAGGTGGCGAGCGACCTCTCGCGGTAGCCGTTTCGGCTGTTCGCCCCGCCACCGCAGAGCTGGTCGGCCTCGGCGTCCATCACGGCGTTCACGACCTGCTCGGCGAGTCTGCGAAGCAGCTCCTGCATATCGATGGCGCCGTCGTCGAAACGGGGCATAGCGAGCATGTCCGGCGTCGGGTCTGATAAGATTTCCATAGCGGTCTTCGTCCTTTCCTAGAACCTGTTGTTGTGGTGATTTCAGATTCTAGGACGAAGGCCGTTCTTCGTTAAACGAGCGCTAGGGTGTCACCCTTACACCAACATTTTCGACGCGATC
>NZ_JBQKHK010000062.1:0-539 GCF_052118305.1 Collinsella sp. LCP21S3_D3
CCGGCGGCTGCGAGAAGGGCTACTACCTCGCCGACTGCTTCGGCCTGCGCCTGCTCAACCGCCGCGGCTGCTTCCCCAAGTTCGACCTGTTCATCGAGCAGACGAAGGACGTCTGGAAGGACTTGCTCGACATCCGCAAGCGCTTCGAGCCGCGCGCCGAGGAGATCGCCAGGAAGTACGCGCTGGCCGACTACACCATGTTCATCGGCTCGGGGGCCCTCTGGGGCGAGACCATCCTGTACTCCATGTGCCTGCTCGAGGAGATGCAGTGGAAGCGCATCCGCCACATCACCTCGCACGACTTCTTCCACGGCACGCTCGAGCTGCTCGAGCCCGGCGTCCCGGTGTTCCTGTTCATGGGCGAGGACGAGTGCCGCGCCCTCGACGAGCGCGTCCGCGCCTTCCTCACCAGCGGCGTGACCGGCGACGAGGACTACGTCATCATCGACACCGCCGAGTACGCGATCCCGGGCCTGGACGACGACTTCCGCGTCATCGTGTCGCCGTGGATCCTGTCCGTGCTGACCACCGACCGCCTC
>NZ_JBQKHK010000063.1:0-499 GCF_052118305.1 Collinsella sp. LCP21S3_D3
CATGTCCGGCGTCGGGTCTGATAAGATTTCCATAGCGGTCTTCGTCCTTTCCTAGAACCTGTTGTTGTGGTGATTTCAGATTCTAGGACGAAGGCCGTTCTTCGTTAAACGGGCGCTAGGGTGTCACCCTTACACCAACATTTTCGACGCGATCGCCAAATTCAGACAACCGAAGAGGTGTGACGCATGAAGAGTCTACTACTTCTCGCCCTCGGTCTGGCCCGCACGGTCGTCCTGGGCGCGCGCATCGAGGCCGAGCGCATCGTCGTGAGCGTCCGGCCCTACAAGCGCGAGCAGCGCCGCTGCCCCGTATGCGGCATGGCCTGCGACTTCTACGACATGGCGAACCGCGGGGCCCCCAGGCTGTGGAGGGCGATGGACCTGGCGCGCTCGGCCTGCTACCTGGAGTACGCGCCCTGCAGGGTGCGCTGCCCGGAGCACGGCGTGCGCACCGAGGCCGTCCCCTGGGCGCGGCACGGGGCGCGCTTCACGCGCGACT
>NZ_JBQKHK010000064.1:0-477 GCF_052118305.1 Collinsella sp. LCP21S3_D3
GAATGCTGAGCAGTGTAGTCATCAGGATCCATGTTATCCGGAAGAAAAACTATTTCAACATTGAAATCTTTCAATTCTTCCAAGGCCTTGGCCGTCGCGGCCTGCCCAGCCTTATCGCCATCATAGGTCAAGACAAGTTTTTTACAATACTTAGCTAGGTGTCGAACATGCTCACCGGTCAAAGCTGTCCCCATAGAGGCGACTGCATTTTTAATACCGGCCCGGTAAGCAGCGATGACATCCATGAAGCCTTCCATCAGATAAACTTCACGCTGCTTCTTAATAACTGGTTTGGCCTTATCCAAATGATAGAGTTCATAACTCTTGTTAAAGATTGCTGTCCCACGACTATTTTTATATTTGGCTAGTTGTTTATTTGCCAAATCAGACTCGGTCCAAATCCGGCCTGAAAAAGCTACAACACGACCATACTCATCTGTCAAAGGGAAAATAATCCTTCCCTGAAAAGCATCGTAG
>NZ_JBQKHK010000065.1:0-439 GCF_052118305.1 Collinsella sp. LCP21S3_D3
CGCGCAGCGCTGCCACGCGGCGCCCTGGAAGACCTCGCCGAGCGCCCGGACGAGCCCCGGGTGGGCGTCCGAGACGACGAGCCGCACGCCCGCCGCCCCGCGCGAGCGGATGGCCCGCAGGAAGGCGAGCCACGAGTCGTAGGACTCGGTGTCGACCACGTCGACACCAAGGACGCGCCTCCAGCCGCCCGCATCGCAGCCGATGGCGGTGACCACGGCGGTGGAGGCGACGCGCCCCCCGCGGCGGCACTTGACGTAGGCCGCGTCGAGCCAGACGTAGGGCACCGGCGAGCCGTCGAGCGGCCTTCCGCACAGATCCTCGATGTCCGCGTCCAGGCTCGAGGCGATTGCGCTCACCTGGTCCTTCGAGAGCCTGGAGACGCCCATCTTCTCGGCCACCCTCTGCACCTTGCGGGTGCTCGTGCCCGTGGCGTACATC
>NZ_JBQKHK010000066.1:0-429 GCF_052118305.1 Collinsella sp. LCP21S3_D3
GTAGGGCCCGCTCTTCGGTGGTGTTGGTGGTGTTGTCCAGGATGAGCGCCGACGGGTAGACGGCGTAGCTTCCCAGGGCTTCGCCTACCAGCTTCACCGCGCTGGTCTTGCCCGCGCCGGGGGGCCCGTACAGGATGGGCAAGGCCGCGTCCGCGTGGCCGGTGGTGGCCACCCCGAACAGCCGCATGACCCACGCCCGCTGTTCGGGGTCGGGGAAGGCCGCCGCCATGAAGGTGTCCCACAGTGGGGTGGCGATGTCCGCCGGGTAGGCCGCTGCCGTGGCCAGGTGGGGAGTGTTGGGGTCGATGTCCAGCCGGGGGGTCAGTCGGGGCTTCGACGCCGCCAAGTCCCACGGCACGCCGCCCGCCCACAAGATGTTGGGGTCGGCGTCCAGGCTCGCCGTGTCGGCGCGAAGCCACGGAAGCGACG
>NZ_JBQKHK010000067.1:0-421 GCF_052118305.1 Collinsella sp. LCP21S3_D3
GGATTGATGAGAGGAGCTTACCAACGTCATGCAAGAGAGGCTGGACTGTTCTTTACCTTGTTCAAACAGCCTGCTAAAGGTAAGCCAATAAGCTACGACGAATATGTTGGTTTTAAACTTTACAGAGACCTAGACTATATTCCAGAATCCGAGATAACTACGGAAGACTTACTGAGAGATATGGACGAGGAAGACCGTAGAGCTTTTGCCAAACAAGAATTAGACAATGTATTTAATATGTTTGATTAGGAGGAACTATAATGGCAGATAAGGAAATGCGAATAAAGGTTTCCGTAGATAATAACCAATACGTCAAAGCCATGCAGTCTATGGGAAAGGTTCAAGATGGAGTTACTAGCAAGCTTTCTCAGTCTGCTAAAGTCTTATCTGGAACTACTGGTACTGTTGAGAAGTCTCAGAA
>NZ_JBQKHK010000068.1:0-382 GCF_052118305.1 Collinsella sp. LCP21S3_D3
AGTTGCTAGTAATCGCGGATCAGCATGCCGCGGTGAATGCGTTCCCGGGCCTTGTACACACCGCCCGTCACACCACCCGAGTCGTCTGCACCCGAAGTCGCCGGCCCAACCTTATCTGGGGGGAGGCGCCGAAGGTGTGGAGGGTGAGGGGGGTGAAGTCGTAACAAGGTAGCCGTACCGGAAGGTGCGGCTGGATCACCTCCTTTCTAGGGAGATAAATCTTCTAGAGAGATCAACTTAACTCGAATGGAGGGCAGGAGCCCGTCCGGTGGATGTCTGGCCCGGAGGAAGTCCCCGCAGCACCCGGTCCCCGGGGTCGCACCCGCGTACCTTGAGAGCCGCATAGCGATAGGAGAGAGATGGAAGAGTATCCTCTTCCAGA
>NZ_JBQKHK010000069.1:0-349 GCF_052118305.1 Collinsella sp. LCP21S3_D3
AAGAGCCCGATCGCCGCCTTCCTGGCCTCGATGTCGTGCTTCACCCTCAAGTCGACACGCATAAAAAGCCTCCCATTTCTCATGTCCAAGAAATGGGAGGCAGTTCACACTACGTGCGGCGGGGGTTCTTTCGTCCTGCGGAGTGCGCCTGGGTGTGGGCTCCATAAGGAGCTTGGCCCTAGTGACCCCGCGCAGCTCTGTAGGAAAACCGCGCACCAGGAAGAGGTGCGTGCGCGGTTTGTGTTTCGTCAAGAGGATTTGAGCAAAAAGATCATCGGAAATTGAGCAGCCTGAGCATCGGAAGCGCGCACGCTTTTTGAGCGGCTAGCCCTCCTGCATGAGGGCATGG
>NZ_JBQKHK010000070.1:0-340 GCF_052118305.1 Collinsella sp. LCP21S3_D3
GAGCCGCATAGCGATAGGAGAGAGATGGAAGAGTATCCTCTTCCAGACTCGATTCTTTTCTGCGATCTAAACAGAGAATGATAGCAATCATTCATCCGATCCAAACAAGAGAATTCACTCATATACGAGTGAGGAGCATCTGATCGCGAGCACAGTCAAGACTGTGCCGCGGTATGAGATACCCGAATTGCGACATGAGAGCGCTATTCATGATATCGATTAATTCAATTTAGCGACACGTGGATATCCCGCGGGCCCGGAGCGGTCCCGCAAGATACCACGGGCGCACGGCGGATGCCTTGGCACAGGGAGCCGATGAAGGACGCGGCAAGCTGCGATA
>NZ_JBQKHK010000071.1:0-337 GCF_052118305.1 Collinsella sp. LCP21S3_D3
TACCTGATCCACGCCGCCGAGTGGAACGTCATGGGCCACAAGCGCATGACCGACAAGTCCGTCGTGCTGACCGCCTCCGAGTCCGGCACCACCCCCGAGGTGCTCGAGGCCATCGGCAAGATGAAGGATATGGGCGTGCGCGTCTTCGCCATGACCAACCCCGAGGGCAAGATCGGGCAGGCCGTGGGCGCCGAGAACTGCGTCATGATGGCCTCCGACCACGGCGCCGGCGGCTGCGAGAAGGGCTACTACCTCGCCGACTGCTTCGGCCTGCGCCTGCTCAACCGCCGCGGCTGCTTCCCCAAGTTCGACCTGTTCATCGAGCAGACGAAGGACG
>NZ_JBQKHK010000072.1:0-319 GCF_052118305.1 Collinsella sp. LCP21S3_D3
TTTTTTAGGTAGGCCACCTCGGTCTCGAGCCTTCGGCAGCGCTCCTCGAGCTCCTGCTCGCGGGTGCGCCCGCGCGACTTGGGGCCGGACCCCTTCGGCCTGCCCCTGGGCCTGGGCCTGAGCGCCTCGGCGCCGCCCTCGCGGTAGAGCGCGCACCATCTCTTGAGCGGCGCCAGGGACATGACCCCGAACGCCTCCATGGCGTCCTGCTTGCCCATGCCGCCGTCGACCACGGCCGAGGCGGCGGCGACCTTCTGCTCGTATGTGTACCTGGTCTGCTTGCCGTCCATGGATAGCAGCACCTCGCTTCCGAACGACC